>ONQJ01000145.1 GCA_900319935.1 uncultured Eubacteriales bacterium | reverse complement strand
CTTTTGATTGTGAGGCTCAATAATCGAACTGCCTGTAGTAACGTCGGATCGAGAGCGGGTGACGCAGGAACAGCTCCATATAGGCGTCCACGCGATTGTTGACCGCGTGCATCACGAGATGCGAGATGCTGCCGCGGAACTCCTTTCGAATTCCCTCCAGCTCCAGCTCGGCCGTGTCGATGATCGTGTAGTTGGCGCAGACACGAGGCAGAAAGCGCGCGACGCGTTCTGCAAGCGGGCGCTGTTCGTCCTCGCCGATGAAGAGCGTGACGGGTGTGTCGGCGACGATGATCTCCTGCATGCCGTGGAAGAACTCCTGACAGCTGATAGACTTGGTGCGGATCCACATCTGCTCTTCCCAGTAGCACATGGCGTAGGAGTAGGTGGCTCCGTACTGGTTGCCCGAGCCGATGAAGTAGTGCGGCAGATCAGGCCGCTCGCGGTGGAAAGCGACTGTCTTTTTCGCGTACTCATATGCCCAGGCGTCCGCAGCCTTTTCTACCTCTGCCAGCGCGAGGGCGAGATGGGCCTCGATCTCGCAGTTGTACTCCTCATAGGCGGCGAACTCGCCGTTTTTGTACATGAGATAGTTTGCGACCATATAGAACTTCAGCTGCTCGTTCTTAGGATAGAGGATCAAATAATCCTGCTTGTCCGGCGCAGTTAGTGTCGAACCCGGCGTGTCGATAAAGGCGAAGATCTTGCCTCCGATTTCCCGGACGCGCTCGACGAGCCGCACCATCTCCTTGGTGTCGCCGGAAACCGAGGAATAAATGACCACGGACCGTTCGGTAAAGCGGCGGTTGCCGGTGGTGAGAAACTCCGCGGCGTTTTCAACATAGATGGGCAGAGAAGAGCGGCCGCGCATATAGACCTCCACCTGCATGGCGGAAGCATAGGTGCCGCCGATGCCGATAAAATAGATCCCGTCAAAGCCTTCCTCCCAGATTCGGTCGATAACCGCCTCAATCTGGGGACGGAGCGCCAGAGCGCCCTGCACGCTTTCAATCGCTTCTTTTTCATCAAAATTGCGAAGGCAAGGACCCTCTGTCTCCTGCCATTTTTTCGCTTCAAAACTCATAGTACGACTCCTTAATAGAATTCTCCGTCCGTCTCCAGTCCGAGGAAGAAACGGAGTGCGGTCTGAATAGCCCGGTCCCAGTATGGCCAGGCATGCTCGCCGGGTCCCTCGCCATAGCAGTGTCCGTATCCGGCCTCCTCCGCCGCGAGACGGAAGCGCCGGTTATGCTCGTAAAGGAAGTCCTCCGTGCCGCAGAGCTGAATCAACCGCGGCCGGTCAGCCTGTGCGGCGGCGCGCCGCACCAGCGCGATCGGATCGTCCTCCTCGGGCAGCTCGCCCGTCGGGTAGAGCGCGTCAAACTCGCCCGGCTCGATCTCCGGCAGCATCCCTGCGCGCGCCTCGTCGACAAAACGGCGGAAGTCCAGCACGCCCGAAAGAGCGGCGATCGTGCCGAAGCGCTCCGGTCTGCGCAGACCGATCTTGAGCGCGCCGTAACCGCCCATGCTCTCGCCCGCGATCATGCAGTCCTCGCGCGGCCGCCTGAGCGCGAACCATTGCTCGCACAGCTGCGGCAGCTCGTCGGCAACATAGTGGAAATAACGCGGGGCAGTGGGATAGTCGCAGTAAAAGCTGCGCTGTGCCTCGGGCATGACGACAATCAGATTGAATTTTTTCGCGTAGTATTCGATTTTTGAAAAGCGCAGCCACTCGTCGCAGTTGCCTCCGAGGCCGTGCAGCAGAAAGAGCAGCTTCGGAGTCCCGCCGAGGAGCGGCGTGACGTCATTGGACGCATCCGGCAGGATCAGATTGATCCGCGTGGTGGTTTTCAGCTCTTCGGAATAAAAGTTGCCGCTAAAGCTTCCCATGTTTGCTCCTTTCAGCGCTCGACGATCAGCTCTTCTTCACCGCCCTCGGGAATCAGAACGCGCTGCAGCGCGATCACACGTCCCTCGCTATAAGATACTCCCGCTCGAGACACAGGGCGGCGCGCTCCTCCCTGAGCCGCAGGATGCGCAGATCGCGCCGCTCAAGCTCGACAAGCTCAAGACTCTGGCGCGTTGTATGAACACCCGGGAGGGGCAGCTTCCATAGTGAGCCGCGTTCGGGCAGCGGCACCCGCTTCCGTTCGGCGCTGTGTTTGGGCAGCACCAGTTCCTCAAGGAACAGCGGATTCCCACCTCGGCTGAAAAGACGGCGCAGGCACAAAATCTCCTCATCCTTACCGATCGAAAAGCGAGCGGCGTAATACGCGCCCGCCGGACGAATCTGTTGGCGGAAGGTCTTCATGCGCAGACGCCCGGCGTCAACGGAGGGATTGGAATAACCGTTCATCTCTGTGCGGCGGCTTTACCATCCGCCGAAATAGCCCAGCGTCACGGTAGCGTTTGCCGCACCCTTTGCCATACAATCCTCCAGCGGCAGTCCTTCAACAAGGCCGAAAAGGAACCCGGCGATATAGCTGTCGCCCGCGCCCATCGTGTCGACGAGCTTTTCGCAGGGGACGATGCCGAAGCTGTGGAAGCGCTCTCCGTCAAAGCAG
>ONQJ01000003.1 GCA_900319935.1 uncultured Eubacteriales bacterium | reverse complement strand
TCCCGCCGAGCCGATGCCCTCCGTTGTGCGCTGCGCGGCCGGCGAGCTGCTGCAGCCTTGCAAGGGCAAGGTCATCCCGCGCGAAGAGATCCCCGACGACACCTTTGCCATGGGCATTCTCGGCGACGGCGTCGGCGTCGTTCCCGACGAGGGCATCGTGCTTGCCCCCTTCGACGGCGTTGTGACCTTGGTGTTTGACACCAAGCATGCCGTCACCCTGGAAAAGGACGGCATGGAGGTCCTCATCCACGTAGGCGTAAACACCGTCAACATGCAGGGCGAAGGATTCACCGCCTTTGTTGAAGACGGAGCCGAAGTCAAGGCCGGACAGAGGCTGCTCGGCTTCGACAGAGAGGCGATTGCAAAAGCCGGGTACAACGACACCGTCGTCATGCTGCTCACCAATTCCGACGACCTTGAAGGCGTCGAGTGCGGACTGATATAAGAACATATCAATATTTTTTCGGAGGTATTACCATGAAATCTTTTGAGTACGTTATCACCGATCCCGTCGGCATCCATGCCCGTCCCGCCGGCCTTCTGGTCAAGGAGATCAAGAGCTATGCCGGCTCTGTCGTCACGATCGAGAAGGGCGAAAAATCCGTCAACGCTCTCAAGCTGATGGCGCTCATGCAGATGGGCATCAAGCAGGGCGACACCGTCAAGGTCACCGTCGAGGGCGGCGACGAGGAAGCGGTCGCGGCCGCTATCGAGGCTTTCTTCAAGGCCAATCTCTGATACTGAGCAAACGATACGGCTGAGCGCCCGGTGACAGCCGTATCGTCGCATTCCCATTAATCCGAAAGGAGAGTTAACGGATGATAGCCATTCAGGGAAAAGGCGTTTCGACGGGCGTTGCTCTGGGACCGCTCTATTTCTATCAGCGTGCCAATGCAAGTCTCAAGCGCTATGAGGTCTCCGACCGCGAGGCGGAGTGGGAGCGCTTCAAGGCCGCGCAGGCCAAAGCCATCGAACAGCTCGGTGTTCTGGCCGAGAAAGCGCGGGCGGAGGCCGGCGATGAGGCAGCCATGCTCTTTGAGACCCACCAGATGATGTGCGAGGATCTGGACTACGAAGAGGCCATCGAGGGCTTTATCAAGGAGTCCGGCTTGAACGCCGAGGCGGCCGTTACGGACGCAGGCGTCATCCAGGCCGAAGCTTTCGCCGCGATGGACGACGATTACTTCAAAGCCCGCGCCGCCGACGTCAAGGACATTTCCGGCCGTATCGTCGGCATTCTCAGCGGCGTGGTGCAGGGAGGCATCGACTCCGAGGTCCCCGTGGTCCTCGCCGCCGACGATCTCGCGCCGAGCGAGACCGTTCAGCTCGACAAATCCAAGATCCTCGGCTTTGTGACCTCCGGCGGCTCGGGCTCGAGCCATACGGCGATCCTCGCCCGTACGATGGGCATCCCCGCGATCATCGGCGTGGGCGACCAGCTCAAAGCGGAATATGCGGGCAGGGAAGTGATCGTCGACGGCGGCACGGGCACGGTCGTCCTGGATGCCGACGAAGACACCCGCGCCCGTCTTCTGAAAAAACGCGCCGAGATCCTCAAACGCCAGGAGCTGCTTGCCCAGCTCAAGGGCCAGCCCAACGTGACCAGGGACGGCCAGGAGATCCGCGTCTACTGCAACATCGGCAATCCCGAAGACGTGCACGCCGTTCTGGAAAACGACGGCGGCGGCATCGGCCTGTTCCGCAGCGAGTTCCTCTATCTCAACTGCGACGATTATCCCTCCGAGGATTACCAGTTCGAGGCTTATAAAAAGGTCCTTTCCGACATGGGCGGAAAAGAGGTCGTTATCCGCACGCTGGATATCGGCGCGGACAAGATGATCGAATACTTCCAGCTTCCCAGAGAGGAAAACCCGGCGCTCGGCAACCGTGCGCTGCGCATCTGCCTCAACCGTCCCGGGATCTTCAGGACCCAGCTGCGCGCGCTCTATCGTGCCTCCGCTTACGGCCGCCTGTCGATCATGTTCCCGATGGTCACCTCCGTCTGGGAGGTGCGCGAGGCCAAGAAGATGTGCGAGCAGGTCAAGAAAGAGCTGACGGCCGAGGGGATCCCGTTCTCGGATGAGGTGGACGTCGGCATCATGATCGAAACACCCGCCGCGGCCGTGATCAGCGATCGCCTCGCCAAGGAGGTCGATTTCTTCTCCATCGGTACGAACGACCTGACGCAGTACACGCTTGCCTGCGACAGACAGAACAACGACCTCGGCCGTTTCTTCAACGCCCATCATCCCGCCGTGCTGCGCCTGATCAAGATGGCCTGTGACAACGCCCATAAAGAGGGCATCTGGTGCGGCATCTGCGGAGAGCTCGGCGCGGATCTCGAGCTGACGGAGCTCTTCCTGTCCATTGGTCTCGACGAGCTGTCTGTTTCACCGAGAAGCGTCCTGCCGCTGAGACAGAAGGTACGCGAGACCCAGGTGCGCGTCGTGCGCGAAAAGCTCGTCGGCGATCTGATGAGCGACGAGAACACGATCTGACGTTTTTATGAAAAAAACTGCCGCTGAGGCGGCAGCTTTTTTCATCCGGATATGATGGCGGAGTATTCTATGAAGATCTGCGTTTTTTCCGATTCGCACGGCTATGCCGGGAATATGATCGAGGCCGTGCGACGCGAGGCCCCGACGCTTTGCTTTTTTCTCGGCGACGGCGAGACGGATCTCGTTTCCCTGCGCGGCCGATATCCCGAATTGCCGATCAACGCGGTACGCGGGAACTGCGATCTGCGCTCGACGCAGCCGCTCGTTCTCAACGCCGTCGTCGCCGGCGTGAGGATCTATGCGGTGCACGGCCACCAGCATGAGGTGAAATACGACGATGCGGTGCGCGAGCTCTGCTATGCCGCGCTGCGCGCCGACGCGGACGTTGTGCTGTTCGGCCACACACACCGGCCGTATCTGGATCATCATCTCGGAATGGAGATCATGAACCCGGGCTCGATCGGAAAAGTGAAGGAGCCGAGCTACGGTCTGCTCGAGATCGAAAACGGAAAGCTCAGCGCAGAGATCCGTTATTTGAAACAGGAGGATAAAGCATGATAAAAGAGTTGCTCCGTCAGGCGGAGAGCGGAGGATCGCTTTGGCTGCCAGATCTGCGGGAAAGCTTTGCGTCTTCTATCGGAGCACGAAAAGCGATCGTGCGCCTTCTCGGAAGCACCGGCAGCTCCAGAGATTATGAGCTATTTTTCCCTCCGGCAGACGGCGCGGAAGAAGAGGCCTTTCTCCTTCGTTATGCCGCGGCAAACGTATACAATATCCTTTCCGCATTCAGCGGACGGGAAGTGAAGATCTATTGTGAGGATGATCTGTTCCCTCTGTTATCGGCGCTTCCGGCTCTCTTTGACGATCCCGAGGGACTGGGAAAGGTCAGAAACATCGCCCGGCGCATCCACGGGGATTTTCGGATCAGCCTTTCTCAGCTCTGCGACTGTTCACCGATAATCGGACCGCAGCCTTCGCAAGCGGTCGATCTGCCCGAGAGGCTGAGAGCTCTCGCTGCCGCGGCGGATGAAAAAAGCTGCGTCGGAGTCGATATCGGCGGAAGCGACATCAAGCTTGCCGCTTCTGTGCGCGGAAAGCTGATCGCAACAAAAGAGTATGACTGGAACCCCGCTTCCACTCCAAGGGTGGAAGGGATCATCGAGCCGATCCTTGGATTGATACGGGAAGCCGGGGAACAGATCGTTAAGGCCGGAGGAGAACTCGACGCCGTCGGCGTCAGTTTCCCGGATATCGTCATCAACGATCGGATCGTGGGCGGCGAAACACCCAAGACCAAGTCCATGCGCGAAAACAGAGAGCTTGATTATGAACGGGAGTTTGCCAGACTTTCGGATCTCAGAAGCCTGATTTTGCCGCTGTGCGCTCCCGGCGCGCAGGTGCATCTTACAAACGACGGGAATATGGCCGCCTTCACCGCGGCCGTCGAACTCGCCGCGGGAGGTGAGGACGAGCAGATCCGCGGCGGCGTGATCGCGCATTCGCTCGGCACCGATCTCGGCACCGGCTGGCTGCAGGCGGACGGGACCATACCGGCCTTTCCGCTTGAGCTCTATGACCTGCTGCTCGACATGGGAGATTATCCCTCTGCCGCTCTGCCGCCTGAAGATCTGCGGAGCACACGCAACGAGAACTCCGGCATGAACGGCGTGCGGCGCTATCTGGGACAGGCCGCGGCCTATCGCCTTGCCTGGAAGCGCGATCCGAAGCTGCTCGACGGCTTCGCCGTCCGCCGCGGTGAGGATCTGATCGTTCCGACGGAACCGGAGGATCTTCGAAAGCCGTGTCTTGAGCATCTGATGGAGCTTGCCGCACAAGGCGATCCCGAAGCGGAGCAGGTATTCCGCGAGATCGGCGAAAACCTCTCCGTCGTGATGCGGGAAATGAACTGGCTGTTCGGCGAAACGCCGCCGCTGCGCATCCTCTTCGGCCGCTTCGTCAAGTCCCGTCGATGCTTCGAGCTGCTGTGCGAGGGCTTTGAAAAGGGGAAAACAGGCATCTCGCTAATTACGGCGGACGAAGAGCTGGCGAATACTTCGCTGATGAAGCAGCTCGCCCGGATGCCGGGCGTCACCGTCGCTCAGTTCGCCCAGGCCGTCGGCTCGATCTATTACGCGCTCACATAAAACGAACTGAGGGTCTCGTGAAGAGGCCCTCAGCTCGTTTTGTAGATCGTCACGCCGTCGCTGCGGAAGACGGCCGGATAGTTCGCATCAAACCAGGCGACGTCGCAGCCGGAAAGACCACGCTCATAATACCCGACGTATACGTAGTCGATCCCAAGCTCCCGGCGCATTTTCTCAAAGGCTTTTCCGTCTGTTAAAAGCATGCGCGCCGTCTCGCGGCGCGAAGCAAAGTCGAGACCGTGATAAAACAGATAGGACGGACTGCCGCAGTACACATTCCGTCCCGTCAGAGCGGCGACGGCGTTGTTGTGGTTGTCTGCCGTGAGGAAGAGCGCGTCGGCCTCCGTGTTCTCCCGAACAAAGACTGCTGCAGCGGCGTCGGAAGCAGTAAAGAGGCGAATGGCATAGTTCTCTGTTCCGGAAACATACTCCCGCGCAAGCGTGAAGACTGCCGCGTTCGTACACAGCAGGATCAGAACGGCAAGCGCAGCGGCACGCAGAGAGAGGGATCGAATTTTATCCGCGGCGCGAATGACGAGATCGGCGCTCAGGATACAGAACAGCGCGTAGGAGATATACAGCAGCTTGTTGTTGTCATATACGTTCGGCTGAAAAACAGCGAACTCACAAAGGAGAAACAGAAGCGGCGCCGGAAAAAAGACGGCGCGCTGTTCTTTATCCGCCGTCATGAAGGCAAGAGGGGCGATCAAAAAGAGCGGACCGACGTTTTTGAGCCAGAACCAGAGCCAGTTTTCCTTCCCGCCGTTGACCCAGTCAAAATGGAAACGCAGGAACTGCTCGTTTCCTTCAACAGAATGAAAAGTCCAGAGCAGAAGCTGCGGGATGGCGAGCGCGACGGCGGGAAGCCCGAAGGCGAGCCAGGAGAGCAGCCATCTTCCGCTCAGACGATCGCGTACCGCGGATCGGACGAGCCAGCACGCAGCGATGATGCCGAGTGCAAGATAGGAATGCGTGTGGATCATCGGCAGCAGCCCGCCGAGGATCCCCGCAGGGAGGAAGAGCTTTTCTTCTCCGCAGAATACGCCGCGGTACAGAAGAAGCAGAACGGCAAAGAATACCGCCCACCCGAACAGGGTAGCTCTTTGCGGCAGCAGCATGTCCGCGATCACGTTGACCCAGCGTATGCCCCTGTCGCCGAGATTGGTCGGCGTCTTGTAGAAGCCCGTCAGAAGCTGCTTGAGGCTGTATTCGCGCACGAAGTAGATCATCCCCAGACCGCCGTTCAAAAAGAAGAAAACAAAGGCCAGAAGGGCTGAGGAGAGCCGCCGCAGCATGCAGCGCGCCAGCAGATAAAAACCGCAGAAGACCTGCATGAAGGCAAAAAAAGCGGGGATCATATACGCCCAGCGAAGCGGCGTGCCTAGCAGATACAGCGAGGAGGAGACGCTGTCGCAGAGGAAGGGGTAGCACAGACGTTCCCCGGGCAAAATGCTGTATTCCGGCGGAAAGCTGCCCTGCACGGCGATCGAGGTGATAAAGCCGAGATGCATCGGCATATCGCCCCAGCCGCATTGTCCGGTATAGACCGCCCCGTTCCGCATCTGCAGCGTGTGGCTGTTGAGCAGAACAACGCACAGAGCCATAAAGGGGATCAGCAGCCATAGAAAAGCGCGATGCGCCCGCCACTGGGTCCTCAATTCGTTCCGGGAGAATAAAGAAAGGCCTTTCAACAGGGGAACGGAGACGATCAGACCAAAGGCGGCGGCGCAGAGATGAGACGCAAGAGTAAAGCCGAAGAGAAAGGAAAAGGGAACCGGCGTCCAGATCGCCGCCGCACTGCCGCAGACGCTTCCGAGAAGCAGCCTCTCAAAGATCCCAAGCGAGCGAAAAACGCGCGCCGAGATCAGCTGCCCGACAGCCTGCCAAAAGAGAAACCAGATGATTCCCGGCATGATCGTCCTCCTTTCCCGATAATCAACTGCATTATAGCAGATAGAAAACAAAAAGCAAACAGCGCTCGTTCCACCTCTGCTTGCAATCAAAAAAAATGCGTGTTATTATAACGAAAAAAGTCATGGGGATGAGACCATGCTCGCTGTTTTTATCAACGTCGCCGCCGTTTTGCTCGGCGCGTCTCTCGGCATGCTCTTCGGCAGCCGCATCAAGGAAAGTTACAGTAAAGGCATCATGACGGCCATCGCGTTGTGCACGCTCGTGATCGGCGTACAAAGCGCGATCCAGACGTCCAGCATCATGATCGTGATGGTCTGCCTCGTTCTCGGCACCGTGATCGGCGTGGCCCTGCATCTCGACGACCGGATGAACGGCGCGGCCGACCGCATCCGCGGCCGTCTCAAAGGGACAAAGCTCGCGGACGGTCCCTTTGCGGAGGGTTTCATCACGACGACGATGCTCTTCTGCGTCGGAACGATGACGGTGATCGGGTCGATCGAAGCCGGTCTGAATCAGAATTATGAGATCCTGATCGCCAAGAGTATCATGGACTTCATGAGTTCGCTGATCTTTGCCGCCGCGCTCGGAGCGGGCGTGCTCCTCTCGGCCGTGTCTGTGCTCGTGATCCAGGGCGGGATCGTGCTGCTGGCGGGACTGGCGGCGCCCGTGCTCACCACCGAGGTCGTTACGGAAATGACCGCCGTCGGCGGGACGCTTTTCATCGGCATGGCGATCAATCTTCTCGGGATATCCGAAAAGCATATCAAGATCGGCGACATGCTCCCCGGTATCTTCCTGCCGATCCTCTATTTCCCGCTCCAGGCGTGGCTGAGCGGTCTGTTCTGAAAATGAAAAAAGCCGTCGGATCCTTTTGATCGGATCCGACGGCTCATTTTTACTTTTTGAAGCTGTCCTTCAGCGCGACCGCACGGTTGAACACAAGATGTCCGGGCTTCGCGTCCTTGTTGTCCAGGCAGAAGTAGCCTTGCCGCATGAACTGGAAGCTTTCGGAGTTTTTCCCGCGCTCCGGCATCGGGATCTCGGCGAGACATTCTTCAACCTTGCAGCCGGTCAGTACCTGCAGACTGTCGGGATTGATATAGTCGAGGAAGCACTTGTCGGGGCCGTCCGGATCGGGATCGGAGAAGAGATAGTCGTATACGCGCACCTCGGCCTCGGCGCAGTTGTTCGCGTCGACCCAGTGGATCGTCGCGCCCTTGACCTTGCGCCCGTCGGCAGGATCGCCGCCGCGGCTTTCCGGATCATACTCGCAGAAGATCTCAACGACCTTGCCGTTTTCGTCCTTGCGGCAGCCCGTGCAGGTGACGAGATACGCGCCCTTGAGCCGCACCTCGAAGCCGGGATACATGCGCTTGAACTTCGGCGCCGGCACTTCCATGAAGTCCTCCGCCTCGATATACAGATCGCGGGAGAAGCTGATCTCGCGCGTACCGTCCTCGGGACGAAGCGGATTGTTCTCAACGGTGAGAAGCTCGCTCTTGCCCTCCGGATAATTTGTCACGGTCAGCTTCACGGGGCGCAGCACGGCCATCACGCGGCGGGCGTTGGCGTTGAGATCGTCGCGCAGACAGCTCTCCAGCAGCGCCCAGTCGACCGTGGAATCGACCTTCGACACGCCGATCTTCTCACAGAAGGTCCGGATCGCGCGCGAGGTGTAGCCGCGGCGGCGCAGACCGCAGAGCGTCGGCATGCGCGGATCGTCCCAGCCGGAGACGCGCCCCTCTTCGACGAGCTGGCGCAGCTTTCTTTTGGACATGACCGTGTAATTGATGCCGAGTCTCGCGAACTCGATCTGCCGCGGCTTGATGCCGGGGATCGAGACGTTTGAAACGACCCAGTCGTAGAGCGGACGGTGATCCTCGTATTCCAGCGAGCAGAGAGAATGCGTGATGCCCTCGAGGGCGTCCTGGATCGGGTGAGCGAAGTCGTACATCGGGAAGATGCACCACTTCGTTCCCTGACGGTGATGCTCGATATAGCGGATGCGGTAGAGGACCGGATCGCGCATATTGAAGTTGCCGCTCGCCAGGTCGATCTTCGCGCGCAGCGTATAGCGGCCTTCTTCAAATTCGCCGTTCTTCATCCGCTCGAAAAGATCGAGGCTCTCTTCGATCGGACGGTCGCGCCAGGGGCTGACGGCGGGATGCGTCGTATCGCCGCGGTATTCGCGGAACTGCTCGGGCGTCAGCTCGCAGACATAAGCAAGGCCCTTGCGGATCAGCTCAAGCGCATACTCATATGTTTTCTCAAAATAGTCCGAGCCGTAGAAGAAACGGTCGCCCCAGTCAAAGCCCAGCCAGTGGATATCCTCCTGGATCGCGTCGACGTACTCGGTATCCTCCTTGGCGGGGTTGGTGTCGTCCATGCGGAGGTTGCAGATGCCGCCGAAATGCTCAGCGGTCGAGAAATCGATCGTCAGCGCCTTGCAGTGTCCGATATGGAGATAACCGTTCGGCTCGGGCGGGAAACGGGTATGTACCTGCATGCCGTAGCAGCGATTGCCCTCCATAAGATCTTCTTTGACGAATTCTTCGATGAAATTTCTGGTCTCGTCCATCGGAAAATATCTCCTGTTTGTAAATTCTTTGCCATTATAACCGATAAAGATAGTAATTACAATAAAAATGTGCTAAACTATACGCGCAAAGGATGTGATTCCTTGAAAGAAAGATATGACGTCGTGATCATCGGCGGCGGCATTGCCGGCGTGTCCGCTGCGCTGAGCTGCCGCAACCGCGGCAAGACGGCCGCGGTCATTGCCAACGGCGCTGAGACAAGCAGCCTGTATAAAGCGGAAAAGATCACCAATTATCCCGGCGTACCCTCCGTGAGCGGGAAAGAGCTCAGCGAACTGCTGCTGCGCCAGCTTTCTGACAGCGGCGCAGAGCTGATCCGCGGCCGCGCGCTGAGCGTCATCCCTCTCGGCGACAGCTTCGGCGTCGCGGTCGGCAGCGAGTTCACATCCTGCCTTGCCGTGATCATCGCCGCAGGCATCACGCGCGAGAAGCTCTATCCCGGCGAGGGCGAGTTCCTCGGCCGCGGCGTCAGCTACTGCGCCACCTGCGACGGGATGCTCTACCGCGGCAAGACGGTCGCCGTTATCGGCAGCGGCGAGGAAGCGTCGCGGGACGCCGATTTTCTCGAGAGCATCGGCTGCACCGTTTTGCGTATGACAAAACCGCTCCGCTACGAGATCCGCGGAGGTATGAAGGCCGACGCGGTACTGGCCGGCGGTGAGGAACACAAAGTAGACGGCGTGTTCGTCATCAAGGACACCGTTTCGGTCACTAAGCTTGTCCAGGGCCTTGCGTATGCCGACGGCGCGATCGTGACGGACAGGCAGATGCGCACCAATATCCCCGGCGTATTCGCGGCGGGGGACTGTACGGGCAAGCCCTATCAGCTTGCCAGGGCCGCGGGAGAGGGGAACGTCGCGGCGCTCTCCGCCTGCGAGTATATCGACAATAAGAAAAAGGAGAATTGACCATGGCGGTACAGCATTTCAACGCAGGCAGCTTTAACGAGGCGATCGCCTCCGGCACGACGCTCGTCGATTTCTGGGCGACCTGGTGCGGTCCCTGCCGCATGCAGGCTCCGATCCTGGACGCGTTCGAGGCAGAGATGGGCAGCGAGGTCAAGGTCGGCAAGGTGGACGTGGACGAGGAGCCGGGCATCGCGCAGCGCTTCAACATTTTCAGCATCCCGACCATCATCGTTTTCAAAGACGGCAAAGAGGTAGCCCGCACCGTCGGCGTGACGGATCTGAACGGCCTGAAAAGGCTTGCCGGCGCTTGACAAACGGCAAAACTTATTCTATAATTTCCAGGAACTGCGAAGAAGGGCAGGAGTAAACGCATCTCGCCAGCCACAGAGAGGGACCGTCCGGTGAAAGGTCCCGCTTGCGACGCGTTGAAGGTCGGCCCGGAGCATCTGCCGTGAAACAAGAGTAGCGGCGGACGGTCCTCCCCGTTACAGGAGCATGAGCGCCGCCGTTGATCGGCGGAATTCAGGTGGTACCGCGGTATTTTATCGCCCTGAGGTTATTTTGCCTCAGGGCGTTTTTGATTGACAGGGGGCGATCACGTGGAGAACAGAGCGTCGTTTTTCGGCGGACTTCTCCGATCCGTTGCGTTGGAAGGCACGGAAAAACGATAACGAAAGGATTGGAGAATACAACATGAAAGAACTTCCGAAAACCTACGACCCGAAAGCGGTCGAAAGCAAAATATACGACCTTTGGATGAAGGGCGGATACTTCAAGGGTGTCATCGACAACGACAAGAAGCCGTTTTCCATCGTCATGCCGCCTCCCAACGTCACGGGCCAGCTCCACATGGGCCATGCCCTCGACGCGACGCTGCAGGACATCCTCACGCGCTATAAGCGCATGCAGGGCTATTCCGCCCTGTGGCTGCCCGGCGTCGACCACGCGGGCATTTCCACCCAGGTCAAAGTCGAAGAGGTGCTCCGCAAGGAGGGCAAGACCCGCTACGATCTCGGGCGCGACAAGTTCCTTGAGCGCGTCTGGGCCTGGAAGCAGAAGTACGGCGACCGCATCGTCGAGCAGCAGAAGAGCATGGGCGTGTCCTGCGACTGGGACCGCAACCGCTTCACGATGGACGAGGTCTGCGCCCGCGCTGTGCGGGAGACCTTCTGCAGTCTGTATGAAAAGGGCCTGATCTACAAGGGCCGCCGCATCATCAACTGGTGCCCGCACTGCCGCACCGCGCTCTCGGACGCGGAGGTCGAGTATAAAGACATCCCGGGCAGCTTCTGGTATATCCGCTACCCGATCGAGGATTCCGACGAGGTCCTGACCATCGCCACCACGCGGCCCGAGACCATGCTGGGCGATACGGGCGTGGCCGTCAATCCCGCGGACGAACGTTACACCCACCTCGTGGGCAAAAACGCGATCCTTCCGCTCGTCGGCAGAAAGCTGCCGATCGTCGCTGACGATTACGTCGAGCTCGGCTTCGGCACCGGCGCGGTCAAAATGACGCCCTGCCACGACCCGAACGACTACGAGGTCGGCCTGCGCCATAATCTCGATCAGGTCCAGTGCATCGACGAGGACGCGAAGATCATCAACGGCGGCAAGTACGACGGGATGGACCGCTACGAGTGCCGCAAGGCCATCGTGGCCGATCTCGAGGAGCAGGGCTATCTTGTCAAGGTCGAGCCATACAGCCACAATGTCGGCTGCTGCTATCGCTGCGGCACGGTCGTCGAGCCGCTCACAAGCCCGCAGTGGTTCGTCAAGATGAAGCCGCTGGCCAAGAAAGCGATCGAGGTCGTGAAGGACGGACGCATCAAGTTCGTGCCGGAGCGTTTTTCGAAGACCTACCTCAACTGGATGGAGAACGTGCACGACTGGTGCATCTCCCGTCAGCTCTGGTGGGGCCATCAGATCCCGGCATGGTACTGCGACGACTGCGGCGAGATCACCGTCTCGCGCGAGGACGCGACCGAATGCGCCCACTGCCGCAGCAAGAACATCCACCGGGACGAGGACGTGCTCGACACCTGGTTTTCCTCCGCGCTCTGGCCCTTCTCCACGATGGGCTGGCCGGAGAAGACGCCGGAGCTCGGCTACTGGTATCCCACGACCGTCATGGTCACCGGCTACGACATCATTTTCTTCTGGGTCGCCCGCATGATCTTCTCGGCCATGGAGCACCTTGACGAGATCCCCTTTGAGACCGTTTTTATCCACGGTCTTGTGCGCGACAGCCAGGGACGGAAAATGTCCAAGTCGCTCGGCAACGGCATCGACCCGCTGGACATGTGCGACCAGTTCGGCGCGGACGCGCTGCGTTTCAACCTCATCACCGGCAACTCCCCCGGCAACGACATGCGCTTCTACGTCGAAAAGTGCGAGGCCATGCGCAACTTCTGCAATAAGCTGTGGAACGCTTCGCGCTTCGTGATGATGAATCTCACGATCGAGAAAAACGAGCTGCCCGATAAACTTGAGATCGAGGACAAGTGGATCCTCTCCAAGCTCAACGACCTCTGCCGCGAGGTCTGCGACAACATGGACAGCTTCGAGCTCGGCGTGGCGGCGGGCAAGATCTACGATTTCATATGGGACAGCTACTGCGACTGGTATATCGAGCTGACCAAGCCGCGCCTCAACGGCGGGGACGAGGAGAGCAAGCTCGCCGCGCAGAAGGTGCTGCTCTACGTCCTGACCGAGATCCTCAAGCTCCTGCACCCCTTCATGCCCTTCATCACCGAGGAGATCTGGCAGGCCCTGCCGCACGAGGGCGAGGCGCTGATGATCGAGCGCTATCCCGAATGGAAGGCGGAGCTGTCCTTCCCGCAGGATGAGGAGAATTTCGAAATGGTCATGGCTGCGATCAAGGCCGTCCGCGCCCGCCGTAGCGAAATGAACGTTCCGCCGTCAAAGAAGGCCCATCTGATCATCGCGACAGACAAGGCCGCCGCCTTTGAAGCGGGCGTGAGCTATGTCCGCAAGCTCGCCTACGCCAGCGAGGTCAGCGTGCAGCCCGTTCCGCCCGAGAAAACGGACGGCATGGTCACCGTTATCACCGACAACGCGCGTATGTACATGCCGATGGCGGAGCTCGTCGACATGGAAAAGGAGAAGGCGCGCATGGAAAAAGAGCTCGCCAACGCCGAGAAGCAGCTTGCCGGACAGATCGCGAAGCTCTCGAACGAGAACTTCGTGACACGCGCGCCCGAGAGCGTCGTCAACGTCGAGCGCGAGAAGAAAGCCAGGCTCGAGGCGTTGATCGAAAACCTCAAAGCCTCCCTGAAAGGCCTCGGTATCTGACAAAAACATTTTCGGCGGCGTTTATCCGACAAATGCCGCCGCGCGGAAAGCTTATAATGGCATCGCACCGTACAGGGTGCGATGCCATTTTTTGTTCAAGAGGTGAGATCATTTTGAAGATTGCGGCCTCCTTTTCTTCCGGAAGACTGATCGTCTATCTCTCCGGCGAGCTCGACCACCATGAAGCGGGCGGAGCGATCCGCGCCATCGGCGCGCTGATCGAGGAGCACATGCCACGCGAGTGCGTCATCGAACTCTCAGGCCTGAGTTTTATGGATTCCTCCGGTATCGCCGTTATCATCAACGCCGGCAGAAAAATGCGGACATACGGCGGCAGACTGCGTGTGGAAAACCCGCCCGAGCAGGCGCGCAAGGTGCTTGAAGCGTCCGGGATCGACAGACTGATCGCCGTCGCGATGAACAGCTGAAAGGAGCTTGAAATGAAGGAACAGAACTACATAAAGCTGGAATTTCCCAGCCGGAGCAGCAATGAATTTTTCGCACGCTCCGCCGTCGCGGCCTTTGCCGCACAGCTTGACCCGACGCTTGAGGAACTGGGCGATGTAAAAACAGCCGTGTCCGAAGCCGTGACGAACGCCATCGTACACGCTTACCCCGACTCGATCGGACGCATCGTCATGCGCCTGCGCATCCTCGGCGGGAATACGCTGGAGATCATGGTCAAGGATTTCGGCAAGGGCATCGAAAACGTACAGGAGGCCATGAAGCCGCTCTACACGACCGGCGGCAGCGAACGCAGCGGCATGGGCTTCACGATCATGGAAAGCTTCATGGACAAGCTGCGTGTGCGCTCCGAGCCCGGAAAGGGGACCACGGTCGTGATGCAGCGGGCGATCCGTCTGCGCGTCGGCAGACGATGAGCGAGGATATCTACGGGGACATCCGGCTGGCGCAGCAGGGCGACCGCGGACGGGCCGGGGAGATCATTGCGGAGAACTCCGGCCTGATCTGGAGCGTCGTGCGCCGCTTCACCGGGCGCGGCGTCGACGCGGACGATCTATATCAGCTCGGCTGCGTGGGGCTGTTAAAAGCGATCGACGGCTTTGACGAGAGCTTCGGTACGCGGTTTTCAACGTATGCGGTGCCGAAGATCTCCGGCGAGATCAGACGCTTTCTGCGCGATGACGGAGCGGTCAAGGTCAGCCGCGGCGTCAAGGAACAGGCCGCGCAGATCCGCGCGGCGCGAAGCCTGCTCGAGCAGAGGATCGGACGAGAGCCTACGCTGACGGAACTCTCCCGTGAAAGCGGCATCAGCGTCGAAGACATCGTTTTCGCCGAGACAGCGACCGGCCCCGCCGAAAGCCTCCAACGGGAGAGCGGCGAGGACGGCTTCAGTCTCGAACTGGTCCTCGGCGACTACGAGGCGGAGGAAAAAATGCTCGAGCACGTTGCCCTTCGCAGCGCCGTCGAAGCGTTGCCGGAACGGGAACGGCAGGTGATTGCGCTGCGTTTCTTTCACGGCATGACGCAGCAGAACTGCGCGCGGGTCCTGCACGTATCGCAGGTCCAGGTCTCGCGGCTTGAAAGAAGAGCGATCGAGTGCCTGCGCGAGCTCATGAAGGAAAAATAATGCGGCGGAAGGAAGATGCTTCCGCCGCTTTTCATGCTTGTTTCCCAAGCGCTTCTGTGATAAAATCGCTGACATGGACGACTTTACAAAGAGATTTGTCGAGGCACGCAGAAACGTCGTGCGTTCCGACTTTGCACAACTCAATAACAGGCAGCTCGAGGCCGTTCTTGCCACGGAAGGCCCTCTGCTGATTTTGGCCGGCGCCGGCAGCGGCAAGACGACGGTGCTGATCAACCGCGTCGCCAATCTGCTCAAATACGGCTGCGCCTCGGACAGCGACCGTCTTCCCGAAGGGGCGGACGAGGCGATGCTCCGGACACTGCTGCAAGGCGGCGAGGCGGCGCAGGAGGCCGCCGCGCTCGATCCCGTCGCGCCCTGGCGCATCCTCGCTATCACCTTCACCAATAAGGCGGCGGGCGAGCTCAAGGATCGCCTCGGGCGTATGCTGGGCGAAAAAGCAGACGAGGTCTGGGCCTGCACCTTTCACTCCGCCTGCGTGCGCATGCTGCGCCGCGATGCGGAAAAGCTTGGGTTTCCGTCGAATTTCACGATCTACGACACGGCCGACAGCCAAAGCCTGGCCAAGAAGATCATCAAAGAGCTGGATCTCGACGAGAAGAGCTTTCCCTTCAAATCCGTGCTCGGAGAGATCAGCCGGGCCAAGGACGCGGGCGTCGGCGCCGCCGAATATCTCAAGCAAGCGCAGCAGAGCGGCGATTTCCGCCGTATCCGCATCGGACAGATCTATGTCGAGTATATGCGCCGCATGTTCTCCGCCGGCGCGATGGATTTTGACGATCTGCTTTTCTTCACCGTAAAGCTTCTGAAAGAGGACGAGGAGGTCAGGCTCTACTGGCAGCGGCGTTTCCAGTATGTCCTCATCGACGAGTATCAGGACACCAATCATCTTCAGTTCCTTTTTGCCGCCCTTATCTCCGGCGGATGGGGGAACATCTGCGTCGTAGGGGACGATGATCAGAGCATATATAAATTCCGCGGCGCGACGATCGAAAATATCCTTTCCTTTGAGGATCAGTTCAAGAATTGCCGCGTGATCCGACTCGAGCAGAATTACCGCAGCACCGGGCAGATCCTGGACGCCGCCAACGCCGTGATCCGCAACAATAAGGGCCGCAAGGGCAAGGAGCTATGGACGGACAGCGACAGGGGAGAGCCGATCGAGCTCTACGTCGCCGACAACGAGAACGATGAGGCGCAGTACGTCGCCTCGAAGATCATGGGCGCATACGGCCGCGGCGCGAACTGGCGCGATCACGCGATACTCTACCGCATGAACGCCCAGTCCAACCAGCTTGAATATGCGTTCAAGCGTAACGGCATCCCATACCGCATCATCGGCGGAACGCGTTTTTTTGACCGCGCCGAGATCAAGGATATGCTGGCTTATCTGTGCGTGATCGCCGTGCCGGGCGATGATCTCCGTCTTGCGCGTATCGTGAACAACCCGCCGCGCGGTATCGGCGCAAAAAGCGTGGAGACCGCCATGGACCTTGCCCGCATCAACGGCACGACGCTCTTTGACGTCCTCGACCGGGCGGACAGCTTTCCCGAACTGAGCCGCAGCGCGCCGCGCATGCGGGAATTCACGGCTATGATCAAATCCCTGCGCAGCTTTTCGGAGAACAACACGCCCGATCTGCTGCTCGAAGAACTGTGGGAGAAAAGCGGTTATCTGCGCATGCTCGAGGAGAAAAACACCGTTGAAGACACGACGCGCGCCGAAAACGTGCAGGAGCTGAAAACGAGCATCCTTACCTATATGCGCGAATCGGGCGACAGGACGCTGGCCGGATATCTCGCCGACGTCGCGCTTTACACCGACCTCGACAACTATGACAGGGACGCCGACAGCGTCGTGATGATGACGATCCACAGCGCGAAGGGGCTGGAGTTCGATACGGTCTTTCTCGTCGGCATGGAGGAAACGATCTTCCCCGGGCTGCGCGCCATCGGCGAAGAAGAGGAAATGGAGGAAGAGCGCAGGCTCTGCTATGTGGCCATCACGCGGGCGAAGAGAAAGCTTTATCTTGTCAGCGCGCGGCAGCGCATGATCTTCGGACGAACGAACGCCAACCGTGTCTCGCGTTTTGTCGACGAGATCCCGCCGGAGCTGATCGACCATAAAAACGTTCCAAAGGGTTACGGCTATCACGAACAGCGTCAGCAGCTCGGCTTTGAGATGCCGCGCGTCGCCCCTCCGCAGCAAAAGGCATGGTCGTTCAAACCGCCTGCGCGGAATGCGCCTGCAAAAGAAAGCGTGAGCTTCCGAACGGGAGAGCTTGTCAGACACAAGGCCTTCGGAACAGGTAAGATCATAAAAATGACCCCCATGGGCGGCGATTTTCTCATCGAGGTGTCTTTTGAAAAGCTCGGCACGAAAAAACTGATGCTTCGCGCCGCCGCTCAGCACATGGAAAAAATCGATACATGATCGTTTTTCTGGTTTTGCCCCGCGTAAAGCGGGGCAAAACCATGCTGCAGAAGCGTTTGCTTTTGCAGGAGAACTATGATAAAATAATAAATCAGTTTGAAAACGCTGTAAGGAAGTATCCCATGTCACAAACACAGGAACAGATCAAGCGCAGGCGCACCTTTGCGATCATCTCGCACCCGGACGCCGGCAAAACGACCCTGACCGAGAAGCTGCTGCTCTACGGCGGAGCGATCCAGCTGGCCGGCTCGGTCAAGGGCAAGGCGACGGCAAGGCACGCCGTCTCCGACTGGATGGAGCTTGAAAAGCAGAGAGGGATCTCGATCACGTCCTCCGTCATGCAGTTTGAATACGAGGGTTACTGCATCAACATCCTTGACACCCCCGGCCACCAGGACTTCTCCGAGGACACCTACCGTACGCTGATGGCGGCCGATTCCGCCGTCATGGTCATCGACGCGGCCAAGGGTATCGAGCCGCAGACGCGAAAGCTTTTCAAGATCTGTGCGATGCGTCACATCCCGATCTTTACCTTTATCAACAAGCTCGACAGGGAGGCGCGCAGTCCCTATGATCTGATGGAGGAGCTGGAAAACGAATTCGGCATCGGGACTTATCCGATGAACTGGCCGATCGGCTGCGGGCAGGACTTCAAGGGCGTATATGACCGTGAAAAGCGCGAGATCCTCGCCTTTACCGAGTTCCATCGCGGTCAGAACCGCATCAAAGCCGTCGAGTGCACGCTGGAGGACGGCGACAAGCTCGACGAGCTGATCGGCGCGAAGCTCCGCGCCGTTCTCACGGATGACATCGAGCTGCTCGACGGGGCGGGCTATGAATTTGACATCGACGAGGTCCGCGCCGGCAGGCTCAGCCCCGTTTTCTTCGGCTCCGCGCTCAACAATTTCGGCGTCGAGCCCTTCCTCGAGAGCTTTCTGCGCATGACGATGCCGCCGCTTCCGCGCATATCCGGCGACGAGATCATCGATCCCTTCGACGAGCGTTTTTCCGCCTTTGTTTTCAAGATCCAGGCGAATATGAACAAGGCCCATCGCGACAGGATCGCTTTCATGCGCATCTGCTCCGGAAAATTTGTGCGTGAAAAAGAATACTTCCACGTCCAGGGGGGCAAGGCGCTGCGTCTGGCGCAGCCGCAGCAGCTCATGGCACAGGAGCGCGCCGTGATCGACGAGGCATATGCAGGCGATATCATCGGCGTTTTTGATCCCGGAATCTTCTCGATCGGCGATACGATCTGCGAGAAGGGGATGGACGCCCGTTTTGAAGGTATCCCGACCTTCGCTCCCGAGCACTTTGCGGGCGTCGAGCGCGTGGATACGATGAAGCGCAAGCAGTTTGAAAAAGGCATCATGCAGATCGCCCAGGAGGGCGCGATCCAGATCTTCCACGAGCCTTTCACCGGCGTGGAGGAGGTCATCGTCGGCGTCGTCGGCGTACTGCAGTTCGAGGTGCTCGAATACCGTCTCAAGACCGAGTACGGCGTGGACATCCGCCGCAGGCCGATGCCTTACGAGGTCGTACGCTGGGTGGATAACGACGATCTGGATATCCGTTCGCTCAACCTGACCAGCGATACGAAATGGGTCCAGGACTTCAGGGGAAACAATCTGCTGCTTTTCACCTCCGAGTGGTGCGTGAACTGGGCGCTGCAAAAGAACGAAGGACTTGTCCTTCGGGAATTCAACAGAGAATAGGAGCGATCCGTTATGGCAGACAAGATCGTGATCGATGTATTCAAGGAAAAGAAAGCCGAGGATTTCACGGCCTCTCTCTCGCAGCCCGACTGCCGGGCCAACGCGGGCAGCGCCGCTGCGTATTCGGCGGCGATGGCCTGCGCGCTGGCCGAACGCGCCGCGAAGATCTGCGAAGCGTCGAACGGGGAGAACGAACGTCTTTCCTATATCGTTCGAAACTGCGAGATACTGCGCGGCTATATGGTCAATCTCATCGACGAGGACGTCAAATCCAAAAGGCCCTTCAGTCGCGCGCTGAAGGAAGGCGGAGCGCGTGAGATCGAGGCCACGATCCAGACGGCGAGCTGCATCGACGCCGAGATCGTCAATATGATGAAATCCTGCCTGGAGTTTCTTGAGGAGCTCTGCCCGCTTTGTCCCGCCGCGGACAGGCACTTTATCCGCGAAGCGGCCGAGCTTGCGATGAGCGCGACCCGCGTGGCGCAGAGCGTGATCTTCACCTATGCCGCCATGAGCACGGACGACACCTATCGTTTCGTCACGCGCCGCGAAAACGAGATCTTTCTTGCAGAGCGCACGGCGCTTTACGAGAGCATCGTATCCGGGCTCGATCAATAAGAATTCTTAACTGCGGCGCGCCGCGCTTGTTCCGCGGCGAACGCACATGTATAATATCGGATCGGAGGGATCGTTATGGACGATAAGATCAAAAAACTCAAAGAATGGGTCGCGGAAAGCGACAACATCGTCTTTTTCGGCGGCGCGGGCGTCAGCACGGAAAGCGGGATCCCGGATTTCCGCAGTGTCGACGGTCTGTACAACCAGCAATGGAAATACCCGCCCGAGACCATCCTGAGCCACAGCTTTTTCATCAAAGACCCGGAGGAGTATTACCGCTTCCATCGCGCCAAGCTCGTCGTCGAGGGCGTGAAGCCCAACCGCGTTCATCTGCGTCTTGCGGAGCTTGAGCGGGAAGGAAAGCTGCGCGCCGTGATCACGCAGAACATAGACGGACTGCACCAGGCGGCAGGCAGCAAAAACGTGCTCGAACTGCACGGCAGCATCCTGCGCGCCTATTGCTCCAAATGCCGCAAGCCCTATCCCGCCGACGTGATCAATTACGGCAGCGGCGTGCCGCGCTGCAGCTGCGGCGGCGTGATCCGGCCCGATATCGTGCTGTATGAAGAAGGCCTTGACCAGGATATACTTTACCGATCGGTAGAATACATCCGGAACGCCGATATGATGATCGTGGGCGGAACGTCGCTGAACGTCTATCCCGCTGCGGGACTTATCAACTATTACCGGGGAAATAAGCTTGTGCTTGTCAACAGAAGCGCGACTTCCTATGACAGCTATGCCGATCTTGTTATCCATGACACCCTCGGGGAGGTCTTTGACCAGATATGAATCGAATGCTCGTCCTCGGAACGGAGATCGACCGGATCTCTTTTTCCGAGGCGATCGAGCTTGCGCTGAACAGTACGGCACACAGGCGGGGCGACTATCTCGTCACGCCGAACACGGAGATCGTCCTGCGTGCGGACAGAAGCCCGGAACTGCGCGAGGCGATCCGCGGCGCCGCGCTCTCGCTTCCCGACAGTATCGGGGTCGAGATCGCCTGCCGCATCCTCGGCACGCCGATCGCGGAGCGGATCCCGGGGATCGATTTTGCATCTGCGCTTTTCGGACGGATGGCCGAAAGAAGACAAAGCGTTTTCCTGCTCGGAGCCGAAGAGGGTGTTGCCGCGCGGGCGGCCGCCGCTCTTCTTGCGCGCTTTCCCGGCATCGGGATCGCGGGGACCGAAAACGGCTACTTTGACCGAAGCATTGAGGAAGATATCGTCGGGCGTATCAATTCCGCCTCGCCGGATCTGCTCCTCGTCTGCCTCGGATCGCCTAAGCAGGAGCTGTGGATGCACCGAAACGCGCCCCGACTGCGGGTGGGTCTGATGGCCGGCCTGGGCGGCGCGCTCGACGTTTTTTCCGGCGACGTGCCGCGCGCGCCGGAAAGCTGGCGCAAAATCGGCTTTGAATGGCTTTACAGGCTGCTCAGAGAGCCAAAACGCGCGAAGAGAGCGGTAAAGCTGCCGCTGATCGTATTCGCGGCTATACGGAAAAGGATCAAAGGAGAAAGAGAGATATGGCAAAGGGAAAGCTGATCGTTCTCGAAGGGATCGACGGAAGCGGAAAATCCGCGCATTACCGCAGGATCTGCGAGAAGCTCAAGCGTGACGGCATCGCATACGATCATATCGTTTTCCCGCGCTATGACAAGGAAAGCAGCGCGCTGATCCGCATGTACCTCTCCGGACAGTTCGGATCTCATCCGAACGACGTCAACGCCTATACCGCGTCCACCTTTTTTGCGGTAGACCGCTTTGCCTCCTATAAGCAGGACTGGGGCGAAAAGTACAACGCGGGCAGCTTTATTCTCTCCGACCGCTATACGACGTCAAACGCCATCCACCAGGGCAGCAAGCTCTCAGACGACGAACTGGACGGCTTCTTTTCCTGGCTGTCCGATCTTGAATACCAAAAAATGGGCCTGCCGAAGCCCGATCTCGTGATTTATCTTGACGTCACGATCGAGCTCTCGCTCGCCCGGATGCACCGCCGCCAGCTCAAGACGCATACCGCGGCAGATATCCATGAGCAGGACGTTCAGTATCTGGAACGCTGCCTGCACACGGCCCGAAAAGCGGCCGACTACTACGGCTGGCACCGCGTCCCGTATCTAAAGGACGGCGTTGAGAGAGACATCGACGAGAAGAACGAGGAAATCTATCAGCTTATTCTTTCCGAGCTGAAAAAATAAAAGGGCTCCCGTTTCCGGAAGCCCCCTGCAAGGCTCAGCAGCCGCAGCCGCAGCCGTTGTTGCCGTTATCGCAGCCGCAGCCGCAGCCACAGCCGTTCCCGTTCCATCCGAAGAGGATGATCAGGATGATGATGAGCCAGAGATAACTGTTGTTGCACCCGTTGCAGAACATGTTCGTTCCTTTCTCCGCACTTGTGTTTTCGCATCTGAGCGAGGTCTTGTGCGGCAGACATCGCGCCTGCGAGCGGCGTTTTCTGCACCGCTCGCGCTATCCTATGCCCGGCAAGCCTTTTCTGACACAGCTTGCCGCGCCAGGCAAGGAGGTAGACCATGCCCGAAGAAATCGAAAAGATCAACGAGATCTTTCGTCTCCATGAGGAGATCGAGAAAACGGCTTCTCAAAAAAAGCTGGACGAGGAGTCTCTGCGCGCCGCAGCGGAAGCCGCGAAGGAAAAGACCGGAAAACAGGCCGCCGCTGAAGACGGCGAGGATTACGGAGAGGAAGAACTTACCGAACGTGATTTTCGTCCCGTCAGACGCAGCAGAGAATACCGCTCCGGCTGCCTTGGCGGCATGATGTATTTTGTTTTTATTGTCTGTATCAGCATCATCCTGGCTTGTGTCGCCTGGATGTCCGTTGCGGATGCGCTGGCGCTCAACAAGGAGCTTTACACCTCCGAGATCACGCTGCCTGCCGATATCTTCACCTCCAAGACCGTCGAAACGCTTGATGAAGACGGGAATGTGACCGGATCAAAGCGCGTTTCCAGCGCGGATATCGATTATGTGGCGGATGAGCTCAAATCCGCGGGACTGATCCAGTACAAGTGGCTTTTCAAGCTCTTCTGCAAGATCTCCAATGCGGATACGAAAATCGAGCCGGGCGAGTATACGCTCAAATCCACCTACGACTATCGTGCGCTTGTCCGCAAGATGCAGAAGGATTCCGGCTCTGCCGCGACGGTGAAGGTCACGATACCGGAAGGCTTTACGATGAGCCAGATCTTCTATCGTCTGGAAGAAAACGGCGTCTGCAGCTATGAGGATCTGATGGAAGCGGCCGCCAACGAGAACTTTGAATACTCCTTCCTCGCCGGTACCGAACCGGGAGATGCTTCCCGCCTGGAAGGCTTCCTTTTCCCCGATACCTACGAGTTCTACAAGAGCCAAAGCGCTGCGAGCGCCATCAATAAGTTCCTGCAGAACTTCTACGGCAAGATGAGCGCGGATATGGAAAAGCAGGTCGGCGACAGAGGGCTTTCGCTGCGTGACGTCATCAAGATCGCCTCGCTGATCGAACGAGAGGCGGCAAACGACGAAGAGCGTCCGCTGATCGCGTCTGTCATTTACAACCGTCTGCGCTACGGCTGGTCTCTCGGCCTGGAATCCTCTATCCTTTATGTCCACCAGGATCACGAGGGCGCTCCGACCGCAGAGATGCTGCAGGAGGATTCACCCTACAATCTGATGGTCAAGATCGGCCTTCCTCCCACGCCGATCTGCAACCCCGGATTGAGTTCGATCAACGCCGCGCTCGTACCCGCCTCGACGAACAATCTCTTCTTCACGCTGGATACCGCTACTGGAACGCATCGCTTCTTTGAGACGATGAACGAGTTCAACGCCTTCGTGGCCACTCAGGATTATGGCGCAGAGGGTTGAGCTTCTATCCCCGGCGGGGGATCTTGAACGGCTGCGCATGGCGCTGCATTACGGCGCGGACGCCGTCTATCTTTCCGGCAGAGAATTCGGCATGCGATCCTCTGCGGTCTGTTTTAACGATGAAAACTTAAAAACAGCCGTAACGGAGGCGCACGCGAAGGGGGCAAAGGTCTATGTGACCTGCAACACGCTCCCGCGCCAGGACGAGCTCATGCGTCTTCCGGACTATCTCTCGTTTCTGCAGGAGATCGGCGTCGACGCGCTGATCATTGCCGATCTGGGCGTTATGAAGCTGGCCGGGCGATATGCGCCGCGCCTTGGGCGTCACGTCAGCACTCAGCTGGGCGTCATCAACAGCGCCACGGCGAACGTTCTCTACGATATGGGCGCCGACACGGTCGTGCTCGCACGGGAAACGCCGCTTGAGGATATTCGGAAGATCCGCGCCGAGACTCCGAAGGACCTGAAGATCGAAGCCTTCGTGCACGGCGCGATGTGCGTGTCCTTTTCCGGAAGATGCCTTCTTTCCAACTATCTGACGGGGCGAGACGCCAACCGCGGCCAGTGCGCGCAGCCCTGCCGCTGGAAGTACTATCTTGTCGAGGAAAAGCGCCCCGGGGAGTATTACGAGATCAGCGAGGACGGCGGGACCTATATCTTCAATTCCCGCGACATGTGCATGATCGAACATCTTCCCGAGCTGATCGACGCCGGCGTCAGCAGCTTCAAGATCGAGGGGCGAACGAAATCCGCATACTACGCCGCCGTCATCACCAACGCCTACCGTCATGCGATCGACGCGGCGCTGCGCGGGGAAGAACTGAACAGGGTCTGGGTCGAGGAAACCGAAAAGGTCAGGCATCGGCCCTATTCCACGGGCTTTTTCTTCGGAAAACCCGGGCAGTATGTCGCGGCTTCGAGCTATACCTCTACATACGAGGTCGCGGCCGTCGTGGAGAGCTGCGACGAGGAAGGCAACGCCGTTTTGACTCAGCGCAACAAGTTCAGCCGCGGAGACGCGCTCGAGCTGTTGTCGAGAGAAGGCTGCCCGGTCGCTTTCACGGCGGAGGAGATGTTCGACGGAGAGGGGAACGCGATCGAGTGCGCTCCGCGCGCGGTGATGACCGTCAGAATGAAGCTGCCGCGTTATGCCGAACCGCTTTCCGTCTTAAGAAAAGTGCGCGAAGAGCCGCATTTTTCTTGACAAATGCACGTGTTGTGATAAAATCATTCCATTGAAAGGCGTTGACGAAACGAGCCGGCGCAGGACAGCGCAGAGAGGGATCGGTCGGTGCGAGATCCCGTGTCCAAACCCGGCAGCCACTTCCGAGCCTGTCCCGAACAGGGACCGCAGACCTGCGTTACGGGCGTCCATGAGGCCGCATTGCGGCAAATCAGGGTGGTACAGCGAATCGACCTTCGCCCCTGCAATCAGGGGCGGAGGTATCTTTTTTTATCGGAGGTCCCATTATGGAAAAGTACGGTCTGAATCAATTGAGAGAAATGTTCCTGAGCTTCTTTGAAACTAAGGGGCATCTGCGTCTTCCGAGCTTTTCTCTGATCCCGCAGAACGACAAGTCCGTCCTGCTGATCAACGCCGGCATGACGCCGATGAAGCCCTGGTTCAAAGGAGAGGAAGAGCCGCCGCGCCGCCGCGTCTGCACCTGTCAGAAATGTATCCGCACTGGCGATATCGACAACGTCGGCCACACGGCCCGCCACGGCACATATTTCGAGATGCTCGGCAACTTCTCCTTCGGCGATTATTTCAAGAAAGAAGCCATCGCTTGGAGCTGGGAATTCCTGACTTCGCCCGAGTGGGTCGGCCTTGATCCCGACCGTCTCTATCCCTCCGTCTATGTCGACGACGACGAGGCCTGGAACATCTGGCACGAAGACATCGGCATAGCGCCCGAGCGCATCTTCCGCTTCGGCAAGGAGGACAACTTCTGGGAGCATGGCTCCGGTCCCTGCGGCCCCTGCTCGGAGATCTATTACGATCGCGGCGAGGAATACGGCTGCGGCAAGCCGGACTGCACGGTCGGCTGTGACTGCGACCGCTATATGGAGGTTTGGAACAACGTCTTTTCCCAGTTCGACAACGACGGGCATAACAACTACACCGAACTCAAGCAGAAGAACATCGACACGGGCATGGGCCTGGAGCGTCTTGCCGTTGTATGTCAGGGCGTGAATTCCCTCTTTGAAGTGGACACCGTTATGAACATCACGAAAAAAGTGAGCGAACTGACGGGCGCCTACTACGGCAAAAGCGAGAAAATGGACGTCTCGCTGCGCGTGATCACGGACCATATCCGTTCCGCGACCTTCCTGATCAGCGACGGCGTACTGCCCTCCAACGAAGGCCGCGGCTACGTTCTGCGCCGCCTGCTGCGCCGCGCCGCCCGCCACGGGAAGCTGCTCGGCGTGAATGAGGCCTTCCTCTACAAGGTGGTCGACACCGTCGTCCACGAGAATGAATGCGAGTATCCCGAGCTTCGCGAAAAGCAGGAATATATTACGCGCGTGATCCGCACGGAAGAGGAGAGCTTTGACAAGACGATCGACGCGGGCATGAAGATCTTCTCGGATCTGCTTGCCGAACACAAGGCCAAGGGTGAGAACACCTTCTCCGGCGCAGACGCTTTCAAGCTTTATGATACCTACGGCTTCCCGATCGACCTGACGATCGAAATGTGTGCCGACGAGGGCATGAGCGTCGATACCGATGGCTTCCAGGAACTGATGCAGCAGCAGCGCGTCCGCGCAAGAGAAGCGCGCAAGGCTCTCGGCGATCTCGGCTGGGCCGGCGTGGAATTCGGCAAATCCGTGCCGGATACGGTTTTCGTCGGCTATGACGCGCTCGAATGCGAGGCGAAGGTCCTGGCTCTGGTCTCCGACGGCGGTCTCTGCGATGAGATCGCAGAAGGAAACGATGCGATCGTCGTGCTTGACAGGACCGTGATGTACGCGGAGATGGGCGGTCAGGTCGGCGATCAGGGCATGATCTCTGGCGCATGCAGCTTCAAGGTGAACGACGTCCAGAAAAACAAGGGCGGAAAATTCATGCATTACGGCGTCCTTGAAAGCGGCACGCTCAAAGTGGGCGACACGGTCAGGGTGAGCGTCTGCCCCGAGCGCCGCGCCGCGATCAGCCGCGCACACAGTGCGACGCATTTGCTGCACAGCGCGCTGCGCAAGGTCCTGGGAGACCACGTACACCAGGCGGGCTCTCTTGTCGAGCCGGATGTCCTTCGTTTTGACTTTACGCATTATACGGCCATTACGCCCGATGAACTCCGTGCAGTTGAGGACGCTGTCAACGAGTCTGTCCTCGCGGGCCTCGACGTTTCCACGGTCGAGATGAGTGTGGATGAGGCGAAGAAAAGCGGCGCGACCGCGCTTTTCGGAGAAAAATACGGCAGCAGCGTCCGCGTGGTGAGCATGGGTGACGTCAGTCGTGAGCTCTGCGGCGGCACGCATCTGTCCAACACCGCAAAGGTCGGCGCTTTCCGTATCGTTTCCGAAGGCTCCGTCGCCTCCGGCGTGCGAAGGATCGAAGCCTATACCGGCAAAAAGACGCTTGAACTGCTGCGCGACAGCATTGAAAGCCTTGAGACTGTCGCGGCCATGTTCAAGTCCCGTCCCGACATGCTCGCCGAGAAGGTCAGGCAGCAAAGCGAAGAACTGCGCGAAGCAAAACGCACGATCGAGCAGTTCAAGGCTAAAGAATCCGCCGGCGACGCCGACGGCCTGCTGGCAAAGGCCAAGCAGATCGGCAAGCTGCATGTCGTTACGGCGAAGCTTAAGGATATGGACGCCAACGCCCTGCGCCAGCTCGGCGACGTGCTGCGCGACAAGGACAGCGCGGTCGTGGCGATGATCGCCGCGGTCAACGGCGACAAGATCACGCTGCAATGCGTATGCGGCAAGGACGCCGTGTGTGACTGCGTTCGCGCAGGCGATATCATCAAGGCGGTCGCTCCGATCATTTCCGGCCGCGGCGGCGGCAAGCCCGATTCCGCCATGGGCGGCGGAACGGATCTGTCCAGGCTGGACGAGGCGCTCTCCGCCGTTGAAACGTATATTTCCGAAAAAGTCTGACAGGAGGTATTGATCCATGCTAAACGATTGTATTTTTTGCGCGATCCTTGCCGGGGAGATCCCCAGCAGCAAAGTCTATGAAGACGACTATGTATTCGCCTTCCGCGATATCAATCCTCAGGCGCCCGTCCATATCCTCGTCGTGCCGAAGAAGCATATCGCCTGCGCTCTGGATATCGACGGCGAAAACGCGGTATACGTTGCGAAATGTTTTGAGGCGATCGCAAAGATCGCAAAGGCGGAGGGCCTTGAGGATGGCTTCCGCGTTGTCAACAACTGCGGTGTAAACGGTGGTCAGAGCGTGATGCACCTGCATTTTCATTTGATCGGCGGCGAAAAATTTGCCGAGAAGATCATCTGATCGTTATCGATTTCAAAGATCCGCATGAGATTGGTCCCGTGCGGATCTTTGAGATATCAGAGAGGTTTTTGAGAGTATGCGGAAGCTTGCGATCGCCGCGTTTTCTTTTTCCGCGGCGATCTTTGCGGCGAATTTCATCTTTTCGCGGGACACGGCCCTTTACGCAGCGCTTTTCTTTGCGCTGGCGGGAGCGGCCGTTCTCGGCGTTCGTCTGAAAAGTCTTCGCGCGATCGTGATATCCGCCTTTGCCGCGGCGGTCGGCTTTGCCGTCTTTGCGCTTCATTACGATCTGACCGTATCCCGGGCGCATCAGCTTGCGGGGCAAACGCGCGTCTTTGCGTTTTCTCTTTTGGAGGACCCTCGGGAGCATGAGGGGTACACAAGCGTGAACGCAAGGCTCGAGATCGACGGATATCCGCATCTCAAATGCATCCTGTACGCCTCCGAAGATGAGATGGATGCGCTCAGAGGCGGCGACCGTATCGAAGCTGAACTCAAGCTTTCCGCGGCAGATATCCGTTACGGTCTGCATACGGACAGATACAATGCGAAAGACGTCTATCTTACAGGAACGCTCAAGGGCGAGATCAGAAAGGTCGGACGCCGGATCAGCGTCGCGTCGCTCAGCTCCGAAGCTGCCGACAGGATCGCCCGGCGCATGGACGAGCTGTTTGATCGTACCGTATCTCCCTTTATCAAGGCGATGATCATCGGTGAAAAGAGCGATCTCTATGATGACGACGCGCTCTACGTCTCGCTGAGCAGAGCCGGACTGATGCACGTTGCCGCCGTATCCGGCATGCATGTGAGCTTTCTGATCGCTTTTCTGCGCTTTCTTCTCGGCAAAGGTAAGAGGAGCGCGCTTGTCTGCATACTTCTGGCCTGGACATTCGTGGCCGTCAGCGGCATGACGCCATCTGCCGTGCGTGCCGCTTTTATGCAGGCGATGCTTCTGCTCGCCCCGTTTTTCAATCGTGAAAACGACCCGATCACGTCGCTTTCCGCCGCGCTGGCCGTTTTGCTGCTCATCAATCCCTTCGCAGCGGCGAGCACCAGTCTGCAGCTCTCTTTCTCGGCGATGCTGGGTATCGTGCTGTTCTTTGAAAAGATCCAGGAACTGCTGATGCGCCCGTTTGAAAAAGGGAAAGCGGCAAGGGCCCTGAGCGCTCCGCTGGGCGTCGTCTCCTGCAGTCTGAGCGTGATGGCCTTTTCTCTTCCGGTCACGGCGCTTAGCTTCGGATACATTTCCGTTCTTTCTCCGGTGACGAATCTGCTGTGCTTATGGGCTGTGCCGATATGCTTTATCGGAGCTTTCGCCGCCGGTGTATTTGCCGGTGTCCCTGTGCTCGGAAAGCTGCTCGTATTCGTTGTGACAGAGCTTGTTCGGTATTTGATCGCGGTTTGCCGCTTCATCGCTTCACTCGGGTTTTCGGCCGTGTATCTTCCGAAATGGATCATCGCGCTTTGGGCAATCGTCTTTCTTCTCTCCATCGCGGCGGTCTTCATCATGAAACTGAAGCCGGCATACAAGCTTCTTTTCCCGTGCACCGTTGCCGTCCTGGGTCTGCTGCTGCCGCAGATCGTCCTGAGGACATATTACCGCTCAGCCAGGGAAACCATAACGGCGATCGACGTGGGACAGGGCCAGTGCGTCAGCGTCGTGTGCGGGAACAGCGCAGTCGTGATCGACTGCGGAAGCACGAGCTATGCCGAATACAATGCGGGCGACTGCGCGGCCGCGTATCTGAAAAGCTGCGGCGTGAAAAAGATCGACGCGGTCGTATTCACGCACTTACACGCAGATCACGCAAACGGATACAAAAGGCTTTCCAATCTTATGGAGATCGGAAAGGTCGTCATTCCCGAGAACGTTGACAATGCTGATCCGCTGCTGTGGGAGATCCTCTATTGTGCGAAGAGTCACGGAACGGAAACAGACTTCGTTTCAAAGAGCAGGATGGAAAAATACGGAGACATGCGGCTGCTCCTGTTGGAAAATGAGACGGATGGAGATATGAACGAACGCTGCATGCCTCTGATCGTATCCGTTGACGACTATGATCTGATCATCACCGGCGACTCGCCCGCATCCCGGGAAAAGGAGCTTGCCGCCATGGGCGATCTCTCGGGGATCGACGCTCTGATCGTGGGGCATCACGGCTCGAAGAGCGCAAGCTGCGAAGAGTTTCTCTCCGATATAGCGGGCGGAAAAGCGATCGTCAGCGTAGGTAAAAACTATTACGGCATGCCGGCGACGGAAGTGCTTGAACGCCTGGAGACATTCGGGTATACTGTATACAGAACGGATTTGGACGGAAACGTGGAGATACGCGTCGATGGCTAAAGCAAAAGAGGAAAAACTCAATTACAAGCTTGAGCTGCAGAAGCTCAAAAACGAAGGCCCGCGGGCGCTTTATCTTCTGTGGGGCAAAGAAGACTATCTGCGCGAACAGTATCTGACGCAGCTGAAATCTGTCTGCATCCCGGAAGGAGAGAGCGGCTTTAACTACCGCCGCTTTGACGGGCCGGAGATCGGCGCCGTCCAGCTTCGCCAGGCGATCGACTCGGTGCCTTTTCTGTCCGAACGCAGCTTTGTCGAGCTGCGCGATCTGGACATCAATCGTCTGAAAGAGTCGCAGGAGATCCAGCTCGTTCTTTCGGACATTCCGGAATACTGCACCGTCTGCTTTGTTCAGAACGCGGAATATGAGCCTGACGGGCGTCTGAAGCTGATCAAATCGATCCGGGAAAAGGGCCTTGAGCTGAAATTCACGCAGCAGGGGCAGGGCGCGCTGATCGATTGGATCGCCCGGCGCTTTGCCTCTCACGGAAAAAGGATCGACTTCGAGGCGGCTCAGAGACTGATCTTTATCAGCGGAGATCTGATGAACCGACTGATACCGGAGATTGAGAAAATCGCCGCCTACGCGCCGGGCGACACCGTGAGCGTCAGGGAGGTCGAGGCGGTCGCGCATCACATTCCGGAAGCGCAGGTATTCGAACTGACGGATCAGCTTGCGAAAAGACAGCTTAACACCGCAATGAACACGCTGGCGGAGCTGTTTGCCGAAAACGAATACGACCCGATCTACCTGCTGGCTGTATTGGGCTCTCAGATGCGCAGGCTTTACGCGGCGCGGCTTGCGATCGAAAAGGGATTGGGCTCCAAGTATGTCGCCGAATGCTGTTCCATCAAGTATGATTTTCTTGTCGGAAAGCTGATGGATTCGGCCAGAGGCTTTACGATTGAACAGCTCAGGGACGCCGTTCGGATCTGCGCCGAGACGGACGAAGCCATGAAGAGCAGCGGGGGAGACGGCAGAGATCTGCTGAAGAACGCGGTTCTTTCGATCGCAGTGGAGAGCGTGGATGCAAAGCGTTAAGGAAGTTATCGTCGTAGAGGGACGCTATGACAAAAACGCCCTGCGGCAGGTCGTAGATGCCGTCGTGATCGAAACCGCGGGCTTTGGGATCTTCAACGATACGCAGAAGCAGAAGCTGCTTCGAAAAATGGCGGAAGCACGCGGACTGATCATTCTCACGGACCCGGACGGCGCCGGATTCGTCATTCGTAATTTCATCAAGTCCTGCGTTCCGCCGGAGCGGCTCAAGCAGGCCTACGTGCCGGATATTCGCGGCAAGGAAAAAAGAAAAGCCAAGCCTTCCTGTGAAGGAAAGCTAGGCGTGGAAGGTATGCGCGCGGAGATCCTGCTGGAAGCGCTGCGGCGCGCCGGAGCCACCTTTGAAGACACGCAGAGCTGCCGTACGGGACAGATGATAACAAAGGCGGATTTATTCCGGCTGGGACTGTCCGGCCGCGAAAACAGCGCGAAAAAGCGTTCAGAGCTGATCCGTGAGCTGGATCTGCCCGAACACCTGAGCGCGGACGCTCTTCTGGACGTGCTCAACGCCACGATGTGCCGTGAGGAATTCCTCAGCCGTGCCGATCCTCGAGAAGCGCCGACACGATAAGGGCGATCATCAGAAGGCCCTGGGGCGTTTCCGCGAGCGCGGCTGCCAGCATCGTCCTTTCATAACCGCCCTGCGGCGAGACGAGCAGCATGAACGAGCACAACAGCATCGCGCAGCTCAGCTTGAGCGTCCCCATGAATATGTACCAGGCCTCGTCGCACATACGTGACATTCGGCCGATCGCTTTTTTGATCATTGTATCACCCTCTTTGATCGTATTTCGATCGGGACAAAAAAGCAAGAACGAAATAAAACCATTCATGGCAGGAAATGACAGAAAACGCCGGAATCAACTCCGGCGTTTTGATAGTATCGTTTGATTCGAAAGAGAAAGCCCCGAAAGGAACGGAGCTATGGGGAAAAAGCACACCGAAAACCGGGAGAAAAATTACACACAGGGCCAGATCATCAGCGAATTCGGTCTCTCGAAAAGCTTTATTCGCAAGCATTTTCCGCCTCCCAGGATGATGAAGCGATCCAGGCAGGGCAGTATGTTCCCCTTATGGACGGAGAAGCAGGTAAAAAAGGCTCTCAATTCTCCCGCTGCGGAAAAATACATGCGGCAGCGTGAGGAAGAGGCTGTGGAGCAGCGTCGGGAACAGGAAATACGAGAACTGTTGGAGGGCTACTCCCCGGATTATTATATTTCGCGCGCGCAGAAGCTCAGCCGCTTTTTTATCCTGCACGTCGGCCCGACCAACAGCGGCAAAACCTTCGATGCGGTCGAGGACCTGAAGAAGAACACCCCGGGGACTTATCTCGGCCCGCTCCGTCTGCTTGCCCTGGAAATGTCGGACAAGATCAACGACGCCGGCATTCCCTGCAGCATGATCACAGGAGAGGAAGCGATCATCAAAGAAAACGCGCAGATCGTCAGTTCGACGATAGAGCTGTGCGACTTTACCCGGCATTTCAAAACGGCCGTCATAGACGAGGCCCAGCTGATCGGAGATCCCGATCGCGGCGCGGCGTGGATGAAAGCCATATGCATGGTCGACGCCGACGTCGTCCATATTTGTCTTGCTCCCGAAGCGGCGAACTATATCGTCGATCTGATCACAAGCTTCGGATCGGAGTATGATATTCAAAACCACGAGCGTCTCGCGCCGCTGACCTATGCCGGGACCTGCCGCGGGATAACGGATATTCGCCCGGGCGACGCCCTGATCTGTTTTTCGCGAAAGTCTGTTCTTTCGACCGCCGCACAGCTCGAAAAGAAGGGCTTCAGGACGAGCGTGATCTACGGCGCGCTCCCGCCGCAGGCCCGCCGTGACGAGGTCAGGAAATACCTCTCCGGCGAGAGCAACGTCGTCGTCGCGACGGATGCGATCGGGCTCGGTATCAGCCTGCCGATCGCCAGGATCATTTTTGCCGAGACCTCGAAATTCGACGGCAGGCAGACTCGTCAGCTGAACGTGTCCGAGGTAAAACAGATCGCCGGCCGCGCCGGGAGATACGGTCTGAATGAGTACGGAGAAGTCCTTAACTTCGGAGAACACAGCTTTATCGGGAGCTACCTCAACGCGCAGAGCAGGACGGTAAAGGGATGCTGCATCGCTTTTCCGCGGGAAGCCCTCCAGACAGACTACCCGTTGGATAAGCTGCTGCACATCTGGCAAAACCTCAAGCACAGCAAACTGTTTATCCGGGAAGATATGCAGGACGCGCTGATCCTTCTCGCTACGGTAAAGAAACTCGTCCGGAAGAACAATCGCGAGCTGGTCTTTGATCTGATCACCTGTCCGGTCGATACAAAGAGTCCCGAGCTTGTCGGATACTGGACGCAGTGCGCTTCGTCCATCATCAAAGGCAGGGAGATCCCCGAACCGTACTTCGGTCTCGGAAGCCTGCTCGCCTGCGAGCTGCAGTACAGAGCGTGGGACATCCATCATCAGCTCCTTCGCCGCATCGGCAGGGAAGAGGACTGCAGCGACGAGCGCGAGGAGATCTGTCGGATGATCGCCCGGTACATGGCGCAGAACAAAGACCAGTATCTCCGTCGCTGCAGACGCTGCGGAAAGGTGCTGGAGATCGGCTACCCCTTCGGCCTGTGTGAACGCTGTTATGAAGCGGGCAGGTTTTTTGCCTGATACCGCTCGGAGATTATCTGTTTTCTTTCCCTCGGCGAGCATCGAGACTATCGAAAAGGAGAGAAGCAATCAATGAAGAAATCGCTGAAACTTAGGGTCTGCGGCGCAGTCCTGGTCCTTTCCTTCCTTCTTGCCTTAAGCGCCTGCGGGACAACGCCTGCGGAAAGCGCGGAAACGGCGGCGCCCGTGACGGCACCTTCGGAAATGCCCACGAGAGAAAATGCTTTGCCGGAGAAGACGGAAAGCGCGACCGAAAGCGCTTTGTCCGGTCCGGAAGACCTGGAAGAGGGGATGATCCTCTTCTACCGGCAGGAGGGTCTGAAGGAAAAGCGGGGAGAACTGCTTTCCCTCGCCGACGCGGAAGCCGCCTGGTATGAAGGCCTTTTCCCGCGCACGCATTATTACGATCCGATGTTTTCAAAAGAAGGGGAGCAGCGCCTGCTCCGCCTGCTGGATTACTGCCTTGGAAACGGCTATCAGGGCTTCTCCCTGCCGGACGGTATCGTTTCCACGGATGACTTTGACGTCTGGCAGCGCTATGCTCTCCCGTTCATGTACCGCATCGAGGACGGATCGGTCCTGTGCCGGGAAGGGGAGCGCGCCGAAGGAGCCGAGTTCGGTTATACGACGGTCTGGTATTCGCTGAAAAAAGAGGGAGAGATGGATAAGTTTTCCCTCGGACTGGAGGCCGTACGGGAGCTCGCCGCCAACGCCCCGGAGGGCGCGGATGATTACGATCTGCTCGTGTGGGCCGTAAATTCGCTGGCGGATCGCATCGTCTACGGCGACCGTGACACCTACTACTTTACGGACGGTTACCAGCTCTACGATGCGATGGTGAAGGGCGTCACCGTATGCAGCGGCTACAGCGACGCCATGTATTATCTGTGCAATCTGCTCGGGGTCGACTGCCTCTGTGTGGAGGGGAACGCCACTTCACTGAGCAGAGACGGCGGGCTGGACGGCCATGCGTGGAATCTTGCCCGTATCGGGGAACAGTACTATGTTTTCGATCTGACCGGTTACGACGCCATCGTGATCCAGCCGCTTCCGGTCCCGATCTTTTTCGCGCTGTCAGAAAGGGCCATGTGTTCGATGGGCGGGAACTGCCGGACCAATCATTATGCGGATGCGGAACTGATCCCCGCCTGCGAGAGCAGCTTCGATCCGGTCTCGGCCTGGAACGACACGCCGGAAGGCGCTATGCGGAGCGTCCTAACGTTTTATGATCTGGCGTTCGCTTGGCCGGAATACATGCTGGCGGCCAATGATCTGGCTCCGGACGAATGGAGCCGTGAAGAAGCGGAAGACGGCTTCTATATCCTCCCGGTCTCTTATGAGGGCTTTTTCGCCCGTGCGCAGGAGTACATGAGCAAGGATTGCTTTGAGAGCTGTTTCGCCCGTTTTTACCGCGATATCAGCGGCTCTCTGGCCGTCAGATATGCGACGAGCGAAGACGGCATCGAACTGTTCCAGCTGCTCCGCGTCGTCGAGCAGGGGGACGGGAGCTTCTCGGCTGAACTGGCAAGGGCAGACGGCTCCACGCTGACCGTGCCGTTTGCCGTCGAGAAAAGCGAAGGTCGATACAGGATCAAGCAGATCCTCTTCGAATGATCCGCCGAAAAGAGCGTCGTTCAACGATAAGACCGGGAATAACGCCGGAAAAAGAAAAAACTGCGACCCGTTTTGAGAGAACGGATCACAGTTTTTGATGGCACCCACGAGAGGATTCGAACCTCCGACCCCTCGCTTAGGAGGCGAGTGCTCTATCCTGCTGAGCTACGTGGGCGTGTCGTTTGCGGATAGCTTGAGTATTTTAACGCAAATTGCCGTGAATGTCAATGAAGGAAAGGTCCTGCAAGTATGCTGATATTAAAGGGCATCAAAAAAGATTATATCACCGGCGATACGGCGGTCCATGCGCTCAAGGGGATCGATCTGAGCTTTCGCAAGAGCGAATTTGTGGCGATCCTCGGTCATTCGGGCTGCGGTAAAACGACGCTTCTGAATATCATCGGCGGACTGGATAAATACACCTCCGGCGACCTCATCATCAACGGCAGATCGACGAAGGACTATACGGACGCCGATTGGGACGCCTACCGCAACCATTCGATCGGTTTTGTGTTTCAGTCCTATAATCTGATCCCGCATCAGAGCGTCCTTTCCAACGTCGAGCTCGCCCTGACGATCTCGGGAGTGGGAAAGGCCGAACGCAGACGCCGCGCCGCGGAAGCGCTTGAAAAGGTCGGCCTGGGCGATCAGATCAATAAAAAGCCGAACCAGCTCTCCGGCGGACAGATGCAGCGCGTGGCGATCGCGCGCGCTCTTGTCAACGACCCTGATATCCTCCTGGCCGACGAGCCGACGGGCGCGCTGGATTCAGAGACCTCGGTACAGATCATGGAGATCCTCAAGGAGATCTCGGCAAACAAGCTGATCATCATGGTCACACATAATCCCGAGCTCGCCGAAAATTATGCCAGCCGGATCATCCGCATCAAGGACGGATTGATCACCGCGGACAGCTGTCCTCCGGCGGATGATAAAGAGGAAATCGAGCCGCAGGCAAAGCAGAAGCACACCTCCATGAGTTTCTTTACGGCGCTGGCGCTTTCGTTGAATAACCTGATGACGAAGAAAACGCGCACGGTGCTGACGGCCTTCGCGGGAAGCATCGGCATCATCGGCATCGCGCTGATCATGTCGCTGTCGAACGGTATCCAGAACTATATCGACAAGGTCCAGGCCGACACGCTTTCGAGTTATCCGATCACAATCCAGGCCGAAAGCGTGGATATGACCAATCTGATGACGTCGTTCATGGGTATGCGCGCAGAATCCGGGAGCGGGATGCACGACAGGGACGCGGTCTACTCGAGCACCGTCATGTATGACATGATGAATTCGATGATCTCCGCCGACAAGCAGACGAACAACCTCAAGCCCTTCAAGGCCTATATCGAGGACGAGAACAGCGAGATCGCACAGTATCTGAGTTCTGTGCAGTACAGCTATGATCTCGACATGAACCTCTTTGCCGAGGACGGAGAGGGAAATATTGCCAAGACCGACGTCGTGGAGTTGCTGCAAACTGCGATGAGCAGTATGTACGGCGGCGATTACAGCTCGTTTTTCAACACCTACGGCTCATATTACTCCGCTGTCAACATCTGGCAGGAAATGCTTGCGGGCGAAAACGGCGAGCCGATCAGCCCTTTCCTGAAAAATCAGTACGACGTGCTTTACGGCAAGTGGCCGGAGCGCTACGACGAGGCCGTCCTGATCGTCAACGAAAACAACGAGATCTCTGATCTGGTGCTTTATGCGCTCGGCTTGAAGCCTACAAGCACGATCGCCGAGGACATGCAGTCCTTCGTATCACAGGAGACGGTCGAGAGCAAGGTGGAGAGCTGGAGCTACGAGGAGATCTGCAGCACAAGCTTCCGCTATATCTTCCCGGCGGATATGTATCGGTATGACGAGACGGAGGAAAAGTATATCGACCTCACCGCCGAGGAGCTTGGTCTGCGCACGCTCTACAACAACGGCCTCGAGCTGAAGATCGTCGGCGTGATCCGGCAGAACGAGGACGCCGCGTCGGGCATGATGAGCGGCGCGATCGGTTATACACATGCTTTTATCGAGCATATCGCCGCCGAGGCCGAGCAGAAGGAGCTCGTCAAAAAGCAGCTGGGCGATCATGAGATCAATGTCCTCAACGGCTTGAAATTCCTCGATACCGACGACGAGGCGCTCACGAACGACCGCAAGCAGCAGGCGGCGAGGGATTACGTCGCCGCAGCCGACACGGAGACCCTTGCGGAACTGTATGTCACATATATGTGCCATCCGAGCGACGAGTACGTTAGGGAAATGGTCGACGAGCAGCTGGAGGGTACGACGCGGGAGGATATAGAGAAGCAGATCCTGGAGCTTTACCCCGAATATGAGTCCATGCTCGATCAGATGGACGACGACATGCTCTATGACTATATCCGCAAGCTGGCGGGGGAGCAGGTACGCGATCAGTATGCCGCGGAGATGGAAAAGCTCTACCGTGAGCTCAGCGAGGAGGAACTGGTCGAGGACTTCGGAATGCTGGTGCTCGAGGACGAGGATTATCTCTGGATCTACAACAACGCCATGCCGCCCGTCTACTCAGAGATGAACTACAAGGAGACGCTCAAAAAGCTCGGCTACGTCGATCTGGAAACGCCAAGCGTCATCAATCTCTACGCATCGTCTTTTGAAGATAAGGACAATATCGCTACCGCGATCAAAAACTACAACGACAACGTTTCGAAGGAAGACGAGATCACGTATACGGATCTCGTCGCGCTGCTGATGAGTTCGATCACGACGATCATCAACGTGATCAGCTATGTCCTGATCGCCTTTGTGGCGATCTCGCTGGTCGTGTCGTCGATCATGATCGGCATCATCACCTATATCAGCGTGCTCGAACGCACGAAAGAGATCGGTATCCTGCGCGCGATCGGCGCCTCGAACCGCGACGTATCGCACGTATTCAACGCCGAAACGGTCATCATCGGCTTCACCGCCGGCGCAATCGGCATCCTGCTGACCGTTCTGATCAATATCCCGATCAATATGATCGTTCACGATCTGACGGGGATCATGTCCCTCAACTCGGCGCTTCCTCCTCTGGGCGGAGCCGCGCTCGTCCTGATCAGCATGATCCTTACTTTTATCGCCGGATTGATCCCGTCCGGGATCGCGGCGAGAAAGGACCCTGTCGAGGCGCTGAGAACCGAATAAAAAAGAAAAGAACAGGGCAAGCCCGATGGGCTTGCCCTGTTTGCTTTACATGGCTTCGATCTCTTTTATGTTGTATTCGTTGCCGGTGAGAAGATAGGTGTGTTCGCTGCCGCAGTAAGGACAGATCTTTTTATACTTTAGCGTCGGATAGGTCTTCTGACAATCCTCGCAGTAGGTGACCGCTTCGAGGTTTTCGATCTTAAGCTCAGCGGTCTTCATGAGCTCGCTTTTCTCTCTGGCCCAGTTCCAGCAGTCGACGATGTATTCGGGGATGATGCCGCTGACCTCTCCGATCTCAAGCGTGACGCTGCCGACGACGTGCAGATCGTTTTCCCGGCAAATCTTCTCGACCTCTTTGATCACATAAAAGACGGTTCCGAGTTCGTGCATGCCGGATTATTTTCTGCGAACGATGCGGACCTGCTTGGCGGCATACTTGAGCATCGGGCCGACCTTATCCTCGCAGCGGACCATCGTGGAGGCCTCGGGAACGTCGCGGCGCAGGTGGATCGCGTCGAACATGCAGCGCGTGGTGCACAGGCCGCAGCCGATGCAGCGATTGGGGTCGACGACGCTGACGCCGCAGCCCAGGCAGCGGCTGGCCTCGGCCTTGACCTGCTCCTCGGTGAAGGTCAGGCGGTCATGCTCAAAGCTGCGGGCCTTGGCCGGATCGTGCAGGATGTTCTGACGGGCGGGACGGTCGAAGCAATCGACGTCGATGAGAAGATTGTCTTTATCCAGCTCGTAGAATTCGCGCAGGTTGCGGCCGACCGTAAGGCTCTGACCGTCGTTGACGAAGCGGTGCAGGGACTCGGCGCCTTCGCGGCCGGCCGCGATCGCGTCGATCGCGAACTTCGGGCCGGTGTAGACGTCGCCGCCGACGAAGATATCGTCCTGCTCGGTCTGATAGGTGACGGGATCGGCGATGGCGTTGCCCTTCTTGCCGGTCTTGAGCGCGCCGATATCGAGCGTTCCCCAGTCGATGGACTGGCCGACGGCGGCAAGCACGGAATCGACCTCGATGGTCTCGAACTTGCCGGTGCCGACGGGGGCTCTGCGGCCCTTCTCGTCAGGCTCGCCGAGCTCCATGAGCTCGACCTTGAGGGCCTTGACCTTGCCGTCCTCGCCGAGGATCTCGACGGGAGCGTTGAGGAAGCAGAACTTCACGCCCTCTTCCCTGGCTTCGGCGACCTCTTCCTTGTCGGCGGGCATCTCTTCCTCGCTGCGGCGGTAGATCACATAGGTCTCCGCGCCGAGACGGACGGCCGTGCGGCACACGTCCATCGCGACGTTGCCGCCGCCGATGACCGCGCACTTTTTGCCGATCTCGGGCTTGTTGCCGAGATTGACCTCGCGCAGGAAATCGACGCCGCCGTAGACGCCCTGCAGCTCTTCGCCGGGGATGCGGAGCTTGGAGCTCTTCTGCGCGCCGATGGCAACATAGAAGCCCTTGTAGCCCTCGTCACGAAGCTGCTGGATCGTAACGTCCTTGCCGACCTCGGTATTCATCCGGAACTTGACGCCCATCTTCTCGAGGACTTCGATCTCACCCTTGAGAGCGCTGCGGTCCAGACGATAAGAGGGGATACCCATGACGAGCATGCCGCCGGGGGCGGGATTGCGGTCGAAGACGGTGACGTTGACGTAGCCCATACGGGCGAGGTAGTAGGCGCAGCTCAGGCCGGCGGGGCCGGCGCCGATGACGGCGACCTTCTGCTCATAGGGGATGTCGACGGGACGACGGTAGAGACGCTCGGGGATATAGCGCTCGTCGCTCTTGAGATCCTGCTCGGCGATGAACTTTTTGATCTCGTCGATGGCGACGGCCTTGTCGAGGGAGCCGCGGGTGCAGGCGTCCTCGCAGCGGCGGTTGCAGACGTAGCCGCAGACGGAGGGGAAGGGGTTGTCCTGCTTGATGAGCTTGAGCGCGTCAAGGTAACGGCCTTCCTTGGCCAGCTTGATGTAGCCCTGGATCGCAATGTGCGCGGGGCAGGCGGTCTTGCAGGGGGCGGTGCCGGACTCGTGGCAGTTCTTGCGGTTGTCAAAGACGTAGTTCGGGTTCCACTTGTCCTTGCCCCACTTCAGGCCGGAGGGCAGCTCCTGCTGC
>ONQJ01000008.1 GCA_900319935.1 uncultured Eubacteriales bacterium | reverse complement strand
AGCTTGAGTATGTTCGGTCTGTGGGCCATGCGATTCTCTCCTCCCTTGTCAGATGCTGCTTTTGCTGTGTTCCCTCTTTTGTTTATTGTATAAAAAAGGAGGGAAAAGCTCAACGCTCTTTCCCTCCTTTTTTCGATTTTCGTATACTTGTCCATGCGCAGACGCGCGTACTTGGGCAGTTTGATGAAGCCGCTTCCAGCCTTTACCATCGCTCGTCCGCGAAGAAGAAGCCGCTCTCGTTTTTCTCGACGGGGACGTCCCGCGCGTCAACGCTCTCTATGCGGATATAGCTGCCGCGTTCGATCGCGGCGAGCACCGCCGCGATCTGCGCCTCCGTTCCCTGCAGCTCCATCGTGACGGTCCCGCTCCAGTCGTTGCGCACCCAGCCCGTCGCGCCGAAGGCCTCGGCCGCGCGGCGGGAGCGCCAGCGAAAGCCGACGCCCTGTACGACGCCGGAAAAGACCAGGCGCTTCCGGATGATTCCGTCCGCCATGTCTCAGCCCTCCAGGAAGCGGTAGATCCGCTCGTTGAAGTCCTTCGCCTCCTCATAGGCGGCATGGCCGAGGCCGGGATAGATATACATCTCGCTCCCCGCGATCGCCCCGTGCAGCTCGCGCGAGGCCTCCGCCCCGACGATTCTGTCCTCCTCCCCGCCGAGGATCAGCGTCGGGCAGGCGATCTTTCCCAGCTCGCCGCGCGCGTCAAAATCGAGGATCGCCCGCGCGTTGGCAAGGAAGCGTTCATAGCTCTTCGGCCTGCCGACCGCTCCGAGCAGCGGATAGAGCTTGCGGTACTTTTGCAGGTACGCCTCGGAATAGCTGTTCTCGGCCGTGTCGATCATCAGGGCCCTGTGGTCGCCGCGCTCGGCCATAGCGATCCAATCGCGGACGCGCGCGCGGACCGTGTCGTTCACGCAGGGCGCGGTCGCCGCGAGGATCAGCTTTTTCGTCGTTTCGGGCCGGTCCGCGGCGAGGTACTGGGCGATCATGCCGCCCTGCGACACGCCCAGCACGGCCGTTCTTTCGATCCCGAGCGCGCGCAGGGCCGCCGCCTGGTCCGCCGCCATATCGCGGATCGTAAAGCCGCGCGGCAGCGGCTCGCGGCGGCTGAACATCCAGACGGTGTACTTCTCAAAAAAGAGCTTGTAGGGCGGCGCGAGCAGCAGCGCCTTTCCCTTCACGCTCGCCAGCCCGTCCGAGAGGCCGGGCAGCATGATCAGGTTTTTCCCGCCGCTTCCGAAGCGGACATAGTCCATCCGCGCGCCGTCAAGAAGCACGCTTCCGTCCTTTGCATCCCACAGCATGTTTTTCTCTCCTTTTCGATTACGCTTGACTAACCGCCCGATTCTCTGATACAGTAACGGCGAACAGGCCGGAGCCCTTGGCTCGGAGCCCCTGTCACGGATCGTGACAGGGGGACCCACGGGACAGGATTCCCGGGGTGTTTTTGTTTTTCAGGAGGCTTATTGATGCCGACAGACATGGATTTTGAAAAGACCGCCACGCGGGTATCCGCGGTGAGCATCGCGGGCAACGCGGCGCTCTCGCTCTTCAAGCTGCTCGCGGGCGTGCTCGCGCACTCCGGCGCGATGATCAGCGACGCGGTGCACTCCGCCTCCGATGTGCTCAGCAGCATCATCGTCATCATCGGCGTGAAGCTCTCCGTCCGCGCGCCCGACAAGGAGCACCCCTACGGTCACGAGCGTTTTGAATGCGTCGCGGCCATCGTGCTCGCCGTCGTGCTGGCCGTCACTGGTCTGATGATCGGCTACAAGGCCGTCGGCAGCATCGACGCGAGCGGCGGCACGCCGGTCGTGCCGGGGCTGCTCGCCCTCGTCGCGGCCGTGGTCTCCATCGTCGTGAAGGAGGCCATGTACTGGTACACGCGATACTACGGCAAGCGTCTGAATTCTACCTCGCTGATGGCGAGCGCCTGGGATCACCGCAGCGACGCGCTCTCCTCCGTCGGCGCGCTCATCGGCATCGCCGGGGCGCGGATGGGCCATCCGGTCATGGAGCCGATCGCGAGTCTCGTCATTTGTGTGTTCATCCTCAAGGCCGCCTATGATATCTTCCGCGACGCGATGCGGAAAATGGTCGACCGCGCCGCCGACGCGGAGACGGAAAAGCGGCTCATGGACTGCGTCCTGGCGCAGAAGGAGGTGCTGGGCGTCGACCATATGCAGACGCGCGAGTTCGGCAACCGCATCTACGTCGATCTCGAGATCCGGCTCGACGGCGCGCTTTCGCTCTATGAGGCCCACGAGATCGCCGAGCAGGTGCACGACCGCATCGAGCGGGACTTCCCCAGCGTCAAGCACATCATGGTGCACGTCAATCCCTGCGAGAAGCAATAAGTATTCCCGATCACATCCCGCGGGAAAAGCATGCGCTCCGGGCAGGCGAAGCTAGAGGCCGTATGGCGCGGCTTTAGCCGGAAAGGGGGCTCGTCCCCGACAGAGACAACATAGCTGCCCTTTGCAGAAATGGGCCCTTGACGATGTCAGGGGCCCATTTCTGCTGCCTGTATACGCGGTCGAAGCAGGCTTGAGGGGAAAGTTCTTCCCCTTCTCCGCCCGAAGTCCGCCGCGTCAATAGAATTCGCAGCCGCCCTGACGAACGCTCTTCGTGCGGTACAGGGCGGTGTCGGCGTCCTTGAAGATGTCGCCGCTCGGGTTTTCTCTGTTGCCGAAGGCCACGCCCACGCTCAGCGAAATGGGCGGCAGGCCGTCCGTCGGCGTCTTCAGGCGCTCGTTGATCCGGCGGATCTTGCTCTCCACCAGCTCACTCAGAGAAGAATCCGTGTGCACCATGATGACCACGAACTCGTCTCCGCCGATACGGCAGATATAGTCCTCCGCGCGGAAGCTCTCCTGCAGCAGCGCCGCCACATAGCACAGCGCTCTGTCTCCGACGTCGTGGCCGTATTGGTCGTTTATCTGCTTGAAACGGTCTATGTCCACGATCAGAAAGGCGTTGTCGCGGCCTTCGCATCGCGTGCGCAGCTTTTCGAAAACGCTGCGGTTGAACACGCCCGTAAGCGCGTCATGCGTCGCGTCGTATCTGAGCTGCTCGCCGTGGCGGAGATTCTGCTCGCGCACCTGATTATAGGTGCGGGCAAGGAAGCGCAGCTCGCTCGCCCCTTCTTCGGGCAGCATCTCGTCCCTGCGGATATGACTGATATAATTCTGCATCGGCTTCGTGACCAGCTTTACGGTCGACAGCACCAAGAGCACCGCCATCAGCAGCATGACGATGACGAGTAAAACCTCCTGGCGGATCTGCCGCAGCAGCTGCTCCAGGCTTTCCTTCTGCTGCGTGCGCATCTCGTCCATGAGTATCTCTACGCTCATGGACACGTTTTCGCTGACTAGATCCTTGTAGCTCCGATACGTCTCGTCGAAGACCAGGTTCAGAGCCTTGTCACGCTGCTCCTCCGCCGGGAGATGCAGGTCCGCATCCTCCAGGGCCACTGCGCGAAGCATCTCGGGCATCTCCGCCGCTTCGCAGCCGTAGCTCTCCGCCGCGAGCCGCATCGCATAGCACTCGATCTCCAACAGCTCGTTGGAGCTGTCCATGGCGGCGCTCAGATAGGCGTAGCTGGGCGGACTGTCCAGAATGCTGCTGATATCCTCAACGGCCCGCTCGCGTCTCCGTGTGACATTCATCTCCTCAAAGAACTTCTCCACGTGCTCGGTTTCGCCCGTGGCGATAAAGGTACGTGCCTCCGCCGTCAGAAAATCCGACGCGGCCTGCATATTCGCCGCTGCCTGCTGGGCCGTGAAATTGTCCTCGACCGCCTCCGTCATGCGGGTGTAGCTTTTGCCCATATGATAGGACGAAATCAGCAGTATCAGCGCAAGCGCGGCAAACAACGCCACGGTCACAGCGTGAAAGCGGCCAAGATGGATCCCATCCCGCTCTTTGGGGTCCTGCCCGGCGTTTTTTTGATTCATCTCCTCACCTCCGTCGACTCTGCGTTCCTGCGCTTACCAGCTGGGAGTCTCCTCAACGTCTTGTTCAGTGCAGACGGAATCCACCGCGCTTTCAATGAGCTTGACCATCTCCCACACCGAACGGAAGGAAATGGTCTTATCCTGCTCCATCCATGTGATCCGTCCCTGCCAACTGCTGTTCTGCCGATGCTGGACGCGAACGATAAAGGTACCAAGGTCTCCGTGCTTGCTCAACAACGCTTCGTCTTTCATGATTCTGTCCCTTTCCGTATAGTGAGCTTCCGAACTTTTCGCGGAGGTGAAGCTCCGCTCGTTTGTGCCGGGGCGCGGGTAATTCAGTGCGTTGAATAATTCTTCCATATGGAAGATCATCTGATCGGCTCCGGCAAAAGGAATGCCGTCTGTCTGATAACTGTGGAACATTTGGCCTGCCGGGCCGCCTCTGCCCATCACGTCCACACATAGGATTACGCCGTTTGGCGCGCCGATATACCACTGTGTTTTATTCATGGACGCTTCTCCTTCTTTTCCTGCTGAGCGGCGGAAGGCTCCCAGAACATACTGTTGACATAGTATTGGATGGACGAGCGCTGGCGGCCGATGATAAAGCGGTCGTTGATGCGCTTTTGGATGATGACGCAGTTTTCGCGCGTGGTGTTCACCAGCAGGACCAGATACTGCCCCTTGCCGTACTGCGTCAGGGCGTCGCTCCTGCGTATCGTGCGCCGGATCGCGTCGCCCATCCGCTTGCTGAGCTCCTCAAGCATCGGGCCCGAGCGTATGGGGTTCCCCTTGCTGTCCACCACCGTGCAGAGCATCAGATACACTGACTGGCCGCCGCGCTCGAGCATGCGCTCCACCATGCGGTAGATGCCCTGAAAGACCGGATAAGTGCAGAAAAATCCGCCCGGTCTGTCGTCGTTTCTGCCGGAGAGCTCCTCCTGGATATGATCGAGCACGTCGTAGCAGTGCATCATTTCCTCGCCCAGCCGCTCGAACTGCTCCATCAGCTTTTTCGACGGGCGCAGCCCTTGCTCGTTGAAGTAGTAATCCACCGTATCCTCATAGAGCTTGCGCGCCTCGTCATAACGGCCCATGGAGGCGAGAGCCTCCATCGTCACGGGCTCCCAGTCGGCAAGGGGATCAACCTTGGAGGCGTACACGCCGAGCTCCTCCATCTGGAAGAAGTCCTGCCGCAGCCGCAGCAGCAGCGCGGCTTTCTCCACACAGTCGCAGAACATCTCCCGATAGCGCCGCGCCTCGTGCGCGGCCCAGATGACCGCAGCCTGCATGGGCAGGAATTCGCCGCTGTACCAGTGGCAGGCGTCGAGATACAGCGCGATGCGTTCGTTCTCATCCTCTGCGCTCTCCGCCTTGCGGTACAGTTCCTCGAAGCGGGCCGCATCCTCGACCAGGGGGATCTCCCCCGTCCAGAAAAACACGCCCTTACGCTGCTCGATGTAATTCACGGGCGGCAGTCCCGCCTGCTCGAGTTTTTTCTTCGTGTTGTAGATCACGCTTTGAAGGGCGTGATGGATGTTGCTCATATCGCGGTCCTCAAAGAGAAGCTCCTCGAGCCGATCGCGCGTCACGCCCTTGTCCCGGTTGTGGATCAGGATCTGCAGCAGATAGGCGAACTGCGAGTTGTTGGCTTTGGAGCCTCCCGCGATCAGCTTTCCGTTCCACTGAACGGAAAAGCCGCCGAGCATCCGCACATACAGCACGTTTTCCTTCATATCCGTCATTCTCATGCCGCCGCCCTCACAGTCCGAGGCGCTTGGCCATCGTTTCATAGTTGACGCACGACAGAAGCGCGGTGTCGCGCGTGATCCTGCCTTCCTTAAAGAGCTTCAGCAGGCTCCCGTCCATCGTGCACATCCCCTCGGCCGCGCAGGCCTGCATGGTCGACTCAAGCTGATGGAGCTTGTCCTCCCGGATCATGTTCTGGATGGCGACGTTGGGTTTCAGGATCTCGAAAACCGGGATCTGCGTACCGTCGACCGAGGGCACGAGCTGCTGGCACACGACGCCCTTGAGGATTTGCGCGAGCTGGATCTTCACCTGCTTCTGCTGAGCGGCCGGGAAAACGTCGAGGATGCGGCTGATCGTGTTGGCCGCGGAGCTCGTGTGCAGGGTGCTCAGCAGCAGAACGCCCGTCTCCGCCGCCGTGATCGCGGCGGAAATGGTATCATAATCCCGCATCTCGCCGAGCAGGATCACGTCCGGGCTCTCACGCAGCGCCGAGCGCAGCGATTCGAGATAGCCGGGCGTGTCGATGGAGATCTCGCGCTGTGTGACGATAGCCTTGTCGTGCCGGTGGATATACTCGATGGGATCCTCCATCGTGATGATGTGGCAGTCGCGGGTCCTGTTGATGCGGTCGATCATACAGGCCAGCGTCGTGGACTTGCCCGTCCCCGCCGAGCCCGTGATCAGAACAAGACCTTTTTTATTCTCCGCAAGCGAAAGCACGCTTTCGGGGATGCCGAGTCCGGCCGGATCCGGCAGACCGAAGCGGATCACGCGGATCACCGCCGCCGGCGAGCCGCGCTGCCGGAAAATATTGACGCGGAAGCGTCCGAGCTTGGACACGGCGAAGGAGAAGTCGTCGTCCGCGCCGCGCTCGTAATTGGCGCGGCTGCGTTTGCTGAGGGCGTAAATCTCCTCCGCGAGAGCACCGATCTCCTCGGGCGTCAGTTTGCCGTTCTCCATCCGCTGCTGGCGGCCGCCGCATTTGAAGGTCACGGGAAGGCCGGCGATGAGGAACACGTCCGCTGCGTCGAGCGAGACCGCTTTTTGCAGGATTTCCAGAATTTCCATGGCTCATTCTCCCTTTCCGAAGCTGCCGCTCCAGAGATTGTCGATCGTTTCCTTCTGCTCCCAGGTCTTTTCATGACGCCAGGACGTCACGTCCCAGCCGCCGTGACCGTCGTCGAGCAGCGCGATATGGAGCAGATAACCGCCGCGCTCGATATCGACGCGCAGCACGCCGTCCTCGTCCGGCTCCGGCGCTTCCTCACGGCCAGCGTTCAGCCCCGCCAGATAGGTCTGTCCGTCTTTTTCGATCGCATAACGAGCCTGCACGGTTTCCGCGTACTTCTGTGCCAAACGCAGGTCGGCCCTCGCGGTCGTAAAGGTCAGGATCGCCAGGATCGTCAGGCAGATGCTGATCACCGTCAGCAGCAGCGCCATCGGTCCGAGGCGGATCGGCGCCTTGTTCATGCCGCCGCCTCCTTTCGAAAGCACGCTGTCTCCAGCGTATAGACGGACGCCTGCGTATCCGCGGCAAAGACGGTGATCCGATTCACGACGAGCGCGGCGTCCTCCGGGGAGGCTTCCCAGCTCACCGTCAGGCGCAGCGCGCCGTTTCCGTCAAGACAGGGGCTGCCGTCCGCGAGATAGGCGGCCTCGATCAGCCCGGCCGCGAGACGGACGTTGCCGCCCTCGTCGAGCAGCGCCGCCGCCTGTTCAGGACTGTCGGCGGCGGACACGGCCTCGGCCGCGTTGGCTGCGAGCGTGACCGCGCGCGTGAGCCGGTACGCCTCGACGCTTTTGGCGCGCGCCGTGCCGAAGACAGCCGTCAGCACAAGGATCATCGCCACAAAAGCCGCAATGAGCAGCAGCGCCTCGAGATAAAAGGAAGTCAACAGCTGTTTTTTCATGGTCCCGCCCCCTCCGCGCTGCGTGAATGCAGTAAAGTCCTTCCCGCGTCGGTGACCACCGTCACGAGCCCGTTATCGCCGCACTCGACGGAAAAGCGCTCTGTCGGGCCGATGCGCTGCGCCTCTTTGGGCGAAAGCGGCGTCCCGTCGCGGGCATAGTCCTCCAAGAGCTGTCCTTCATAACGATAATAGCGCAGCGCCCAGCCGCTTCCGACATCGGTCACAACGAGCACCTGCCCGTACTCGGAGTCCTCCGCGCGCAGCGCGCCGCGGCTGTCGTTGGCCTTTACGCTCGTGGCGATATACGCGCTCAGCGCGCACTCGTCCATATTGCCGTACTGGCTTTCCACCACCTCGCGGTAGCTCCTTGCGCCGAAGGTGACCAGCAGCAGGAAGCCCAGCAGGAACAGCGCGGCGATGCCGACGGACAGCAGCAGGATCGGATTTTTCTGGCTTTGCTTCAAGCTCTTCTCCTCCCTTACTTCCCGCGTGCGATCACGCGGATCGTCGGCGGCAGATTGGAGGCGAAGCAGTCATAGGCCACCAGGTAATCCTCCGTGTTTATCTGGAGACCGTAGTTTTTCTCCAGGTATTGCAGCTCGGGCGGAAAGGCGCCCTCGACGACATAGCATTGCAGCGCGCTGCGGCGCACCGTCTCGCAGATCGCCGCCGCGCCCTCTTCGCTGACGTCGCGTCCCGCATGGCTGAAGGCGAAGGCCGTCAGAGCGGCAAGGAGCAGGAGCGCGAGGAAGACCGCGAAAAGGCCTGTCTTCTTTTTTACACGATCCGAATACATCGCGTCCTCCTCAGCCGATGGCGTTCATCATGCCGATCAAGGGCAGCATCACGCTGATGAGCGTCAGACCGATGGTCACCATCAGGATGCCCGAGAGCGCCGGGGAGACGATCCCGACAAGGCGATCGACCTGATGGCTGCTGTCCTCCTCCAGCAGCCGGCACAGCCGTACGAGCACATGCTCCAGGGAGCCGCTGCGCTCGCCCGCCAGCAGCATACGGCCGTATACCGGCTCAAAGAGTCCTTCGTCGTAGGCCGCCTGTGCGATGCTGTGCCCCTCCTTCATGCGCTCGGAGACCTTACGGAGCTTTTCCTCAAGCGGCGCCGAACCGGCCATCGGGATGCTTGCGAGCACCGCCTCGTCCTGCATCTTGCCGCTCGCGAGGAAGGTCGCCGCGGCGGAGGTGAAGCGATAGAGCGCGTTGGTCTCCAGAATGGCGCGGGTCTGCGGGAATTTCTCCAGCACGGCGAGCACGGCGTCGCGCCTGCCGCTCTTCCAGAGCAGAAGCCCGACGACCAGCGCGAGCGCCAGCAGCGCCATCACGACGAGCGCCGCGGCGCAGAAGACCCCGGCCCAACGGATATAGGCGTAGGAGGAGGCGGCAAGGCTGCCCGTGAGACGGTCGTAGACCGCCCGGAAGGCCGGCAGCACGATGGTAAGCATGGCGGAAAGCACCGCGATGATGAGCACCAGCATGGCGGCCGGATAGGTCACCGCGCCGCGCAACTTTTCCGAAACGGTCTTCTGTCCGGCGTAATAACGCGCGAGCCGGAACAGCACGTCCTCCAGCCGTCCGGAGCTCTCGCCCGCGCCGATCATCTGCACGGCGAAGTCCGGAAAGACGCCCGTGCTTTCCATGGCGTCGGCCAGAGAGCCGCCCTGCTCCGTCTGCGTTTTCATCTCGCCGAGAGCCTGTCCGAGAGGGCCGCTCTCGCCTTCTCCGCTCTGCAGCAGCTCGATCGCCTCGTCGGTCCGGATCCCGGACTGCACCATCATCGCCATGCTCTCGCAAAAGGCGCTGACGCCAAGTTCATCCAATTTCCTCTTGCTCATGTTTTCCCTCCCGTCAGTATGAATACAGGTCCAGGTAATGGCTACCGTCTCCCACAAACTCCGCGGGAGCGCCCGCGGCGGAAAAGGTCAGATCCATGCGCGTCCATTCCTCTCCGCCGACCTCGAAGCTGACCGTGATCCAGCCGCTCTCTTCCGTGTAAAACATGTTCCACGCGTGATACAGATCGTCCGGCGCCACATACCCGAAGATCAGCTTGGTCGGGATCCCCTGGCTGCGCAGCATGGCGGCGGCCAGAGCCGCGTAATCGAAGCAGATGCCCTTGCAGGTCTGCAGCGTTTCGTCGGGCGAGGGCAGATATCCGGACTTCACGGAGGCCGCCTTGTCGGAGTCGTAACGCACGGTCTGGCAGACGAATTCATATACTGCCCCGACGACGTCCAGCGCGCTGCCGCAGCCTTCCGCGAGCTCCGCGGCCTTTCTCACGCACGCGGAGTCGGCCGTATAGCTGGCGTAATCGCTCGGCCGTAGGAAGGGCTGGAACTCGTCGAGCAAGACCACGTCCCGTTCCGTGATGTAGATCTGCGCGTACTTGTTTTCGGTCGTGTTCTCCATGACGCGGAACGTATATCGGCCGTTCCCGCACTGGAGCGGATAAATGGAGGGCGTCCCGTCGGACGCAAGGTCGTAGTTGTAGGCCTCCCCTTCCTTGAGGACCTGAAATTTCAGTCGTTTGTCGCTCTTCACCGAAACCGCCACGTAACCCTCGCTGACGGCCGAAAGGTCGATGCGCGTATCGTCCGCGCCCTCGGCCAAATCTTCGTGAAACTGCGAGGCGGCGAAGGGCGGAGCCGCATAGGAGGCGGAGTCTCCGCTCATGGCGCGGGTGGGAGATCCGCTGCCAGGCTGGGTCGTCGCGCTCCCGCAGCCGCACAGAAGCATGCAAAGGGCCAGCAGCAACGATGACAAGTGCTTATTATGTCGCAAGGATCTCACCTCACTCGCCTGTAAAATAAACTGTTTTGTCCGTATCCTTTACGGCTGCGGCTGCAGAACGGAGCGCAGAGCCTCCGTCAGCTTGTCCACGTCGACGGGTTTTGCGATATGCGCCTGCATGCCCGCGTCCATGGCGGCCTTCACGTCCTCCTGAAAGGCGTTCGCCGTCATGGCGAGGATCGGGATCTCCGCCAGCGCTTTATCGTCCAAGGCCCGGATCGCCCTGGCGGCGGAATAGCCGTCCATAACTGGCATCTGAATATCCATCAGAACGGCGTCGTAATATCCTGGTTCCGAAGATGCGACCATGTCCAGAGCGAGCTTTCCGTTTTCCGCGGTCTCCACCGAAAAGCCCATCTGCTTGAGGATCAGCTCCGCGATCTCCCTGTTGATCATGTTGTCCTCGGCGAGCAGAAGCCGCGCGTTCTTTCGGGTCTGCGCGATGATATAGCTGAACATAAGGCCCAGCGCAGCCGCCGTCAGGATCGACTGGAGTACGCTTCGCCGGATGATCCCCTCGGATACGGGAGCGATGCGCTCGCTGATCACGCTGTCGCGGACGAGATAGGTCAGCAGCCAGTCGGCCCCGTCTATGGGGGCATAGCTGAGCGTTTCCTGGATCCCGTTATACGAGAAGGACACAACGCCCTTGTTCCCTTCGTTGAAATCACGAACGACCTGCTCGCGCCGGCCGACCAGCTCGTCCAGATACAACAGGCTCACGGAACGCGCGGCCTCGATGGTATCCTCACGCGCGCTCCGGCTCGTCCAGATCGTGCCCAGTATCAGGAGCGCCACTACCAGAACGGTGCCGACCGTCGTGATCAGGGCTGTCTGCCTGTTTAGCTTTTTTTCCATAGGGTGCGCCTACTGTTTTCGCTGAAGAGTCTGCTTTCCGCTTTTCCGGCCGAGCTCAGCCTTCGCACAGCGCCAGCAGCTCGGCGCGCTGCCGAAGGATCGTCCCGAGCATCGCCTTGTAGTCGGCGTCCTGCCCGCCGCGCAGCAATTCCGTCAGCTCAGCGACCGGCGTATAGATCGGCGTGAGCGCCAGATTGCCCAGCGAGCCCTTGAGAGCGTGGGCGGCTTCAAAAGCGGCCTTTCTGTCGTCGCTTTCTACGGCGGAGGCAAGCTTGTCAAAGCCCGCGTCCTGCAGCGACATGTTGACGAGCCGCAGATAAAAAGCCTCGTTGTTCAGGCAGCGGCCAAGGCCCTCCTCGGTATTCGCGCCGAAGCGGCGCAGCGCATCGATTGTCAGCATAGTGTTACCTCGATCGTGTTGAATATTTATGTAATGACGCTTCGCTTTTGCCGTTCAGTTTCCCGGCCAACGGCACTTTTCCCGCGCGAATGCCTCAAACTCATCGGCGGGCAGCGGTTTTGAAAAATAATAGCCCTGCACGACGTCGCAGCCCAAGGCTTTCAGCGTGAGCATCTGCTCCTCCGTTTCCACGCCCTCCGCGATCGTTGACAGACCCAGCGACTGCGCCAGTCTTATGACCGTTTCGAGCAGTCTCGTATCCTTTCTGTCGCGGAAAGCCGTGCGGATGAACTGTATGTCCAGCTTCAATGCGTCGATGGGCAGCGTGGTGATCATGTTCAGAGAGGAGAAACCCGTTCCGAAGTCGTCCATCTCGATGAAAAACCCGCTTTCCCGCAAAGATTTTACAACGTTGATGATCTGCTCGGCGTTATCCGTATAGGCCGACTCCGTGATCTCCAGCAGGATGCTTTCGCGGCCGATCCCCGCCTCGTCCACCGTTTTTTCCAGAATCTTCAGCAGCGGCGGATCGTTCAGATCGATACGGGATACGTTAACCGACACCGGAATTAGACGTCCCAGCCGCTCCTCCCATGTCCGGATCTGGGCGACAGCCTCTCTCCAGACAAAGGAGTCCAGCTCCCGGATCAGGCCGTTTTTCTCAAAAAGCGGGATAAAGACGCCGGGACTGATCAGTCCGAGCTTCGGATGCCGCCACCGGGCAAGCGCTTCCGTGCTGCATAAAACCGGTTCATCGGGACGGACGTCGAACTTGGGCTGGTAAAAAACCGTGAATTGTTTTTCCCGGATCGCCGTGTGAAAGTCCTCCAGCAGCTGTTCCAGATAAAGCTCCTTCTCGTGCATGGCGTTATCGTAGAAGCCCACAGTTTGGGAATAGCTGTTTTTCACGGCGTCGGCCGCCTGCTTGGCGCGGTCAAAGCGGCGTTCCATATCTATGCCGCGGTCCACGTCCGGGTAAACGCCCATTCTGGCCCGTATCTGATAATCCGTTTCCATCTGCATGCAGACGCCGTCCAGGATCTGTCCGTAATCGCTGCGGTGCAGGCAGTAGATCAGGAAGGTGTCGTCCTCCTTGCGGCAGACGATGCCGTCGGAATCGCTCACCTTTGCCCGCAGCTTTTCCGCGACCAGTCTGAGCACCCTGTCGCCGAACTCTTTGCCGTAACGCTCGTTGACCATGTGGAAATGGTTGATGTCCAGCACGATCGCGTCGGTCGGCTCTTCCGGATGATGCTCGTCATGCTGGGCCGCATACCGATAAAAGAACTCGCGGTTATACAGTCCCGTCAGCTGATCGCGTTCGGTCCAGCGGATGATATCCCGGTCCTCAAACTGCTCAATGGTGCGCCGGATCCGCGCCAGCACGATCTCCTGCTTCGGATAGGGCTTGGAGATAAAGTCCGTCGCGCCGAGCGTGAGACACTCGACCTCCGCGTTCTGATCCGCCGTCATCACGATGACCGGCAGGCGGGCAGTGAGGGCGTTTCCCTTGATGCGGCCCAGAATGTCCACGCCCTTCATGTCCGGAAGGTTCAGATCCAGCAGTACCAGGCTCAGCGTGCCGTAATCCGATTCCAGCAGCTCAAGCGCCTGTTTTCCCGTCTCCGCGATCAGGATGTCGTAGGTATCCCGGAGCATGAGGGAAAGGATCTCGCGGTTGATCAGATCGTCCTCAACAACAAGGATCCTTCGGATCCCGTGATCGAATTGTATTTTCTGACAGCATTCCAGCATATCGTTCTCCTCCTGTTGCAGGCTTGATGTCCTGTCATGATGATGAGCGTCTGAAAAAAAGCGTCGGATCCGCTTCGAAGGAGGATTCCCTCTGTTTTTGTCGGGCGTCTTCTCCGAAAAAGCGGACCTGCGGTTCGGCCGCGCCGCGCGCGGGCGGCGTCATTCCCGCTTGACGTATCTGATCTCGATATCATAGCCCAGGGCCTCCATCATGGCGACAAAGGTTTTGTTGAGGATCTTTCCCGGGCTTTTGATCAGTCTGTTGACATAGGATCTGGTTGTCTGTATGCTCTCCGCCACCTTGGCCTGCGTGGTATCGGCCTCGATGCATTTGACCTTAACGTCTATTTCAATGTTGTTGATGAGCATGTTCCGTATTCTCCTGTCCGTAGCGGATCGTATTGTCTGCACGCCGGGCCGCGGCGCGGCCGCAGGGCCGACGCCGGTTTGTCCCGACGCGGGAGTCAATTGGGGATTATCTTTACAGCACAATTTATTATACTCTGTATAGCGCTTTTTTTCAAGCGCAGGCTGAGGGGAAACTCAGAGAAAAACCGCATTTGTCATCCTTTTTTATCAAAATGAGCACATCGCTTCCGATGTGCTCATTTCCTCTGCTACGGTGTTTTCTCAGTCCCGCTGTCTTGACTGCCGTCCTGCCTGTACAGCCCAGGACTTTTACAGATAAATGATGATCAGGCCCGTCAGCAGTCCCAGGACGGCCAGCGCGGCCGGAAGCTTCGATTTCCACATCAGGATGGACTCGGGCAGCAGCTCGCCGAACACCACGTACAGCATGGCGCCGGAGGCGAAGCTCAGCGAGATCACCAGCGCGGTCGGGCTGATGGCGCCGATGAGGAAGCCCATCAAAGCCCCCAGGATGGTGGGAGAGCCGGACAGGGCCGTCACCGCGACGGAGCGGATCTTGCTCATGCCGCCCGAGATCAGCGGCACCGCCACGGCCATCCCCTCCGGGATGTTGTGCAGGCCGATCACCAGCGCCATGATCAGTCCGCCGCGGTTGGAGAGGATCTCGTCCGCCGTTATGGCAAAGGACGCGCCGATCACCATGCCCTCGGGCACGTTGTGCAGCGCGATGGCCGCCGCCATCACAAGGCCTGCCAGGAACAGCCCGCTGCGGGGCTGGCGGCCTTCCATGTGCTCCTGCAGATGGTTGGCGTGCGTCAGCTCTTCCAGCGAATCCGCCGTTCGCGGGTGGTTTTCGTCGATATGCGCCACTTCGTGGTTCGTCGCCTTGTCGATCCAGGCGTTGAGCAGGGCGATCAGCGCAAAGCCGACCGTCACGCCGCCTATCACCAGCCAGACCTTGGAAGCCGTTCCGTCGGTATGCAGCGCTTCCGTCAGCAGGTCGAAGCAGACCACCGCGGTCATCACGCCGGCCGCAAAGGACAGCAGAAGGCTGACGGTTTTATCGGAATCTTTCCGGAACAGGCAGGCGACCACGCCGCCCATACCCGTTCCGCCCACGCCGGCGATGGCCGTGATCCCCACCAAAAGCCAAATCGGACTCATATATTTACTCCATTTCTCTTTCTCTGTATGCCGAAACCGAGCCGAGCTCCGTGTAGATCATGCCGTTTTTCCCTCTTGTGGAGAGCATCAGACTGATGCGTCCCGCCGTCGTCTCCGCCTCCGGGACAGGGAGGGTGTCAAGCTGCGGATCGCGGCGGAAGCTCGGCTTGCGGATCAGCGTGATATGAGGGCGGAAGGCCTTGCGGTCAAAGGGGATCCCGCTCTCGGCGAGCGTGCGGCGCAGCCGCCGCACGAGCATATCGAGCGTGTCGCTTTCTTCAAGACCTGCCCACCACAGCTCGCCGAAGGCGCCGAGCCCCGCGAGCCGCAGCCCGAAGGGCTCGAACTTCAGCTTCCCCATCGCCTCGAGCACCGCGTCGGGATCGGGGTACTCCCCGATAAAGGCAAGCGTCAGGTGCAGGTTCTCCGCGCGGGTGTAATTTCCCTCGACGCCGCGGCGCCGCAGCTCGTTCTGCACGGCGCGCAGAGCATCCTTCATTTGCCTGTCCGGCTGTATCGCGATAAACAGTCTCATTGGCACTTATCCCTCGATATACCGCTCGCGCAGCGCCGCGATCTCATCCGCGCTCACGCCGCAGCCGGCCGTTAGATAGCCGAGCGCGCCGCCCCATTTTCTGTCCATGTATTTCCAGGCGTTTTCCAGCATCGGCGCATGGACGCCCGCGAAGCCGCACAGCGGCGGCAGGATCTCTTCCTCTATGCCGCGGCCGCGCAGGAGAAGCTCGATCTCCTCCAGATCGCTCCGATAGAAGAGGTTCGAGCACTCATAGTCGCACAGGATCGTGTCCCAGTCCGCGCCGAGCACGTCCAGGATCAGCCCGGCGGCGATGCCGGTGCGGTCCTTGCCCGTGTGACAGTGCCACAGCGCGGCCCCGTTCTCGTTCGCGGCGAGCTCCCGGAAGAAAAGGCCTATGCTTCTCCGTCCGACCGCTCCCGCGAGATAACCCGCGTAGGCGCCGCCGATGCCGAGATCCGTCCGTCCGAGACGGCGCCCCTCGCGCACGGCCTCCGTCATCCACGCAAGGATGCTCTCCCTGTCAAGCTTCTCCGGGTCGAAGCTCTTTCCGTTGAACTGTCCGTCGATGCGGGACGCCATCTTTTCCCGGATATAGGCAAAGTCGATGACGGGCGTGTGCAGCCATTTTGCGCCGCTGATCTCCGGGTCGGGCGCGCGGCGGATCTCGTCGGACTCGCGCATATCGAGGATCAGCGACAGGCCGTATTCCTCGCGCAGCCTGCGCAGATCCTCCTCCGTCGCGTCGAAGAGCCGGGACGTGCGCAGCAGGACGCCGCGTTTGACCCGCCGGCCGTCCCGGAGGACGATGCCGCCGAGCTCGCGGGCGTTGTTGAGCGAGAGCGGAAGGCTCGTCAGCGCGCGATGCCGCTCCAGCGCAGCGGCCGGCGTGACGTTCATCTCCACCATGTGTCCCGCCTCCTTGTCTTTGTTTCTTGCCGTCAGCATAGCAAAACCGAAAGCAAAAAGCAACAGGCATCCCGAAGATGTCTGCTGCTTTTTGCTTTTTTTATCTGCGCTTGTTCCGGCCCCAGAAGACGTTGTAGCGGTCTGGCTTCCACACGGGATCGACGTCCTTCACCGCCTCGGCGGCCGTGATCACGGCGTCGCCGTTGTCGATATCGACGAGCGTGTAGCGGTCGTTGCCCATGCCGAGCTCCTTCATATAGCTCAGCTGCCGCAGGCCGTGGCGGCTCTCGACGCGCTCGATCAGCGCCTTGCCGCCTCCTCCGGGCAGCGCGTAGATGAGGTCGATACAGGCGTTGTCCGCCGCGAGAATGTCCAGCGAGGCGACGAGCCCGACGTCCGGCGTGACGACCGGCTCGGCCTCCGGCCCCTCGCAGTCGCAGGAGACGGACATGTTGCGCATCGTGTTGATATAGCACACATGCGGCGCAAAATAGTCGATCGTGGCCTTGGTGCTCTCGGAGATCTTCTCCATCAGCTCTTCCTTGCGGGTATCCCACATGATCGTGCGCGTGTGGATGTCGCGCTTGCCGATCCGGCCGTCCGCGCAGCCTATGCCGATGTTTTTGTTGCTGCCGCCGAAGCCGCCCTGGACATGGCCCTTGAAGTGCGTCAGCACAAGAAGAGAATCGTAGTTGAGCATGCTCTCGCCGACGTGCATCTCCGTGAACCACTTGCCGCCCTTTACGGGCAGCGCGGCCACGCCATGCTCGTCGGTGATGTCCACCGGGCAGAAGGTCCAGCCGTTGATCCCGAGCGTCCGGCGGTGGTCCTCGGTGGTGTAGCGGCTGCCCTTGTAATAGGTGTTGGTCTCGATGATCGTCGCGTCCGGCAAGCGCGCGGCGAGCAGCTCCTTCACCCAGGGGCGCGGGATGATGTTCGGGCCCTCGGCCTCGCCGGTATGCAGCTTCACGGCCACCTTTCCGCACAGGACGGAGGAGACGCGGTCATAGATCTTCTTCAATCCCTCTTCCGAGAGATCGCGCGTGAAATACACCACGGAGCTCTCGCCCGTCCGTTCTTCAAAGGGTACGTATTTGTTTCCGTCTCTGCCGGGGACGGGCTTGTTTTTTCTCATGTTCTCTCCCCCAATTTCAAAGTGTTTCGATCCAGCTTTTCAATTCTTCCTCTCCCGCTCCCGCCGGAAAGCGGCGGCCGGGCAGCACCTTTGCGCCGACGGCCAGCTTTTCTATGCGCTCCTGGCCCTCTCCCAGGCGGCTGCCTCCGGAGGTGTAGAACGGTACGATCGTCTTGCCGGAGAAGTCATAGGCTTCCAGAAAGCTGTCTATGATGCTCGGCTCGCGGTACCACCAGATCGGGAAGCCGAGGAAGATCGTTTCGGCCTCGGCCACGGGCGCGTCCCTGTCCGCCAGTTCGGGGCGGCAGTTCGGGTCTGCCATTTCCAGCGTCGTACGGCTCTTCTTGTCCATCCATTTGAGATCGCGGCGTTCATAGGGAACGGCCGGACGGATCTCATAGAGCTCCGCTCCGGCGGCGGAGGCGAGCGTTTTGGCCAGCTTCGCGGTGCTTCCGGTGGCGGAAAACCAGGCGACGAGTGTTTTCACGGCGTTCTCCTTTCGAAAAGAAGCTTACGTTCCTTTGCTTTTATTATAAGGCCGCTCCTCTCTCCCGTCAAATGAAAAAACAAGACAGCCGACCTGAAGTCGGCTGTCTTGATCTCAATCGTTCACGTCGGGTGAAAGCGTCTCCGCGGGAATGGGCAAGCCTCCCGCGCTGGCGACGGGGACAAGCTGGCCGTGGATAACGGTGCGCTCGTTGTAATAGGAATAGGCGCAGGTGGACAGCAGCACATGGTGCAACTGCGGGTCGGGCTCAACGTCGGAGGTAAATCCCGACTCGGCCTTGGCCCGGAGGATATAGTCCTCAAACTGCTCGTCCGGCTCGTAAAAGATCGTATAGGTATCCGAGGTAGCCGGCGTCGAACGTACGCTGTAAAGATCGATCCTGTAATCCTGCTCGGGCGTGAGAAGCCACATCACGGGATGCGCATCGTAGTAATCCTGCTCGAACCAGTTCTTCAGGGACGCGAACATCGTCTTATTCTGCATGTGATGTCCGTAAATGATGATGTTCCAATCCTGAACACCGGGCCTGTTTCCGGCGTCGGAAAAGATCGTGCCCGTGCCGGAAGGCTTGCGGTCGTAACCGTAGTCAAGGTAGAAATCGTTGTTGTCACAATGCGCCACCGGATAATTGATCACGGAATCCTCGCAGTAGATCCAGGCGAAGATGTCGCCGTTGAGCTCCTGGAGCTCCTGAAAATCCACCACGATCGGCGCGCGCTCGGGCTCGTCCTCGGCAGGCGGCTCGCTCACCGGCGTTTCCGTGCTCAGGACGCTCTCCGGCGTCGGCGAAGGGACGCTTTGAGTATAATTCTCCGACGCGTCGCTGTATAGCTTTTCACCGGCGCGATACCGCAGCCGGATCGCAAGCAGGTTTCCCATCGAGTACAGGAAAACGGCCAGCGCGGCCGCGGTCAGTATTCGTATGATCCACTTTTTGAGCATTTTCTTCTCCGTTCCGAGGGGCCTATCGGTCTCTCAGCCTGCCCGCGATCAGATTGAACAGCAGTCCGCAGAGCAGGACCGCGAAAAGGTAGATCTTTCCCAGCGGTGTCGTCAGATGCGCCGTGAATTCGCCCATCATGGGGATATGACGTTCGACCCGGCCCAGAAGTTCCTCATAGTCGATCCGTTCCATATCCTCCGTCGCGTTTGCGTCGCCCTTTGTGATGAACTGTTTTCCGAGCCTCTGGTTTTCCACGACCCGATGCGTCACGACCACGCCGTTGCTGCTGAAGGCGATCACGTCGCCGTTCTCGATCACGTCGCCGTCGACGGGTCTTACGAAGATCATGCTCCCCACCGGGATCGTCGGCTCCATGCTCCCGCTGACGACGTCATACACGCGGATCCCCATCAGCCGCGGCAGAAAAGCCGGCAGCATCGCCAGGATCACGCCCAGGATCAGTATGGTCCCCAAGACATTGCAGAGGAGGGCGGGAATAGCCTTCCCGCCCCCTCTTCTTGTGGGAGACTTTTTCTGTCTCTCGTTCATTTTACTTTTCGGTCTTCTTTCTGCGTGAGAGCAAGTAGATCGCCGCGGCTATCAGCGCCACGATGGCTGCGATGCTGATGCCGATCGCCGTCCAGGTGTTTTTCTTCAGCTGCTGAGCCTGATCGCCGACCGTGCCGGGCGCGGGGTTATCCGGTCTGGCCAGAGGCACGTCCTGTTCATCCAGGTCGATGATGGTTTCCGGGGTCGTGCTCTCCCCGCCGTCGGAGCCGCCCGGAGCGGATGTGCCGGGGCCGAACATTCCGCCCTGATTGGGCTGGGCGTTCTGGCCGGGCTGAGCGTTCTGACCGGGCTGAGCGTTCTGGCCGGGCTGATTGTTCTGATTGGCCTGATTGGCCTGGTTGGCCTGGTTGGCCTGGTTGGCCTGGTTGGCCTGGTTGGCCTGATTGTTCTGGTTGGCAGGGGCCGTGGGAACGGGCGTGTAGATAAAGGTGATCTCACGCGGGCCGGTCAGCGTAAAGGTGTAATTGTAAGTGTTGGGGATGTAGTTGTCGATATGCCGCGCCGGGACGATGGGCTTATCGCCGATCTTTCCCTCGAGAACGTCGTCGGCATGCAGCGCCGCGCCGTTGGCCGTCGTGTAGTGGACGGTGTAGTTGACCATTTCGCCTTTGACGCCGTAGCTCGCCACGAGGATGATGTCGTGCGTGATCTCCTCGGCGCCGAACTGTGTCTCCTGTCCGCTGATGTGGAAGCCGGGCTTGCGGTAATACTTGCCGGCGGCGTCCTCATTCACCGTGACCACGAAGTCATCCGGACGGAAGCGCTCGCCGTAGTCGTAATACGCGACGACTTCCTTCTGTCCGTTCACCGTTCCGTACAGGCCGCCGGAGACGGTGACCCTGTACTTCGGCGTTTCCGCGAACGCGGCTGCGGAAAGGCTGGCGATCAGGCAGACGATGAGAAGCAGACTGAGCAGATTTTTGATCCTTTTCATGCCGCCTCACCCCTCTGCTTTTTTCTGTTGTTCCCCAGGCTGACGAAGGCCAGGACCAGCAGCACGACGCCGCTGATCGCGGAGGCCGTCAGATAGGGCATGGTGTTCGTGTCGTCGCCCGTTTTGACCACCTTGGACGAGGTGAGCTCCACCGCGAAGTTCAGCTTCAGCTGTGCGAAGGAGTTCTTGTAGGCGTTGCCCTTCGTCTCGCCGTCGAGCTTGAAGTAGAGCTTCAGCTCGCCGGTCTTGCCGGGTCCGATCTCGCCGAGATAGACATAGTCCTTCAGGGAGCTGTTGACTTCCTTCAGGCCGCCGCCGGTCTCGCCGCCGATGCGGTCGCTGTCATAGATGGTCTTTTCGCTGCCGCCCGGCGCGAGGAAGGTGAGCTTGTAGGTATAGGCGCCGCCCGCTTCACTCGCGAGGAAGTTCTTCAGGATCTCGTTCTTCAGCCACCAGTCGGTGCTCTCCTTGAAGCCGTTCGTCAGCTTGATCACGATCGTGCCGTCGTCGCCGGGCTCCAGCGAGCCGGCAATGTCTTCAAACTTGGTATAGCTGGAGATGAGCTTCTCGCCGTCAAAGAGCACGGTACCGCCCGCCTCGCCGGCCGCGTAAGCGCCGAGCCCGAGGCTGAACAGCATGCTCATCACCAGGAGCAGGCTCAGAAATGTTTTCTTCATTTTTGTCCTCCTCCGTCATTGAGCGTGATCGCATCGCCCTGGAGCGAAACGCTGCGGCCCCAGGCGCTCAGGATCGCGTCTTCCGCGTGGTGCGTCTGGACGCCGTCTGCCTCGACCTCCAGGCAGATCAGCTTGCCGTCATAGGCAAAGGTCGTGATCGTCGTGGTCCGGCCGTCGGCGTCGGGTCCGATCGTGGTCTGCTTGACGGTCCTCATGACCTCGTCGCTGACCGTGATCGTCTCACAGAAGGGCGTCGTGGCCTCGCCGGGAGCGACGGGCACGCTGTAATAGAGCACCGTGCGCTCGTCCGTGCTGGCGTCCGGATCCGGGATCCAGCCGCCGAGGGGCGCGGAGAGCTCGATCAGGGCGGGGTCGAGCGTAAGATCCTTCGTCTCGCCGTCATCCTTGAGCCAGTACTTATAGATCTGTACGCGGATATACTCGTCGATGTCGCCTTTCTCCGCGCTGCCGTTGTTGACGACGGCCAGCACTTCCTCATAGCTCTTGCCGGGGATGGGATTGGCGTCCGGAAGGCCGGTAAGGAGCTCGCCCGAAACGGCGTGGCCGTTCTCGATCAAAACGAGATTGGCGGACATCATCTTGATCTCGGCCTGGTAAGCGTTCTGCTCCGTGCCGTAGATCAGCGCAGCCCTGGTCCCGCCGATGGAACTGAAGAGCAGCAGGCCGAAAGCCAGGGTGAACAGCAGGATCGTGACGAGGGGGATCCGCTTGCGTTTATCAGCAGTCATTATCCCAAGCCTCCCTTCCGTCAGTCGATGACTGTGACGTCGCTCGTCCAGTCGGGTTTGTATGCGCCGTCCGCGTCGTCCCAAACGGCGGGCGTCGCCTCGTAGACGACGGCGATGTTGATGGTATCGCCGTCCTTGTAGTCGTCGGGAAGCTTCAGCGCGATGACGAGATCGCTCGTCACGTCGCCGGGCATCACGACCGGTCCGTACGCCCAGCAATTGGTGCCGTCGGCGCTCCAGCCGCTGCCCTCCGTAACGCTCATGCTGACGTCATCGCCCGCGAAGGCTTTGACCCGCACGAAGCAGGGGGCGTTGCCGTTGTTGGTGATGGCGACGACCTTTTTGGATTCGTTTGCCGTTCTCTCCGTGATCTCCGTCTTGGGGACGAGGGCCATCGTCGCGCTGCCCTTCGCGGTCGTGAAGGCCGTGAAGTAGGCCAGAGCCGGTCCGATGGAGACGCACAGGATCATGATCACCGCCAGGAGAACAGGGAGATATTTGATCTTCTTCATACTTCTGCCTCCTTACGAATTGGGGACCGAGCTGTCATGCGAGTTTTCCGGTACACCCCACCCGGTGTTTTCGTCGAAGGTGTAGATGTTGAGGATGCCGTAGCCCTTGAACAGCTCGTTTTCGCACTTGTCCGCGAATGTGGCCGTCAGGGGGGCGTTCTCGTCCTCCGGCGCGAGGATCCGGAAGTCGGTGTTGTCGTCGCCGAGGCCGCCGACCACGAGCGGAGTGGTGTTCACGTAGCCCGAGCCGGGGTAGCTCTCCTCGACCTCGACCTTTGCGCCGACGGGGATCTTGCCCTCGATCAGGGCGGATTTCACGCCCATCTCGGTGAAGGTCAGCATCAGGATGGCGCTGCCGGATCCCTCATCCTCGTCGACATCGTTGATCTTCTGCCATCTCACGGTGAAGACGAAGGAGACCGGATCGACCGAGTCCACGTTGGTGTTGTAGACGAGCAGGTCCTTTACGACCTTCAGGTCGCCGTAGCGGATCTCCTCGAGCGGCTTGAGCGTCGCGCTGACCGAGTAGTACCAGTAGCCGCCGGACGTGGTATAGTCGGCGTCGTCGACCGCGGGGATCTCTTCCCTGGTAGCCGGGAGCGAGATCAGCTCGGGCGCGTAGGTGTACTCATACTCTGCGGAGCGGGCGATCGTGCCGATCAAGGTCTTCGTCTCGGCGGATTCGTCCCACTTGACGAATTCGTCCTCAGACATGCCGCCGCTGTGGGCGATCACGAGATACAGTCCCGCGCCGAGCGTCATCGTATCCGCCGCCGGGGAGGCGGTCACCACGGGGCTTCCGGAGAATTCGCCTCCGAAGACCTTGGCCGCGGCGAGCGCGGCGATCTCCCGCCACCCGTCGTTGTCGATCGCCTTGAGTCCCGCGTAGGTCGAGATATCCGTTCCCTCCGGGAGGATATCGGCAAAGGCGTCGGCGAGCACGTAGTGATAGGACAGCACGCTGTTTTCCTTTTCAGCGTCAGCGACCTTGTAAACGTCATAGACGACTTCTGCCGCAGGCAGGCGGGTCGGGTGCGCGTCGCCGGTCATGGTGATCGGGCCGGGAGCGATCGTGAGCTCGACATCCTTATCCAGATCCAAGCCGATGGCAGGCTCGGTGACGTCGGGATCCTGTTTTTCGTCGGGCTCGCCTTCCGCCATTGCCGCTACAGGCAGCGACAGCAGCAGGGCGACCGTCAGGATCCATACGATCAGCCTGTGTTTCCGTTTATTCATCATGGCAGTTCCTCCTTTAAAGGTCTGCTGAATCGGCAGAGTTTTTTTCTTCGGGACTGCGCCTGAATTCTTCCTCCCAGGAGCAGATCTCAGAATAGGTGTCGCGGTGGCGTGCGTGCTTCCCGGTGGAGAAGAACAGCAGGATCAGCAGGATCAGCAGGATCGGCACGCCCACGAAGGGCACGACGTAGATCTTGTCGATCTGCATGGCGTCGGCGACGACTTTGGCGTCTCCCATCGGGTTATCGATGCGGTGTCCGCGCACGAGCAGGCGGTGGGAGTTGATGCCGTAGGGGGTGCAGGTGACGAGCGTGCAGTAGTCTTTTCCTTCCTCGATCTGCAGGTATGAGACGTCGTCGGGCTCGACTACGCGGATCTGGTCGACCTGATAGGTCAGGGTCGCGTTGAGGACGTTCAGCGAGAACACGTCTCCGACGACAAGCTTGTCAAGATCGGAAAAGAGTTTGGCTCTCGGCAGGCCGCGGTGGCCGGACAGGACGCAGTGGCTGCTCTCTCCCCCGACGGGAAGGCTGGTCCATTCGATGTGACCGATGCTTGTTTGAAGGATCGCTTCCGAGGTCCCGTGGTAGATGGGCAGGGACACGTTGATCTTGTCGATGGTGACGAAGCCCATCGCGCCGTCGTTGTTGAAGTTGAGCTCTTTTTGATAGACTTCCCGCATATCGTCGCTGAGAAACCAGCGAAAGGCCGTGGGGTCGATGGCCGCGTTGTACGCGTGGGCGGAGTTGATCACCCTGTCGTACTCCTCGGAATCCATGCTGCCGACTTCTTCCATGTAGCGCATGATGGCGCGGGTCTGGTGGAAGGAGTTCCAATAGTCCGAAACGGATGGATACAGCAGCAGGGACAGCCCTACGAGAAGAATCGCAACGAGTATGATATTGGTCAGTCGTTTTTTTGTTATCTTCTTCATAGGGTTCTCCTTGATGCTGGAGATCATCTCGGGCCGCTCTCCCCGGGCTCCCCGTTGTGTGGGGAGCCCGGAGGGAGAGGGCTTATTATTCGGTGGTGCGCTTTCTGGCGATCAGCACGACTGCCGCGCCGACGGCGAAGATGCCGCCGAGGATGTAGAAGATCGTGGTGCCGATGCCGCCAGTGCTCGGCAAGATAGTGCCGGCCTGGTTCGGGATCTCAACGACCAGCGCGGTATCACCCAGCGTGACCGCCGTAGCGGAGCTCATCAGGTTGTAGCCTTCGGGAGCCATGATCTCGACGAGTGTGTAGTTGTGCGCCTGAGGAGTCGTGCCATCGACGCTGTCCTTATCGACACCCTTGATCACGATGTTGCTGTTCTTGACCGTGACAAAGTCGCTGACAAGCACGGCGGGTCCGGCCGTGATCGTGGCGAGGGTTCCGTCCGCAGCCTTGTGGGAGGAGGCCGTGCCACTGATCTCGGTGGCGTCGGCGACACGGTATTCGGTGTCGCTGACCTTGATGAGCTTGACGACTTCATCGCCGTCGCGGAGCTCAAACACGGCGCCGGCGAGCTGTTTCTTGTCCTCGTCGCTGCCGTCGTACTTGAGCACATCGAACTTGTAGGTCAGGGCGGTAACGGAGGCCTGCGTTCCGGTCTGTGCGCTGTACTCCAGCCACGCGGTGTTCGTCTCGTTGGTGCCGGGAACGGCGTTCTTATTCATCTTGGCGCAATAGACGATCGTGATCGTCTCATTCTCGCCGACTGTGGCGACAACGCCGCCCTTGATGGTCACCGCAAATGCGGTCGTGCCTTCGGCAGAACCGGTGGGCGCGCTCTCGGCGCCATAGCTCCAGGTGGTGCTGCCGCTGGTGATCTGCGTGGTGGTCTCGGTCTCATCAACCACGACCGTCTTGGTGACGATAATGCTGTTTTCGACCAGCGTGAGGCCGGGGCTCATGAGGTCGTGGACGATCAGGTCCTTATCGGTGCCCTTGCCGTCGGTGACGACGA
>ONQJ01000038.1 GCA_900319935.1 uncultured Eubacteriales bacterium | reverse complement strand
CTCCTCGGCCACCCTCGAGGCGCAGTGGAAGGAATACTCCGCCAAGCGTTCCGTCACCTTCCGTGTCACGGACGTCAGCGGCGAATACAAGGGCAGCCCCTATGTGCCGTCCGCCTTTACGATCAGCTCTGGTTCTCTTGCGGAGGGACACAGCGCCGTCCCCGCATATACCGGCGAGCAGACGCTCCCCGGCAGCAGCGAGGCCTCCGCCGTCTTTACGATCATCGACGCGTCGGGCGCCGACGTCACGGACCGCTACAGGATCACCGTGGAGAAGGGCACGATCACCGTTTCGGCGCGCTCGGAAAAAAAGCCGCTTACCGTCAGGATCTCCGACGCGGAAAAGGATTATGACGGCTCTGCGGACGTTTCCGCGACCTATGCCCTTGCCGAGGGCGAGCTTCTCGGGAGCGACACGCTTACGGCTCTGTCCCTCTCCGCCAACACCGCCAATGCGGGGACCGGCATCATCAACGGACGCTTCTGCGTCCTCAACGGCGAGAGCGACGTCAGCGAGAACTATGTGATCACGGTCGTGCCCGGCACGCTGACGATCAAGCCGCGTCCGATCGTTCTCACGGCCGACTCCGCGGAGAAGAAGCACGACGGCACGCCGCTGACGAAGGACAGCTTCACCGTCAGCTCCGGATCCCTTGCGGACGGTCACACGGTGAGCGCAGACGTCGTCGGTTCGCAGACCGAGGTCGGCTCCTCCCCCAACAGGATCGATCCCGCCTCGGTGAAGATCGTCGACGGAGCCGGGACGGATTGCACCCTCAATTACGCTCTGACTCTGCGCGACGGCACGCTGACGGTCAAGGAGGGCACGCCGCCTCCCGTGGAAAAGACCGAGATCACCGTGACGATGAAGGACGCCGAGAAGGAGTATGACGGCAAGCCCCTCGACACTTCCGGCTTCGAGATCACCAAGGGCGCGCTGAAGGAGGGCGACAAGCTCGCGCTTTCTTCTTACAGCGGCAGCATCACAGGCGTGGGCACCGGCAAGATCAGCGCCTCCTTCATCGTGACCAACGGGGAAAAGGACGTCAGTGAAAACTATGTGATCACGGTCGTTCCTGGCACGCTGACCGTCAGGCACCGCGCGATCGTCCTCACGGCCGATTCCGCGGAGAAGGACTTCGACGGCGCCGCGCTGACGAAGGACAGCTTCACCGTCACTTCCGGCTCTCTCGTCAGCGGCCATAAGCTGACCGCGACGATCAGCGGCTCGCAGACCGAGATCGGCTCCTCCCCCAACAAGATCGATCCCGCCTCCGTCAAGGTCATGGACGGATCCAGGGACGTCACGGCGCAGTACAGCATCCGTCTCGCCGACGGCACGCTGACTGTCCGCGGCCCCTCGGCGACCACTGCGATCACGATCACGATGAAGAGCGCCGAAAAGGTCTATGACGGCAAGGCGCTCACCTCCAAGGACTATGAGATCAGCTCCGGCAAATTGGCCGACGGCGACAAGCTCGTGATCGGCGAGGTCACGGGCGAGCAGACCGACGCGGGCGAGAGCAGCGTGACGGCCGTCTTCACCGTCAAGCGCGGCGACAGCGACGCCACGGTGTTCTATACGCTGAAGGTCGTTCCCGGCAAGCTGACGGTCAAGCCGCGCGATATCACGCTCACCGCGGACTCGGCCTCGAAGATCTATGACGGCCGCGCGCTGAAGCGCGACAGCTTCAAGCTCACTTCCGGCGAACTGGTCAAGGGCCACAAGCTGACGGCCAGCGTTTCCGGCTCGCAGACCGAGATCGGCTCCTCCGCGAACGTCGTCGACAAGTCCACGATCAAGATCAGCGACGGCTCCGGCAACGACGTTGCAAAGAACTACAACGTCACCATAGCCGCCGGCACCCTGACGGTCTCGCGCGATCCCGTCACGGCCATCACGCTCTCCGTCGGCGAGGCCAGCAAGGTTTACGACGGCAAGCCCTACCGCTTCCTCTCCTCCGACATCAAGGTCATCTCCGGCTCGCTGCCCTCCGGCTGCAAGATCGAGGCGACCTTCAATCCCGAGGCTCCGACCGACGCCGGCAAATACGACGTTACGATCAAAAACGTCACGATCCGCAACGCCTCCGGCGCCGACGTGACCAGCCAGTTCAATATCAGCCGCGCCAAGGGTACTCTCACGATCACGCAGCGCCCGCTCACGATCGAAACGAAGGCTGCGAACAAGGCCTATGACGGCAGCGCGCTGACCGAGCGCTCCACGCCGAACATCACCGGCCGCGTCGAGGGCCACCAGGTCACGCTGCGCATCACCGGCTCGCAGACCAAGGTCGGGTCGAGCGACAACACCGTCTCCGACGTGAAGATCACCGACAAGGAGAGCGGCGCGGATGTCACCAAAAACTATGCGATCAGCTACCAGTACGGCAAGCTGACCGTGAGCGAGGCCTCCGACGGCGGCAAGAGCGGCTCCGAGAGCAGCTACAACTGGGTCAGCGGCAGCGCGGGAACGCTCTTCATCAAATTCGATCACGCCTACGACGGCTTTGAGGGCCTGCAGGTGGACGGAAAGGATCTTGACCGCAGCAACTATACCTCCGCCTCCGGCAGCACCGAGATCTGGCTCAAAGCCAGCTATCTCAACACGCTCTCCTCCGGCACGCACACGCTCAAGGCGAAATACGCCGGCGGCGAGAGCGCGCAGACCAGCTTCTCCGTCAGCGGAAAGCAATCCACCCGTACCGGCGACAGCAGCCGTCTCGGACTGTGGATCGGCATCATGGCCGCCGCGCTCGTCGCAGCCTTTGCCGCGGCATGGTTCCTCTTCCTGGGCAAGGATCGCCGCTGGAAGAAACGCCCGGCCAGGAAAAACAAATAAATGAAAAACTCACGGAGCGATCTGCTCCGTGAGTTTTTTTGCAGCATGCTGCCGACACCCTTTCGGCAGCATGAGGCGGCGTTCTTTCGAACGCCGCCTCATGTTTTTTAATAATAGCGCTTGTTCTTGTTCTTGCGGGCCGCTTCGGATTTCTTGCGGCGCTTGACGCTGGGGCTCTGGTAATACTCCTTCTTTCTCAGGTCGGCCAGAACGCCGGACTTGGCGCAGCTGCGCTTGAAGCGTTTCAGAGCGTTGTCCAGAGACTCGTTTTCCTTGACGTAGATTTCAGACATTTATTTCCCTCCCTCCAAATACACCTTGCGGTGCTTCAAGGGCCAAATGATTGGCTTTTCAACAGGCATATTATAAAGGCTTCGGGTGATCTTGTCAAGCATTAGTTCGCCGGCTTCAGGATCAGATTGACGATCCTGTTCTTGACCACGATGGTCTTGACCAGCTTCATGCCCTCCATCTGACGCTTGATCTTCTCGTCCGCGAGCGCGGCGGCGACGATCGTCTGCTCGTCGCAGTCCGCGGGGACGGTGATCGTGCTGCGCAGCTTGCCGTTGACCTGCACGGCCATCTCGTGCTCGGAGGCGATGGTCTTCGACTCATCGTACTTCGGCCAGTCCATCTGCATGGCCATTTTGCCGTGTTTGGCGGCAAAGCCGCAGAGCTCCCACATCTCCTCGGCGATATGCGGTGCGAAGGGAGAGAGCAGCTGGATCAGGACCTCAAGGTCGCCCTTCGTCAGACCGTTCGAGTAGAACTCGTTCACCAGCGTCATCAGCGCGGCGATCGCCGTGTTCATCTTCAGCTGGTCGACGTCGTCGCCCACCTTCTTGATCGTACGGTGGATGCTGGCCTCGTTCTTCTTCGAGATCTCCGGATCGTCCTTCACCATGTCCATCAGGTTCCAGCAGCGGTCGAGGAAGCGCTTCGAGCCCTTCACCGCGTCGTCGGACCAGGTGGCGACCTTTTCAAAGTCGCCGATGAACATGATATACACGCGCATCGTGTCCGCGCCGTAGGCCTTGATGACGTCGTCGGGGTTGACGACGTTGCCCAGGGACTTGGACATCTTCACCGAGGGGCGCAGCGCCTCGCTGCCGTACTTCTCGATCAGCGCCTTCTTCTCCTCCTCGGTCTCAACGTTGCCCACATAGTGGGGGTTCTGACCCAGGATCATGCCGTGCGAGGTACGCTTGGCATAGGGCTCTTTGGTATGGACCACGCCGATGTCGTAGAGGAATTTGTGCCAGAAGCGGCTGTACAGCAGATGCAGCGTCGTGTGCTCCATGCCGCCGTTGTACCAGTCGACCGGGCCCCAGTACTCCTCGGCCTCTTTCGAGACAAGCTCTCTGTCGTTGTGCGGATCCATATAGCGCAGGTAGTACCAGTTCGAGCCGGCCCAGTTGGGCATGGTGTCGGTCTCGCGTCTGGCCGGTCCTCCGCAGCAGGGGCAGGTCGTGTTGACCCAGTCCGTCATCTTGCTCAGCGGGCTCTCGCCGTCGTCGGTGGGCTCATAGCTGTCCACCTGCGGCAGAAGCAGCGGCAGCTCGCTCTCGGGCAGGGGGACCCAGCCGCACTTTTCGCAGTTGACCAGAGGGATCGGCTCGCCCCAGTAGCGCTGGCGGGTGAAGACCCAGTCGCGCAGCTTGTAGTTGACCTTTTCCCTGCCCCAGCCCTGCTTGGCGGCGTATTCCTTCATGGCGGGGATGGCTTCCTTGACGGTCATGCCGTTGAGGAAGCCGGAGTTGACCATGATCGCATTCTCGTCCTTGGAGACGAAGGCCTCCTTCGTGATGTCGCCGCCGGCGACGACCTCGATGATCGGAAGACCGAAGCGAACTCCCAGTCGCGCTGGTCGTGGCCGGGCACGCCCATGACGATGCCGGTGCCGTAGCCCATCAGCACGTAGTCGGAGACGAACATCGGCACGATCTCGCCGGTGGCGGGGTTCGTGACCTCGATCCCCTCGAGTTTCACGCCGGTCTTGTCCTTGTTCAGCTCGCCGCGCTCAAAGTCGGACTTGCGGGAAGCGGCTTCGCGATAGGCCTGTACCTCGTCCCAGTTCGCGATGAGATCCTTCCACTTCGCCAGCAGCGGATGCTCGGGCGAAATGACCATATAGGTCACGCCGAAGAGCGTGTCGGCGCGCGTGGTGAAGACGGTGATATCGTCGTCCGTGTTGGTCTTGAAGGTGACCTCGCAGCCCGTGGAGCGTCCGATCCAGTTCTTCTGCTGGATCTTGACGCGCTCGATGAAGTCGAGATCGTCCAGATCGTCGATCAGACGGTCGGCGTATCTGGTGATGCGCAGCATCCACTGGCTCTTTTCCTTGCGGATGACGGGCGAGCCGCAGCGCTCGCACATGCCCTCGACGACCTCTTCGTTGGCGAGGCCGACCTTGCAGCTCGGGCACCAGTTGATGGGGATCGTGGCCTTGTAGGCCATGTCGTTCTTCGTTCTTGAACAGCTGCAGGAAGATCCACTGCGTCCACTTGTAGTACTTCGGGTCGGTCGTGTCCACGACGCGGTCCCAGTCGAAGCCGTAGCCGAGCATCTTCAGCTGACGGGTGAAGTTCTCGATATTCTGCTTCGTGACGACGGCCGGATGGATATGGTTCTTGATCGCGTAGTTCTCGGTCGGCAGGCCGAAGGCGTCAAAGCCGATCGGGAAGAGGACGTTGTAGCCCTCCATCCTTTTTTTGCGCGTGACGATATCGATCGCCGTAAAGGGGCGCGGATGGCCCACGTGCAGTCCCGCTCCGGAGGGATACGGGAACTCGATCAGGCCGTAGAACTTGGGCTTGTCGCTTCCGGTCACGGCGGCGTAGGGCTTGGTGATCTCCCAGTTGTCCTGCCATTTCTTTTCGATGGCCGCAAAATCGTATTTCATGATTCATTCATCCCTTTTTTTGATTTCCCCCGTTTAGGCACGGGGATGCTCCTGCCGCCCCTGTAATCAGGGGCGCGGAAGGGATGAGGGATCAACAGCCTCAGCGTCGCTCCAGAGGCGCTCCAGATTGTAGAATTTGCGCGCCTCGTCCGTGAAGACGTGGACGATCACGCAGCCGAAGTCCATCAGCACCCAGATGTCCGAGCGCAGGCCCTCGCGGCGGTGCAGCGGCTCGCCCGCCTCGTCGAGACGGCGATCCACCTCGTCGACCAGCGACTTGATGTGCGGCGCGGAGCTGCCGTTGCAGATCACGAAATAGTCCGCCAGCACGGTCTGCCCGTCGGTCTTGAGGACCTTGATGTCCTTTGCTTTCTTGTCGTCCAGCGCGTCGACGGCGACGGCGGCGATTTGGGCGGGAGTCAGCATCTGTTCATTTCTCCTTCTCGTTGTACCAGTCGTAAGCATTCAGCGTGTCGATAAAAACCTCGCGGCCGGAGCGGCGGATCTCCTCGATCGTCATTTTCAATCCCAGAGCCATCGCCGCGTCGAGGTCCTCGTAGGCGAGAGCGCGCAGCTCTTCGATGCCCTCGAAGTCGCGGGTAGGCTCGATATAGTCTGCCAGATACAGGATCTTTTCAAACCGCGTCATGTCCGGCTTGCCGGTGGTGTGCCAGCGGATCGCCTCGTACACGGCGTCGTCGACGCCGAAGAGATCGCGGGCGAGAGCCGCGCCGGTCTTGGCGTGGAGCAGACTTTTGTTCTCCAGTTCGGAATTATCGTTTATAATACCATACTTTTCGCAGTACTGCAACTGCTGATCTTTCGTACAGCGCTTGGTGATGTCGTGCAGGATGGCGGCCTCGGCGGCGAGCTCTGGATCCTCGCCCCATCGGCGGGCCAGGGACACGGCCTCGCTCTCGCAGCCGGCGACGTGCGCCACGCGGTATTCGTCCAGATAGTCCAGCACCCTGCCGCGCAGCCAGGTCAGCTCGGGCTTCGCGCCGTAATACCGCCGCCGGATGATCTCGGCGTAGACCGCGTCGGAGAGAAGGTCCTCTCCCGCGCGCAGCGGCAGCCGCTCGCGGACCTGCTCGGAGCTGGCCTCCAGCGGCTCGTGCGCAAGCAGAACGATCCGCGCGCCGTATGTGCTCTCGTACGCCTCCGCCTTCTCACGCAGCAGCTCTCCGTCCTCCTCCGCGCGGGCGAGCACGGCGAGCGTGCATTCCTCCAGCAGGAAGCGGAAGTGATACCACTCCTCGAAGCTCAGGAGCATGTCCGTCCCGATGACGAGACAGAGTTCGGCCTCCGGATACTCCGCGCGCAGCGCGGCGACCGTGTCATAGGTATAGCTCTTTCCGCCGCGTCGGAGCTCGATGTCGCTGATCTCGGCTCCGGGGATCCCCGCAAAGGCCAGACGGCACAGCTCCATACGCTGTTCGGCCGAGGGGCTGTCCTCGGCAAGGGCCTTGTGCGGCGGGGTCGCGGCCGGGACGATCAGAAAGCGGTCGGGCGCGAGCGCCTGTACGACGCTCTTCGCCGCCTCGATATGTCCCAGGTGCGGAGGGTTGAAGCTGCCTCCGTAAACGGCGATCCTCATGCTTTCTTCCGGTCCTTCGGCAGCTCGATCTTCGGCTCTTTTCCGTTGCGCCGATAGAGCACGAACTTGGTGCCGATGCACTGGACCGGCTCGGCTCCGCAGCGTTCGCACAGCTCCTCGCAGGCCTCGCGGGCCGTGAGCATCGAGCTCTCGAGCACCTTGCCCTTGACAAGCTCGCGCGCTTTGAGCGCGTCGACGACGGACATCACGAGATTGTCCGTGACGCCGCCCTTTCCGATCTGGATGATCGTGTCCTCGTTCATCGCAAGGCCGCGAAGATACGCGCGTTGTTTACTGGTGATTGCCATTTTAATCTCCTATTCCTTACAGCCTTCCCCTCTGGGGAAGGTGTCGGCCAAAGGCCGACGGATGAGGGTATTGATTATTTGAACAGAGCTTCCACAAAGCTCTTCGCGTCGAAGGGGATGAGATCGTCGATCCCCTCGCCCACGCCGACGTATTTGACGGGAAGTCCCAGCTCGTTGGCGATGGCGAAGACGATGCCGCCCTTGGCCGTTCCGTCGAGCTTGGTCAGCACGATGCCTGTGAGAGACGCGGTCTCCAGGAACTGCTTGGCCTGGATCAGACCGTTCTGTCCGGTCGTCGCGTCGAGCACCATCAGGGTCTCGACGTCGCTCTCGGGCAGCTCGCGCGCGATGATGCGGCGGATCTTGCCCAGCTCGTTCATCAGATTCTGCTTGTTGTGCAGGCGGCCGGCCGTGTCGATGATGATCACGTCGCTCCCGCGCGCCTTTGCCGCGCAGATCGCGTCGTAGACCACGGCTCCGGGGTCGCTGCCCTCCTCGTGGCGGACGATGTCCGTCCCGGCGCGCTGCGCCCAGATCTCCAGCTGTTCGGCAGCGGCGGCGCGGAAGGTGTCGCCCGCGCAGAGCAGGACCTTTTTGCCCTCGGCCTTGAGCTGGGAGGCGAGCTTGCCGATCGTCGTGGTCTTGCCCACGCCGTTGACGCCCACCATCAGGATCACGGAGGGCTTCGTGTCGAGCTTGAGCGCGCTCTCGCCGGTCTGCAGCATTTTGCTCAGCATCTCGATGAGTCCCTCGCGGGCCTCATGGCCCTTGCGGAAACGGCGCTCCCAGGTCAGCTTGCGCATGCCCTTGACCACGGCCTCCGCCGTCGGCAAACCGACGTCGGAGAGCACCAGCAGCTCCTCGAGGTCGTCGTAGAAGTCCTCGCTGTCCGGCGCGTAGTCGCGGAAGAGCTCCTCGAGCTCGTCGAGATTGCTCCGGGTCTTGCTCAGCCCGGTAAAGAGTTTATCGAAAAGTCCCATGTCGTCTTATTCCTCGTCGATCGTTTTCTGCGCGCTCTCGAGATCGAGCTCGATCACGCTCGAAACGCCTTTTTCCTGCATCGTCACGCCGTAGAGCATGTCCGAGGCCTCCATCGTGCCGCGGCGGTGCGTGATGACCAGAAACTGCGTCCGGTCCGCCATGCGGCGCAGATAGTCGGCAAAGCGGTCCACGTTCGCCTCGTCCAGCGCGGCCTCGATCTCGTCCATCACGCAGAAGGGCGTGGGACGGACCTTCAGGATCGCGAAGTAGAGCGCGATCGCCACGAAGGCCATCTCTCCGCCGGAGAGCAGGCTGATCGTCGTGATCGCCTTGCCGGGCGGCTGCACGTGGATCTCGATGCCGCAGCCGAGCACGTCGTTCTCATCCTCGAGCTCCAGCGAGGCCTTGCCTCCGCCGAAGAGCTCGCGGAAGGTCGTGCGGAAGGCCTCGTCGATCGCGCGGAACTGCGTGAGGAAGACCTCGCGCATCTCGCCCGTCACGTCGCGGATGATGTTCAGAAGCTCCTTCTTCGCCTTTTCCACGTCGTCGCGCTGTCCCGAGAGGAACTCATAGCGCTCGCTGACGCGTTTGTACTCCTCGATCGCGCCGAGGTTCGGCGTGCCGAGGGAGGCGATCTCCCGCCTCAGCTCGGCGATAGCGCGGTTTTCCTTCGCCATCGACTCGACGGGCCGGCGCAGCGCGGCGGCCGCGCTGTGACTGAGCTCGTAGTTGTCCCACAGCCGGTCGAGGATCTGCTTTTCCTCGAGATCGGCCGAGAGTTTCTTCTGCTCGATCTTAGCGCTCTGCCGCTCGAGGGAGATGAGCTCGGCGCTGCGCTCCTGCGTCTCCTTTTCGGCGCGGGTGCGTTTACCCTCAAGCTCCAGACGGCGCGTCGTGATCTCGGCGATCTCGGCGCGGATAGAGGCGATCTTCTCCGCGATCTCACCGAGCGTCTTCTGCTTTTCGGCGAGCTTGTCCTCCATCGAACGGACGAGCGTCTCGCTCTCCTCGGCGGCGCGGCGGCGGGCCTCGCTGTCGCCCGTGACGGCGTCCAACAGGACGCCGAGCTGGGAGACGCTGCTTTCGGTCGTTCTCTTCTCCGCCTCGAACGAGGCGCGGGCGCTGCGCTGTTCGGTCTGCTCCTCGAGCGCGGCGTCGAGCTGGAAGCGCACGTTGGCGAGATTGGCCTTCGCCCGCTCAAGCTCCGCGGCGCTCGTCTTCACTTTTTCGGCCGCGCTCTCACGCCTTACGCGCAGCGACGCCAGTTCGTTGGCGCGCGAGAGGATGCCGCTCGATTTCGCGCTGCTGCCGCCGGTCATCGAGCCGCCGGCGTTGATGACCTGTCCGTCGAGCGTGACGATGCGCAGGCGGTTGCCGTTTGCCTTCGCCATCCGCACGGCGTCGGTGAGCGTTTCGGCAACCACGGTGCGGCCGAGCAGGTTTTCGAAGATCCTCCTGTACTTCTCGTCAAAGCTGACGAGATCGAAGGCCACGCCGACGAAGCCCGGATCGTTCACGGGCGCGTCGCGCATGACGCTGCCGCGGATCGTGTCGATGGGCAGGAAGGTCGCGCGGCCGGCGTCGTGCCGCTTGAGGAATTCGATGGCGTTCTTGCCGTCGTCCTGCGTATCCACGACGATGTGCTGCGCCGCCGCGCCGAGCGCCGTTTCGATGGCGAGCGCGCATTCCCTGTCCGCCCGCACGAGATTGGCCGCCGGGCCGTGAATGCCCTTGAGCGCTCCCCTCTCCGCCTCGCGCATGACGCTGCGCACGGCGCCGGAGAAGCCCTCGTAGCTTTTTTCCATCTCCTCGAGCATGGCGATGCGCCCCTCGGCGCTTTTGAGTTCGACCGAAAGGCGGTTGGCCCGCTCGGTCAGATCGTTGACCATGCTCTCCCGGCCGCGCAGCTTGAGACGGCAGCCTTCGATGACGTTGTTCGTCGACTGCTCTTTCTCGGCGGCTTTGGCGAGCTCGCCTTCGATGGCGGCGATGCGTTTTTCGTTTCTGTCGATCTGTGCGCGCAGTTCCTGCGCGCGCTCGGCCTGGCGCTGCATATCCTCCTGCAGGCGCGCCGCGGCGGCGCGGGTGCTTTCGATGTTCGCGCGGATGACCGCGGCGGCGGATTCGCATTCGCTCTGCACGCCCTCGGCCGCGGACAGGCGCTCGCGCGCCTGCTCGCTCTCGACGTCCTTTTGATGCATGCGCTCGGTGATGCTCCCGGAGGAGGCATAGAGCGCCTCAAGACGCGCGCGGGCCTCTTCGAGACTGCGGGTGACCTGTTCGTATTCGAGATTGACGCTCTCGGCCTGGGCATGCAGCTTTTCCAGCGTGGTCATCCAGACGGAGACCTCGCGGATCTTCAGCTCGTCGCGCAGCACCAGATAGCGCTTTGCGACTTCAGACTGCTCGCGCAGCGGGCCGACCTGCATTTCCAGCTCTTCGATCTTGTCGTTGATGCGCAGCAGGTTTTCCTCCGTGCGCTGGAGCTTGCGCTCGGCCTCCTCCTTGCGGTAGCGGAAGCGCGAGATGCCGGCCGCCTCCTCGAAGACCTCGCGGCGGTCGGTGCTCTTGGTCGAGACGATCTCGGCGATACGCCCCTGTCCGATGATGGAATAGCCGTCGCGTCCGAGACCCGTGTCCATCAGCAGACTGTGGATGTCCTTGAGCCGCACGCTTTCGCGGTTGATGAAATACTCGCTCTCGCCGCTGCGGTAGAAGCGGCGGGTAAGCATGATCTCGCTCGAATCGCTGTCAAAAATGCGCGCGGAGTTGTCGATGACGAGCGAGACCTGCGCGTAGCCGAGCTTATTGCGCTTCTCGGTGCCGCCGAAGATCACGTCCTCCATCTTCGTGCCGCGCAGCGCCTTTGTGCGCTGCTCGCCCATGACCCACAAAATGGCGTCGGAAATGTTGGATTTACCGGAGCCGTTGGGGCCGACGATGGCGGTGATATTCTTTTCAAAGCTCAGGCGCGTCTTGTCCGGGAAGGACTTGAAGCCCTGGATCTCAAGTGCTTTTAAGTACAAGTGCCGTACCTCGTCAAAATAAAACTAACTGGATAATTATATTATATTTTTCCGTCTTTTTCAACGGACAGGCGCACGATTTCTCCCTCGTTCACGGCCGCCGGGACTATTTTTATCTCCTCGAGGGCGAATTCGTCCCGCAGCCGCCGCAGGTTTTCCCTGTTCTGTCCGATCGCCTGCGAGAGCGAGCGCTCCGACGTGCCGAGCACGGCGCGGCTTCCCGGGCGGACTCCCGCCAGCAGAAGGCGCATTTTTTCGTACATCACGCGGCTGCGCACCAACTCGCCGAGCGCGGGATGGTAAGCCCCGCCCGCGGCCTCGCCGCCGGAGAGCTCCTCCGTCGGGTTGAGTCCGAGACGGATGACCGGGATCTCCGCCTGTTCGAAAAGCGGCAGGAGCCTCGCGCATACGCGCACGGCGTCCTCCACCGTATGCTCGCGGTATTCGCCCCGCTTCCACAGCTCCTCAAGCGGCGTGCCGCGCACGATCACCGTCGGGTAGATCCGCACGCCGTCCGGCCGCAGGGCGATCAGCCTGCGCGCCGTCCCGACCTCCTTTTCATCGTCCGATTCGGGCAGGCCGGTCATCATCTGCAGGATCAAACGGAAGCCCGCAGCCTTGACCGCGGCCGCCGCACGCTCCACGTCCGCCGCGGTGTGGCCGCGTCGGGAGAGCCGCAGCACCCCGTCGTCCATCGATTGGGCGCCAAGCTCGATCGTCTCCACGTCATAGCGGCGCAGACGCTCCAGCACAGCCGCGTCGATCGCGTCCGGCCGCGTGGAGAGTCGGATCGCATCGAGCTCTCCGCGCGCGACCGCCTCCGCGGCGGCGGAGAGAAGCTCTTCCTGCCGCTCCGCGGGGATGGCCGTGAAGCTGCCCCCATAAAACGCCAGTTGCCGCTTTGCCCCGTGGGAGGGCAAGGCGGCTGCTGCCTTGATCGCCTGTCTGACTGTCTCGGCGGTGACGTCCTCCGTGCTGCCGCTGATGCGCCTCTGATCGCAGAACACGCAGCGCTGCGGACAGCCCAGATGCGGCACGAAAACGGGGATGACGCACTCTCTCGCGCTCATGCTTCCAGTTTTTCCAGCGCGCGGCGCGCGGCCGTCTGTTCGGCCTCTTTTTTCGTTCTTCCGCTGCCCTCGCCGACCGTTTCGCCGTCGACGGACACCGAGAAGGTAAAGGTCTTGTTGTGATCCGGCCCGCTCTCGCCGATGAGCTCGTAGCGGATCCGTACCTCTCCCCGGCGCTGGACGAACTCCTGCAGCGCCGTCTTATAGTCGGTGCTGGGGTGATCCTCGCCGATCTCCGCGCCCGCGAGGACATGGCTCATGATGAACTTCTTTGCCTCGGTCATGCCGCCGTCGAGATAGATCGCGGCGATGACGGCCTCCACCATATCGGCCAGGATGGAGGCGCGCTCGCGCCCGCCCGTCAGCTCTTCGCCGCGGCCGAGACGCATATATCCGCCCAGGCCGAGAGCGAGCGCCGTCTTGTGCAGGCTCGCCTCGCAGACCAGCTCCGCGCGCAGGCGCGTCATGCGCCCCTCGGGCAGGGCGGGCGTGTGCGCGTACAGAAACTCCGCCGTCGTCAGTCCCAGGATGGAGTCTCCCAGGAATTCCAGCCGCTCATAGCTCACCACGTCCGCGCTGTGCCGCTCGTTGGCGTAGGAGCTGTGCGTCAGCGCCGTTTCCAGCAGCCGCCCGTCGCGGAAATGATAGCCGATGCGCTCCTCAAGCGTTTGCTTCACTGTCGCTTCTGATCCTCATATAGTCGATGTTGGCCTTGATATCCTCGACGACGTTTGCCTCCACAAAGGCTTTCGCCTGGCGGATCGCCGCGAAGAAGCTGGCGGCATTGGACGCGCCGTGCGCCTTGATGACCGGGCGGGAAATGCCGATCAGCGCCGTGCCGCCCACCTCGTTGACGTCGAGCGATTTCTTCATCGCGTAGAGATCGCTCTTGAGGGCCGCCGCGGCCAGCTTGTTTTTCGTATTCTTGTAGAACACGCCCTTGAGCGCGCCCATCATGTATTTGATCACGCCCTCGGCGGTTTTCAGGAGGACGTTTCCGGTAAAGCCGTCGGTCACGACCACGTCGGCCGCGCCGTCGAAGACGCCCGTGCCCTCGACGTTTCCGACAAAGCTGATCCTCCCCTGCTCGTCCGCTTCGCGCAGCAGCGCGAAGACCTGATGCTGCAGCTCGCCGCCCTTGGTGTCCTCGGTGCCGACGTTCAGCAGGCCGACGCGGGGCTTTTCGATGCCCATCATCTTTTTCGCGTAATAGCTGCCCATATAGGCGAACTGAAGCAGATACTCCGCCGTGCATTCGACGTTCGCGCCGCAGTCGATGAGCATCACGCCGCTCTCTCCCGCGGGCAGCACGGGCGCCAGCGCCGCGCGGCGGATGCCGCGGATGCGCTTGACGGTCAGCGTCGCGCCGGTGAGCAGCGCGCCGGTCGAGCCGGCGGAAACGACGGCGTCGCCCCTGCCCTCGCTGAGCAGGCGCAGCGCGACCGCCATGGACGAATCCTTCTTGCGGCGGGTGGCCGTGCTCGGGTCGTCCTCCATCGTCACGATCTCGCGCGCGTCGATCAGCTCATAGTCGGCCGGGTCCTCGCCCTCGAGGCAGGCCCTGACCTTCTCGATCTTTCCGACGAGCGTGATCTCAACGCCCAGTTCCTTTCTCGCGCGGACCGCGCCTTTGACGATCTCCTGCGGGGCCTTGTCCCCGCCCATGGCGTCTACGATGATCCTCATGGCTTGAATATCTCCTTTGCAAGCATTTCCTCTATGATCGCAAGCGAACGCTTTGATATCTCCAGATTTTTGTTCCGCTTCCCCTTCACGCGCCGATCGAGCGGCGTGATCAGGCCGAAATTGACGTTCATCGGCTGAAAGTCGCCCACGCTGCCGCCGGAGACGTACAGCGCCAGCGCGCCGATCGCCGTCTCCTGCGGAAAATCGGCAGGCGGAAGACCCAGCACGCGCGCGGCGGTCTCGACGCCGACGAGCAGACCCGAGGCGGCGGACTCGACGTAGCCCTCCACGCCGGTCATCTGCCCGGCGAAGCTGATGCGCGGCTCGGAACGAAGCCGGTAATAGCGGTCGAGCAGCTTCGGGCTGTTGAGATAGGTGTTGCGGTGCATCACGCCGTAGCGCACGAACTCGGCGTTACTCAGGGCGGGGATCATCGAGAACACGCGCCTCTGCTCGCCCCAGGTCAGATGCGTCTGGAAGCCGACAAGGTTGTAGAGCGTCCCCTCGGCGTTGTCGCGCCGCAGCTGCACGACGGCGTAATTGTTCTTCCCCGTGCGCGGATCGACGAGCCCCACGGGCTTGAGCGGGCCGTAGCGCAGCGTGTCCGCGCCCCGGCGGGCCATGACCTCGACGGGCATGCAGCCCTCGAAGACCGCGCCGTCGTCAAAGCCGTGCACCGGCGCTTCCTTCGCGCTTACCAGCGCGTCGACAAAGGCGAGATACTCGTCCCTGTCCATCGGGCAGTTTACATAATCCGCTGTCCCCTTGTCGTAGCGGGAGGCGAAAAAGGCGCTGTCCATATCCACGCTCTCAAGCGTGACGATCGGCGCGACGGCATCGTAGAAATGCAGATCGCTCTCCGGGCAGAGCGCGGCGATCTTCTCGGCGATCGCGTCGGACGACAGCGGCCCGGTCGCGATGACGAGCTCCCCTTCCGGGATCTCCGTGGCCTCGGCGCGGACGACCTCGACCATGGGATGGCCGCACAGCCGCTCGGTGACGGCCCTGGAAAAGCCCTCGCGGTCCACGGCCAGCGCGCCGCCGGCGGCCACGCGGTTTTGATCCGCGCTCTCCATGATGAGCGAGCCCAGCGCGCGCATCTCGGCCTTGAGCAGACCGACGGCGTTGGTCAGCTCGTCGCTGCGAAGCGAGTTGGAGCACACCAGCTCGGCAAAGCCGTCGGAAACGTGGGCCGGCGTTTTCTTCTCCGGCTTCATCTCCACCAGGCGCACGGGGATATTCCGTTTGGCGAGCTGCCAGGCGCATTCGCTGCCGGCCAGACCCGCGCCGAGCACGGTGACTTTTTCCATCTTACTCCTCGGACTTCTTCGTTTTCTTTGCGGGCGCTTTCTTCGCGGTCGTTTTCTTCGCCGCGGTCTTTGCGCCGGTCTTCTTTGCCGCGGTTTTCTTCGCGGGCGCTTTCTTTTTATAGCTCCGCTTTTCCTCGGGGACGAAGTTCGGGCACTCCTCGTTGATGCAGAAGCTCTTGAGCGGGCCGCGCCCGGCGCGCTTGAACATGGTCTTGCCGCAGCTCGGGCAGACGTCCTTGGTCGGCACGTCCCAGGTGATGAAGCCGCAGTCGGTCCCCTTTTCGCAGGCGTAGAAGACATAGCCCTTCTTGCTCGTGCGCTTGAGGATCTTGCCGCCGCACTTGGGGCACTTGCCCGGCATCTCGACGACGATGGGCTTGGTAAAGGTACACTCCGGAAAGCCCGGGCAGGCCAGGAAGTAGCCGAAGCGGCCCTTCTTGATGACCATGCGGCGGCCGCAGACGTCGCAGATCTCGTCGCTCTCCACGTCGGGCACCTTGATACGCACGCCGTCCATGGCCTCCTCGGCGGCGCTCATCTCTTTTTCAAAGTTCTCGTAAAAGCCTCCCAGCACCTTGCGCCAGTCGGCCTTGCCGCTCTCGATCTCGTCGAGCTCGCTCTCCATCTGGTTGGTGAATTTCAGATCGACGATGTCGCCGAAATGCTCCTTCATCAGCTCCGTCACCACCTCGCCGAGCGGCGTGGGACGGAGATACTTGCCTTCCTTGATCACGTAATCGCGCGAGGTGATGGCCGTGATCGTCGGCGCGTAGGTCGACGGCCGTCCGATGCCCTTTTCCTCCATCGCGCGGATGAGCGTGGCCTCGGTGTAGCGGGCGGGCGGCTGGGTGAACTGCTGCTGCGGCGTCATCTTTTCGAGATAGACGCGCTCGCCTTCCCGCAGCGCGGGCAGCGGGCTTTCAAGCTCGCCGCCGTCCTCGTCGCGCGCCTCTTCGTAAACGGCGGTATAGCCGGGGAACTTGAGTTCGGAATAATTGGCGTGGAAGCTGCAGCCAGCCGATACGACCTCGACGGCTACGTTGTCATAGACGGCGTTTGCCATCTGGCTGGCCGTGAAGCGGCCCCAGATCAGGCGGTAGAGGCGGTACTGCTCCTGCGTGAGATCCTTGCGCACGACCTCGGGCGAGAGCTCGACGTAGGTGGGGCGGATGGCTTCGTGCGCGTCCTGCGCGCCGGCCTTGGTCTTGTAGCGGCGCGGCGAGCCGGGATAGTATTCTTTCCCGTAGCGCTCGGTGATGAAGCTCCTGGCCGCGGAGAGCGCCTCCTCCGAGAGGCGCAGCGAGTCGGTCCTCATATAGGTGATCAGGCCGATCGTGCCGTGGCCGCTGATCTCCACGCCCTCGTAAAGCTGCTG
>ONQJ01000039.1 GCA_900319935.1 uncultured Eubacteriales bacterium | reverse complement strand
TCGGAGAGGCTGGCCTTCAACACGGTCAACTACTTCATCCAGTGCTTCCGAGATACTACGGGCTACACACCCGCGCAATATCGGAAGAAACACAAAGCGTAATTAACGGAGGTCAGCATTATGATACATCTTGAAAAGCTTACCTATGAGAACTTTGACGACGTCTTTGAACTCAAGGTAAAAAAGGTTCAATACCCCTTTGTGGCGAGCAACTGTTACAGCGTTGCCGAAGCGTATGTTACCATGATGTGCGGCGGGCATGTATTTCCTTTCGCAATCTACAATGACAAACGGCTTGTCGGCTTCATCCAGATAGGCTATGGTGAGAACGCGGATCAGGACGGAGTGAGCGTCGAAAAAGACAATTACGAGATCTGGCGTTTTATGATCGACAAGCGTTATCAAGGCCGTGGTTACGGCAGAGAAGCGCTGAAGCTTGCACTCGATTTCATCAGGACGTGGCCCTGCGGCAAGGCGGAGTTCTGCTGGATCTCCTACGAACCCGAGAACGAGATAGCAAGAAAGTTGTACGCCTCATTCGGCTTTGAGGAGACGGGCGAGATGGACGGCGATGAGATCGTCGCAGTGCTGAAGCTGTGAACAATAACACAAATTCCGGTTTGCCGAGGCAGCGACAGACGTTACGTTTGTGTGTTCTTACCCCGGAAAGTGTACGTTTGTAAGCTCTTACACAAAAAGAGAGAATCCGATCAGGATTCTCTCTTTTTTGCTGCCGCGCCCTCTTCCAAACCCACACAAAAGGTCTGCATCGAAGCGATGAAAGGATCTGCCTGCACGCGCGCCAAACAGTCTCCTCACTGGATATAGACGATCGCAGTTTTGCGGAACGCGGAGACGAGCTGCACGCAGGCGGAATAAAACAGGGTGAAGGCGTAGAGACAGGACAGGCTTTCCAACGAATCGAGAAACAGTCCTGCGATGACCGCCAGCACCGCGACGGCGAGATCGGCGAGCCCGCCCAGAAGGCTCCACTTCCAGGAGGGGGAGGCGTAGCGCTTCGCCTCGAGGGCCTGCAGCACGCCCATGGCCCCGGAGAAGGCGTGCACAGCGAGCAGGTATACGACGATGAACAGCTTCGGATCGTCGACCGTCGTCAGGATGAACACTCCGAGATCGGTCACGATGATCCCGATGAACAGAATGGACTTGCCGCCGACCATGTGCCGCGCCATGCCGAAGTAGTACAGCAGCGTACGGACGCCGTAGGCGATCAGCGAGACGGAGACGATGAACGCGACGAAATAAAAGCCGTCCTTCGGATCGACGACCAGAAAGCAGGCGCACAGGAGCATCAGCAGGGCCTGCAGCACCTTTTTGACGCGCTTCATGCTATTCATGCGCGTTCCCTCCCCTCTGCGCTTCAACGAGCTTGACGAAGTCCCGGATACCGCGGAAGCCCTTCTTTCCGTAATCCACCGAAAAGCCGGCAAGCAGATTTCCGGACATGAAGATCTTGTTTGTGACCATGCTCTTCTGCGCCAGCGCGGCGAGGAAAAAGCGGCCGAGGAAGGTGTCGTCCTTCTCCGCGTCTGACGCCTGCCGGTATTCCTCCTGATAGCGCGTGAGCTCGAAGTCCTCGATCTCGCGGCCGGAGATCGCCTCGCCCAGCGCCTTCCAGTCCGCGCAGGCGTCCGGTTGCCGCTTTTCCAGGATACGCCGGATCGCCGCGTCCCAGGGGGCGGCGGTCTGCGTGTCGTAACATCCCGTTTCAAAGACGGGGACGTCGCCGCGCAGGTATCTCAGCGCATAGATCATCTGGCAGAAAGCGCAATGGTAATCGGCGGGGTTGTCCTTGACGATCTCCTCATAGCCGCCCCAGGCAGGCAGATAGCGGTAGCGGATGAAGCTGTAATCCGGCAGATGCCCCGCGCGCCCGTGGCCGAGGTTCATAATGGAGTTCTCGCTGTTCTGGAAGATGCTGCCGTTGTATACGCCCTGATCCACGTCGTCGGGGCTGCCGGGACTGTGGCGGAAAACGACGGGCCTCTCGCCGCCGTCCGGGAGAAGCTCGTAAAACCAGAAGTCGGTGTTGTTGACGACCAGCGAGGGCGTGCCCGCAAAATAGCGGTGCGCCCAGGTGTCGGCCAGCACGTGCATGGCGACGCCCGCCGCCTGCAGGCTGCCGCCCCGGGCGGCCTCCACCGTGTCCTTGAGCAGCGCGCCGTTCGGGCCGCAGATCAGCCTCACCTTGTCCTTGTAAAGCCGGGAAGCCCTCTTCACCGGCGCGTACAGATCGCCTGGCAGGAAGTGGAAGGATGCCCAGATGCGCGTGATATCCTGCAGGCCGACGAGATCGGTTCTCGCGTTCATCAGCTCGAGCTGGAGCTGGGTCGTCGCGGCGGAGAGCGGAGCCTTCAGGCCGGAGAGCAGCGTGCGTGAACAGCAGTCCACAAACTGCGCGCTGTAAGCGATCGCGAGGCTGTCCTCATGGGACCAGCCGGCGAGCTTGGCCGCGCAGTAGGTGGCGTAGTAATGAAAATCCATCTGCATCGCTCAGCCCTCCGACAGGGCGCTCAGCTTCCTGACGCGCAGCACGGTGACGATCAGTTCGATCAAAAGGACGGTCGAGCTCAGATCGACCAGCATGGATACCGCATACTCTATATATGATTGCCCGGAAAGGCCGTTCTTCACAACGAAATAGATCGAGAACAGCTCGACGGCGAGGTTGAAGAGCACGATCAGAGCCGCGAGAACGAGATATCCGCTTTTCTGCCTGCGTCCCATGCCCTCGGCCCGGGCCCTGAGCCCGATCTTCAGGCGAAAGCCCAGATCCGCAAACACGATCAGGGCCACGAGGCCGACGGTGATGAGCTTTACGAGCAGAAGCTGTTCCGGCTCGACCTGCGTATCCAAATCGGCAAAGAGACCCGTCCGGAAATACAGCAGGCTTTTGATAACGCTCCACAGGCCGAAGAGGATGACGCCGGCCCCGAGCGTGACGAGCGATACCTGACTTCGCCTCAGTTTCTTTTCCATGTCTTTTTTTTTCTTCCCCCCGATCGTCGATCTCCGATGGGATCCATGTCACTATCCTACCACGGCGAGCGCTCAAAAACAATTCGCCGCGGCCGTTTTCCGCCCGAAGGCTCCCGTTTCTCTCCCGGCGGCCGACGATCCGACGACAGATCCGCCGCGCCGCGTTGCCGCATGATCATAATTGCCGTCTGTCGCGGTACTGCTGCGGCGTCAGGCCCCTGTACTTCTTGAAGATCTGCGTGAAATAGCTCTGCGAGGGGTAGTTGAGATACGACGTGATCTCCGAGAGCGAATACTCCGTGTGGCGCAGCAGGTACTCCGCCTCGCGCAGCTTTTCCCGGTGGATATACTCCGGCACGCCCATGCCGAGCTCGTCCCTGAAGCGCAGGGACAGGCTGCGGCCGCACAGCCCGCAGTACCGGGAGAGCTGCTCGAGCCCGATCGGCTCGTGCAGGTGGACGGAGATGTAATCCAGACACTTCTCGATCACCGCCGAGGTGCGCGGCCGCCTGCGGATCTCGCGCACCTTGCCGCAGAAGTCCATCAGCATCGTAAAGGTCAGATTCTGGATCGGCGGAGCGTCCGTCAGCACGTCGGCGCGCTGGCAGTACAGGTCGCTGAGACTGAAAGCCGTCTCGGCGGGCAGACCGCCGCGGATCGCCGCGCGGGAGCTGAGAGCGGCCATGATGACGAAGCTGTACTTCTGCTGGCGCAGCTCGTTGACGGACATGCGCCCGACCTGCCCGTGCCGCGGCGCGAACAGGCTCCGCTCCAGCAGGACGCGGTCGCCGCTCTCCACGGCGGCGCAGATCGCCGTCTCGAAATCCACCGGCACGTGCAGCTCCGCCTCCTCCCGCTGCTCGAAGAGGGAGCGGTCCAGCTGGGAAACGCCGAGCTTGCGGTCGGAAACGTTGTCCACGAAGAGGATGTTCTCCGCGGCGATCTCCGCGTCGAGCAGCCCGGAGGTCAGACAGATCAGGTCCTTGAGCTTTTCCAGCGACACCGGAGGCTGGCGGAGCAGCCGGTCGCAATACTGCTGCAGATGCGAGGGGAGGACGGTCCCGCTGGCCATTTTCAGGATATCCGCGCGGGAATGGAGATAGGGGCTCACCAGCCCGATGAGCACGTAGCGGTCGGGACTGAGCTCCAGGACCCCCAGCAGAAAGCCGGGCTCGAGAAAGCTGATCAGAGGGTGCGCGCCGTCGCGCTTCTGCAGCCGGAAATCCTCGACGGCCGCCTTGCCGCTGGCGGGCAGGAGCGCCTCCTCGTCGAAGCTCGGCCAGGTCCGCAGCAGACGGCCCTCCCCGTCGAGCAGGGAAAAGGGGACGTCCGTGACGGCGCTCAGCCGCTCGCATGTTCGCATGATATCCCGCATCTTCTTCACCTCGGACAGATTTTATCATAAAATCGACATACAAATCAATATTTTTATATACCCTTTCGGCGGGGCTTGCTATACTGTTCCCAGGAACAATCGAAGGAGGAAAGTCCTTATGAAGCTGCCTGCCAGCCTTGTCAAGTCCCCGGAGGTCACCAGAAAGGAAAAGTGGCTGGGCTATCTGCTCGGTCCCGCGGGCGCGCTGCTGCTCAACGCGGTGCTCGCCACCTATCTGAACGTCTACTATACCGACGTTCTGAAGCTGACCACGCTGTGGGGCGGCGCTTTTCTGACGGTCTTCCCGATCGTGTCGAAGATCATCGACGCGATCACGAACATCATCATGGGCCAGGTCATCGACCGCACGAGGACGAAGGAGGGCAAGGCCCGCCCCTGGCTGCTGCTCTCGGCGGTCCTCGTCCCGATCACGGGCGTCCTGCTCTTCACGGTGCCGGAGTCGAGCGACACGGTCAAGGCCCTGTGGGTCATGATCTCCTACAACCTGTTCTACTCCTTCGCCTACACGATCTTCAACATGAGCCACGGCCTGATGGTGCCGCTGTCCACCCGCGACAGCACGGCGCGCGGCGGTCTGAGCGTTTTCAACCAGATCACCACCATCATGATGTCGGGCATCCTCGTGGCGCTGGTCTTCCCGATGGTCATCATGCCGATGATCGGCGTGGACAAGCAGAAATGGATCACGCTCATGTGCGTCCTGTCCATCGTCGCGCTGCCGCTGACGCTGCTTGAGTATTTCTTTACCAAGGAGCGCATCACCGAGGAGGCAAAGGAGCTGGGCGAGCGGGACAAGCTCAGCTTCGGAGAACAGATGAAGCTCCTGTTCACCGACTGCTATATGCTGCTGATCTACAGCTATTTCCTGGTCACCACGATCGGCACGACGATCAAAAACATCGGTTTGGTCTACTACTGCAACTATGTGCTCGGGACCTACAACGACGGCGTCACGCAGATGCTGGTCTCGGTGATCGGCGGCATCCCGATGGGCATCGGCATCTTCGCGGTCTGGCCTCTTGCGAAAAAGTTCGGCAAGAGGAACGTGACCATGGTCGGCTGCGCCCTGATCGCGATCGGCTCGCTGATCTGCTGGCTGTTCCCGACGAACATGGTGATCGTGCTGATCGGCCAGTTCATCAAGAACACGGGCGGCCTGCCCGGGTCCTATGTGTTCATGGCGCTGTTCGCCGACTGTCTGGACCACATGGAGTGGAAATCCAATCTGCGTATCGACGGCGCGGCCATGTCGATCTATAATATCATCGCCGTGGCGATGGTCGGCATCATGACGGGCGTGTTCAACTGGATGCTGGCCAGGGCCGGCTACCTCGCGCCCTTTACCGCCGGCAGCGTGGCGGAGGCCTCCGCAAAGCTGGCGGAAAACGGCTGGGCGGCGCAGGTGGCGCTGGAAAACCTCAAGCCCGCCGCGGACGGCGTGCTGACCGTCGCGCTGGCACAGCCGCACAGCGTCAGCTGGGTCATCTCCTTCGCCTTCGTGGGGCTTGAGGTGTTCACCAGCATCGCCGCTTTCTTCCTGCTGTTCTTCCTCAAGGTGGAAAAGACCATAGGCAAAGAGCAGGCCGAGATCAAGGCCCGCCATGGAGCAAAGGAGTAAAGGACATGAACGATTACGAAAGAGAACACAACGAGATCATGCGCCGCTTCGGCGCCGAGTGCGCGGTCCTGCTCAAAAGCGACGGGGCCTTCCCTCTCGAGGCTCCCTGCAGGCTGGGTCTCTACGGCAGCGGCGCGCGCCGCACGATCAAGGGCGGCACGGGCTCCGGCGAGGTCAACTCCCGGTATTTCGTGACCGTCGAGGACGGTCTCGAGGCCGCCGGCTTTCATATCACCAGCAAGTTCTGGATGGATCGCTACGAGCAGATCCGCGCCGAGGCGAAGAAGCGTTTCATCCGCGAGCTGAAGCTCTCCGCCCTCAGGCGCGGGACGCTGGCGGTCATCGACTGCATGGGCGCCGTGATGCCCGAGCCGGAGTACGACATCCCGCTTTGGGGAGGCGGCGAGGCCGCCGTCTATGTCCTCTCGCGCATCTCCGGCGAGGGCTCCGACCGCGGGGCCGTCCCCGGCGACATCCTGCTGACCGAGACGGAAAAGCGGGATATCCTCGCGCTCAACGCGCGGTACGAAAAATTCATGCTGGTGCTCAACGTCGGCGGCGCGGTCGACCTCTCCCCCCTGGCGGAGGTGCGCAACATCCTGCTGCTGAGCCAGCTCGGCGTCGAGACCGGCAGTATCCTTGCCGATCTCATCCTCGGGAAAAGCTATCCCTCCGGCAAGCTGACCACGACCTGGAGCGCCTGGGAGGACTACGCCTCCGTCGGCGCGTTCGGCGAAAAGGACGACACCCGCTACACCGAGGGCGTGTACGTCGGCTACCGTTATTTTGACAGCGTGGGCAAAAAGGCCCTGTTCCCCTTCGGCTTCGGTCTGGGCTTTACGCGCTTTGAAGTGAAGGCCGGACAGGCGGCCGCGGAAGATGGAAAGATCTCCGTCGCGGCAAGCGTCAGAAACGCCGGCGGCTTTGCGGGCAAAGAGGTCGCGCAGCTTTACGTCTCCGCGCCGCAGGGCAGACTCGACAAGCCCTTCCAGGCGCTGGCCGCCTTTGAGAAGACGGACGAGCTGCAGCCGGGCGAAGAGCAGACGCTGACGCTCTCGTTCGATCTGCGGGATCTCGCCTCCTACGACATGCCGCGCGCGCGCTGGATCCTTGAGGCAGGCGATTACGTCCTGCGCCTCGGCACGTCCTCTGTCGAGACAGAGGCGTTCGCCGTGCTCCGCCTCGACGGCGAGGCCGTCGTGCGGCAGGTCAAAAACTGCCTCGGAGAGCCGGACTTTTCGGACTGGAAGCCGGAGCCGCGGCGCGAAGAGACGCCCGGCGAGCTGATCGTCCTTCCCGTGTGCGCCACCTCTTTTGAAACGGAGACCGTCGATTATACGCTTTCCGAAGAGCTCGATCCGGCGGTCGAGGCGATGAGCGACGAGGAGCTTTGCCTGCTGAACATCGGCGCCTTCCAGCGGAAGGGCTCCGGCAGCGTGATCGGCGAGGCCGCGCAGTCCGTCGCCGGCGCCGCGGGTGAGACCGCGTCCCTGAAAGACAAAGCCGTCCCGGGCCTTGTCATGGCGGACGGGCCTGCCGGTCTGCGTCTCAGCCGCCAGTACGTCAGAGATGAAAACGGCGTGCACGCCATCGGCGGAGGCATGCCCGAGAGCGTGAGGGAGCTGATGCCCGCGCCGGCGGCCTTTGTGATGAAGCTCCTGGACGGGAAGAAAGAGGTCGAGGGCGAGATCCTCGAGCAGTACTGCACCGCCATTCCCATCGGCACCGCGCTGGCGCAGAGCTGGAACCTCGCCTTTGCCGAGCGCTGCGGCGACGTCGTGGGCGACGAGATGGAGCGCTTCGGCGTGCATCTGTGGCTGGCCCCGGCGCTGAACATCCACCGCGACATCCGCTGCGGCCGCAACTTTGAATACTTCTCCGAGGACCCGCTGATCTCCGGCAAGTTCGCCGCCGCCATCACCCGCGGCGTGCAGCGCCATCCCGGCTGCGGCACGACGATCAAGCACTTCGCGGCCAACAACCAGGAGACCAACCGATACTGCAACAACAGTCTGGTCAGCGAGCGCGCGATGCGCGAGATCTACCTGCGCGGCTTTGAGATCGCCGTCAAGGAGAGCCAGCCCCACGCGCTGATGACCTCCTATAACCTGCTCAACGGCGTCCACACCTCCGAGCGCCGGGATCTCATCGAGGACGTCCTGCGCGCCGAGTTCGGCTTCAAGGGCATCGTGATGTCCGACTGGATCATCGCGGCCATGTACGGCGGGAACAAGAAGTATCCCGCGCCCAACGCCGCGAGGAACGCCGCCGCGGGCAACGATCTGACCATGCCCGGCGGCAAGGGCGACTTCAAGGCCATGATGAAGGGTCTCCGAAGCGGCCTCGTCACCCGCCGCCAGCTTGCGGTCAACGCCGCGCGGATCTGCCGCATGGCGAAGAAGCTGACGAGGGACTGACAGAGGATACGGCATGAGAGCGATCAGGTTAAGATGCGAATACCTGTTTGACCCCGTCGGGATCGACGTTCAAAGACCCCGCCTGATGTGGAACTGCGAGGGCGGCGTGAAGCAGACGGCGTATCGGATCGTCGCCGAAAACTGGGACAGCGGCCGGGTCGAGAGCGCCTCGATGCAGGCGGTCTATCCCACGCTGCTGCGCGAGCGCGAGCGCGTGAACTGGCGCGTCCGCCTCTGGGACGAGAAGGGCGAGCCGGGCGAGTGGAGCGAGGCCTTTTTTGAGATGGGCATCTCCTCCTGGCGGGCGCAATGGATCGCCGGGAATTACAAGGTCGATCCGAAAAAGCGCTGCCCCGTCGACTGCTTCCGCAAGCGTTTTTCGGTGGAAAAGCCGATCCGGAAGGCGCGGCTGTACATCACGGCCTGCGGCCTGTATGAGGCGCGCATCGGCGGCGAAAAGGTCGGCGACTTCGTGATGGCCCCCGGCTATACCGACTACCGCAAGCGCGTGCAATACCAGACTTACGACGTCACGGACATGCTGCACGAGGGCGAAAACGAGCTGACGGTGCAGCTCGCCGACGGCTGGTACCGCGGTTCCTGCGGCGCCAACGGCATCGTGAACCAGTACGGGACGGAGACGAAGCTGCTCGCGCAGCTTGAGATCGGCTTCGAAGACGGCGGCGTTCAGACCGTCGTGAGCGACGAGAGCTGGGACTGGTCGAACGACGGGGCGATCCGCTTTGCCGACAACAAGGACGGCGAGCTCGTCGAGGCGCGCCTTGCGCCCTCTTACGGCGGCAGGGCAAAGCTCACGAAGCACAGGGTCGTCCCCACGGCCTCCGACAACGTCCCCGTGCGGGAGCATGAGCAGTTCAAGCCCAAGCTGATCACCACGCCCTCCGGGAAAAAGGTCCTGGACTTCGGGCAGAATATCCAGGGCTACGCCTCCTTTTCTTTGAGCACGCACGCCGGGCAGCGCGTCTTCCTGCGCTTCGGCGAGCTGCTGGACAGGGACGGCGAGTTCACCCAGCAGAACATCCAGCTCTCCAACCGCGGCAAAACCACGCCGCTGCAGCAGGTGGAATACTTCTGCCGCGAAGGCCGGAACGAATATAAAACGACCTTCGCCGTCTTCGGCTTCCGGTACGTTCTGGTGGAAACCGAGGTGCCGTTTGAACCCGGGGACTTCACTGCCCACGCCGTTTATTCCGATCTCGAGCGCACCGGCTGGTTCGACAGCTCAAACGAGCTTCTGAACAAATTCTTCGAGGCCACGGTCTGGTCGGCCAAGGGCAATCATCTGGACATCCCCACCGACTGCCCGACGCGCGAGCGCCACGGCTGGACCGGCGACGCGCAGCTGTTCTTCACGAGCGCGGCGTATCTCTTCGGCTTCGCGCCCTTCGCCCGGAAGTACCTGCACGACGTCTTTGACTGGCAGCGAAAGAACGGCAGACTGCCGCACATCGCGCCGGAGGGCGGCTCGGACTTTTACATGTGGACGATGAACGGCTCGGTGGGCTGGTCGGATGTGGGCGTGCTGATCCCCTGGCGCTATGCGGAGATCTATCGGGACGAGTCCATCCTCCGGGAGTACTACGACGGCATGGCGAAATACGCGCGCTTCATGGAAAGGCGCGTCGGCAAAACCACGCCGATCTTCTCCGAGAAGATCAAACTCTCCAAAGAGGCGCGGAAATACCTTGTCAACATGGGCCAGAGCTACGGCGAGTGGGCCGAGCCCGTCGAGGTCGGCGGCGGCTTCCGCTGGCAGGACTTCGTCGATCCCCACCCCGAGGTCTCGACGGCCTACACCGCGTATGTCATGCGCCTGATGAGCATGATCGCGGAACGCCTCGGCCATGAGGCCGACGCGAAGGAATTCCGCGGCTATGCCGAGGGCTGCACGACGGCCTATCGCGAGCTGGTCTCCGGCGGGACCTATACGCTGGACACCGACCGGCAGGCGCAGCTCGTGCGGCCGCTGTATATGGAACTGCTGAACGAAGAACAGACTGAATTTGCAAAAAAGCGCCTGATCGAAGCGCTGGAGCACTATGGCTGGCGGCTCGGCACGGGTTTTCTGTCCACGCCGCTGATCCTCTACGTGCTCTCCGACTATGACCTTGAAGCGGCGTATAAGCTGCTGGAAAACGAGGAGATCCCCGGTTGGCTGTCGATGCCGAAAGCCGGCGCGACCACGATCTGGGAGAGCTGGGAGGGCCCGAACTCGCAGGAGGGCGTGGCCTCGCTCAACCACTATTCCAAGGGCGCGGTCGTGGAATGGCTGTTCTCGACGATGTGCGGCATCCGCGTCGCGGGCGAGAACCGCTTTGCGATCGCCTCGCGGCCCGGCGGGCATTTTACCCACGCCGGCGCGAGATACAACAGCGTTTTCGGCATGGTCGAAAGCCGCTGGGAAAAGAAGGACGGAAAGACGATCTACACGATCGCCGTCCCCGCCGGCTGCGAGGCCGAGATCAGCCTCCCCGGCGGCATGAAAAAGACCGTCGCCGCGGGCGAATATCGCTTTGAGGAGTGAAAAGCATGGCGGACAGCCGGATCGATCTGGACAAAAGACAGACGCTCAGGGACGTTTACCGTCCCAACCGCTACGCGCTCGACACGCGCTTCGTGCTGCGCGACGGCGGGACTCACCCCTTCGCGGTGATCTGCCCCGGCGGGGCCTATCAGGTCGTGTGCAGCTATATCGAGGGCACGCCGATCGCACGCAGGCTCAACGAGCTGGGGATCAGCGCCTTCATCGTCTACTACCGCGTGCGGAAAAAGGCGCGCTGGCCGCATCCGCAGGACGACCTCGCACGCGCCGTGAGGGAGATCCTCGCGCGCGCGGCGGACTACGGCGTCGATCCCGAAGACTACTCCGTGTGGGGCTGCTCGGCGGGCGGACACCTGGCCGCGAGCTTCGGCACGGAGAACATGGGCTATCCGCGCTATGGGCTCCCCGCGCCCGGCGCGCTCGTGCTGAGCTACCCCGTGATCTCGATGCGTCCGGAGCTGAGCCATGACGTGACGCACGACAACCTGCTCGGAAAACACGCGACCGCAGCGATGGAGCGCTTCGCCTCCGTCGACGAGAACGTGACGGGGGCCTGCCCGCCGACCTATATCTGGTGCGGCGGCGCGGACGCGACCGTCGACCCGGAGAACAGCCGCCGCATGGCCGCCGCGCTCGAGAGGGCGGGCGTGCCCTGCCGCTGCGAGATCTTCCCCGGCGTCGACCACGGCGTCGGCCCCGGCACCGGCACGGCCGCCGAGGGCTGGATCGACCACGCCGCCGCGTTCTGGCGCGGGCAGAAGCATACAGGCGAGG
>ONQJ01000142.1 GCA_900319935.1 uncultured Eubacteriales bacterium | reverse complement strand
GCTGACGAGGATGAAGCCCTTCTTGCCGCTGAGGTAGCGGCTGACCAGCTCGCGCCCCCGGACGTCGAGGTGATTGGTCGGCTCGTCGATGAGCAGAAAACGGTTGTCCCGCGCGAAGAGCAGCGCCAGCAGCAGCTTGGTCTGCTCGCCCCTGGAGAGCGTGTCGAAGCTCCGCCGCAGCAGCTCCCCGTCCAGGCCCAGCGCCGCCGTCTCCCGCTCGAGCCGCCAGCGCGGTACGTCGGGGCAGAGCTCGTCGGCGAGCTCGCCGGCGGGCCGCTCCGGATGCGGCACGGGGAAGGGAAAGTAGTCGAAGGCCAGGGGCGCGTCGATCCGCCCCTCGAAGGGATATTCTCCCATCAGCAGCTTCAAAAAAGTCGTCTTGCCGCGGCCGTTGCGGCCGATAAAGCCCAGCTTCCAGTCGCTGTCGATCTGAAAGCTCGTATGTTCGAATATGTTGTCGTAGCTGCCCGGATAGGCAAAGCTGAGGTCTGTTACCCTGATCAGCGCCATGCCGCCGTCCCCCTTTGAAAAAAGTGATGAGCCGCAGGAAAACCCGCGGCTCATCCGGGAGACAGACGCCTGCTGTCCCTGAGGAGTCGAAAGAGAAGTTTTCCTGCTTATCCGCAGGCGCGGCGAACCTCGCGGTCTCCGCAGAGCCGCGTCCGCCATACCCCTTCGATCAGCAGGAAATTCTCACTCGTTCGTCCTCCGAAGCATATTCTGTTGTCATCATAGCGCGCCCGCCGGAAAAAAGCAAGAGGCTTTCAGCCCTCCATCTGCCGGCCGAGGAAATGCGCGGCGGCTTTGGCGAGCTTTTCCTCCGTCTCGCCGCAGCCGCGCGCTCCCTCCTGCGCCAGGAACAGCACCGCGCCGACCACGTCGCCCTCGCAGAGGATCGGCGCGGCGATCTCGGCGGCGTATTTCTCCGTCCCCTCGCAGACCGGCACGGCGGGAGAGGCCGCCGCGCGGCGGTAGAAGGCGCGCTTTTCCATCAGCGCGCCGAGCTCCGCGCTGACGCTCCGCCCCGCGAGTTCCTTTTTCGGCGCTCCGGCCGCCGCGATCACGCCGTCGCGGTCGCACACGGCCGCCGCCGCGTCCGTGACCTTGCGCAGGCTCTCGCAGAGGTCGGCGGCAAAGTCCGACAGCTCGCCGATGGGCGAGTATTTCTTGAAGATCAGCTCGCCGTCCTTGTCCGTGAAGATCTCCAGCGGGGCGCCCTCGCGCAGGCGCATGGTGCGGCGCAGCTCCTTGGGGATCACAACGCGCCCGAGATCGTCGATCCGACGCACGATTCCTGTCGCTTTCATATAAGAAAAACCCTCCCGCATTTCCATCTGGTTTCTCAGATAGTATTTGCGGGAGGTTCTTCGTTATGCGGCCGCGTCGGATCCGTCCGTTTTTCCGTCCGTCAATAAAGCAGCTCGAAGCCCGTGTGCATTCTGAAAGCACTCTCGTCCGTCACCGGCGTGAACAGCCATACCAGGATCTCTCTGAGCTTGTTGATATTCATGTTTTTTCCCTCCGTCTTTTCGAATCGTCATCCGTTCGTTTTCCTTTGACGCTTTGAGCATAGCACAGCCTCCGTCACAGCTCTGTCACACGCGCGGGAAAGCTTTTTCTTTTCGTATTCCCCTTTTCCGCGCGCTGTGCTATACTTTTCCCATCAAGGCCCGCCGCGCCGCGGCGGAGAAAAAACAGGGAGGGACCGACATGTTCAAATTCTGGGGCGACGGCTCGGCCGAGGCCCGGGCGCTGGTGGACGCCATCCGCGTCAGGAGCACGGAGAATTTCAACTGGACCTTTATCTTCATCCTCGCCGTGGTCTTCTACGTCTACTGGTCGGAGATCCACAACAAAAACACGGAGGCCGTCTGCGCAGGTCTCGCGCTCTACGGCGTGCATTGGCTCTACGAGATCGGCAACGCGGTCATCGGGCACGTCACGGGCTATCCGCTCTGGTCGGTATCCAACGCCTCGACGACCTTCATCCTGCTTATCGGCGTGTGCTGGGAGCTGTCCATGATGTTCTCGCTGGCGGGCATCATCTCCTTCAAAATGATGCCGAAGGACCGCAGCACGCGCTATTTTGCCAAAAACGGCAGGGGCGGCGTCAGCTGCAGGCTCCTCGTCGCGCTGGAGATGGCGCTGCTCTTCGCGCTGTTTGAATCCTTCCTCGCCGGGACGAGCAACCACTCCTTCATCTGGGTCTACAAGTGGTGGGGCGTGCTGCCCGTGTTCGTCACGACCTACATCCCCTTCTTCCTCGCGTCCAACTACGTGCCGGACATGGAGCCGAAGAAGCGGCGCGCCTTCCTGCTCGGCCTCTGGGG
>ONQJ01000040.1 GCA_900319935.1 uncultured Eubacteriales bacterium | reverse complement strand
GCCGGCCTTCTCGAGCATGGCCTTCATGTTCTCGCCGTCCTGGTTCCAGCGCTGCAGGTCCTTCGTGGGCATCGCCACGCCGACCAGATCACCGCCGGAGGCGGCGGGGGCGGCGGCCTGGCCGCAGGCGGCCAGCGCAAAGATCATGCAGAGCGCCAGAAGCAATGCAAGAATTTTTTTCATTGGGATCCTCCTTTTTCATTTTGAATATTGAAAACGAATCTGAAGCTTTTCCAAGGCTTCTATAAGGCGATTTTACAAATGTTTCGTATATATGTCAATAAGCTTTCAACATTTTTTATTTTGTTTGTTTGATTTGCCATGTTTCTCTTTGTGAAAATGTGCAAAATGTCAAAAAACTCTTTTATGATATATAAACAAACTTTCCGAAACTTTCTTTTTTTCGGTTGACTGGGTCAAAAAAAATGTTACAATAACGGCAGAAAGGATCCGAAGGGAGGGCGATGAGATGCCGCAGAGCGAGGGAAAGGGGCGCAATACGCTGTCCGCTCGCAGCCGTATCTATCGTTTTTTGTGCGAGTCGAGAGAATTCTGCTCCAAACAGGTGCTGGCCTCCAGCTGCGGCGTAAGCATGCCCACTCTCTATCAGAACCTGGGCGATCTGATGGCCGACGGGCTGGTCCGCTACACGGGCGAAAACCAGTTCACCGGCGGCCGCCGCGCGCAGGGTCTGGACATCATCCCGGAAGCGCGCGTCTCGCTGGGCGTCTCCGTGACGGAGCACAATCTGCGCATCGTCGCGGCCGATCTGCGGCTGCGCGAGCTCGCCTACCGCTCGCTGCCCGTCGAGCTTCTCTCCCGCAGCCCGGACGCCGCCACCTTCGCGCGCACGATCGAGGACTTCATCGACGAGTTCTCCATCGACCGCAGAAGGCTGCTGGGCGTCGGCGTTGCGATCCCGGGGCTGCTCACGGCCGACCACACGCGTCTGCTCATCGCGCCGACGCTGAACCAGCGCGACATCCCGCTGGGCGATCTGATCTGCTCGCTGCCCTACCCCGTCCGCTTTGAAAACGACGGCTCCGCCAGCGGGCACGCGGAGTGCTTCGTGCGCGGCGGGCGAGGGAACATGGCCTATCTGTCGCTGGAAAACGGCGTGGGCGGGGCCGTGCTGATGAACGGCGAGCTCTGCGCCGGCGACAACTCCCGCAGCGGCGAGTTCGGTCACATCTGCGTTGAGCCGGGGGGGCTGCCCTGCTCCTGCGGCAAAAGCGGCTGTCTGGAGGCCTACTGCTCCGCGCTGCGGATCGAGGAGCGCTTCGACGTGCCGCTGGAGGATTTCTTCCGCGGCGTGGAGGAGCATCGGCCGGAATACGAGGCCCTGCTTTACGACATGCTGCGCCATCTCGCCGTCGCGATCAACAGCATCCGCATGACGCTCGACTGCGAGATCGTGATCGGAGGCTTCCTTTCGGAATACCTCCACCCCTATCTGGGGGTGCTGCGCGGCTATGTGCAGGCGCTCGACGCCTTTTCGGGGAACGCCGACTACGTGCAGCTGAGCCGTGTGCCGCGGCATATCACGCCGCTCGGCGCGGCGCTGTATTTCATACGGGAGTTCATCGAAAGCGTCTGAAAAAAGAACAAGGAACGGCCGGGCGATGCCCGGCCGTTCCTGTTTGTGCTCGATTGTACGAAGAAAGGGGGCTCTCCGCCCCCTCTCTTCGCTCTCCCCCTGCGCGTCCGACGGTCTCCGCAAGGCTTTGTTTGCTGGCTGAAAGGAACGGCCGGGCGATGCCCGGCCGTTCCTTGTTTTGTTGAGCTTATACTTTTTTGTTGAGCTTATACTTTTTCTCCGCCGATGTAGACCGCGCGCAGCTCGAGGTCTTCGCCGCAGACGACGAAGTCCGCGAGCTTTCCTGTTTCGATCGAGCCGATCTCGCTCTCGCGTCCGATCTCCCGCGCGGGACGGATCGTCGCGGCGAGGATCGCCTCCTCCTTCGGGATCCCGAAGGCAACGGCGTTGCGCATATCCGCGTACAGGTCGCTGGCCGCGCCGGCGATCGTGCCGTCCGCGAGCCGGGCGACGCCGCCCGAGAGGAAGACCTGCTGGCCGCCGAGCTCGTACTCCCCGTCCGGCATGCCGCAGCAGCGCAGCGAGTCGGAGATCAGGCAGATCCGTCCGGGGAAGAGCCGGAAGGCCATGCGCACGGCGCTGGGGTGGACGTGCAGGCCGTCGCAGATCAGCTCCGCCGCGACGTCCCCGCGCTCAGATGCCGCGCCGATCGGGCCGGGCTTGCGGTGGTGGATGCCCGGCATGGCGTTGAAGGTGTGCGTGAGGTGGCTCGCGCCCGCCTCGAAGACGGCCTTCGCCTCCTCATAGCTCGCGTCCGTGTGCGCGACGGAGACCGTGCAGAGCGCCTTCGCCTTCTCCGTGAAGGCCGCCGCGCCATCGAGCTCCGGGGCGAGATCGACGATGCGCACAAGACCGCCGCAGCCCTCATACAGCTTCCGGAAGCCCTCGAAGTCCGGCTCTTTCAGGTACGCGCCGTTCTGCGCGCCCTTTTTCTTTTCGGAGAAGAAGGGGCCCTCCATATGGACGCCCATGACGCGCGCGCAGCCCTCGGGCCTGTTGTCGTACAGCTCCGCGGCCGTCGCGAAGGCGGCCTCGAGCGTCTCGTAAGGCAGCGTCATCGAGGTGGGGGCGAAGCTCGTCACGCCGCGCCCGGCCAGATGCGCGGCCATGCGGCGCAGGCCCTCCGCGTCGCCGTCGGAGAAATCCGCGCCCATCGCGCCGTGCGTATGGATATCGACCAGCCCGGGGATGACGCAGGCTCCGCAGAGATCGACCTCCCCGTCGCGCTCGTCGGTGAAGACGGCGGCAAAGCGCCCGTCCTCCACGTCAAAGCCGCCGCGGACAAAGCCCTTGTCGGGCAGGAAAACAAAAGCGTTGCAATAGCGCATATCAGACCTCCGGCAGACTGGCCACGGCGATCGTGACATTAAACAGCGGCAGGATCAGCGAGACGCCGGCGACCATGAAGGGGTCGTTCGTACGGCCGATGAAAAAGGTGTCGGCCATGTTGTAGATCAGGATGATCAGCTGTGCGATGATCGTCGGCACAGCCATGGTCATCACAGCCTTCGGCACCGGCATCTGTTCAAACAGCTGCTTATTTTCTTTTTCTTCTTTTCCCATAGCAATCACTTTCCCATATCTGGGCGTATCATATCATGCGGCATCGTGTTCGTCCAGTCTCTTTCGCCCTGTCCTGTCCGGATCGGCCCATACGATTGACAAGCGGGCCGAAACGATGTTTAATTCTCTTATACCGTTCTCTTATTTCAAGGAGGTGCCGAACATGCGGAAGTTAAACTGCGTCCGGCGGCTCCTTGCGCTTTTTCTCTCGCTCGCGCTCCTTGCGCTCGCGGGCTGCGCCGTGGGAGAACGGCCGTCTTCTGCCGCCGCGGTCACGGACGAACCCTTCGACGGGCTGGAGGTCACGGTGCTCGACGCGGGCAAGGCGGACGCGATCCTGCTGACGACGCCGGATTCGGCCGTGCTGATCGACTGCGGCGAGAAAGGCTTCGGCGACGAGATCCTGGGCGAGCTCGCCGCGCGCGGGATCGAAAAGCTCGATCTGCTGATCGTCACGCACTTCGATCGGGACCACGTGGGCGGCGCGGCGAAGGTGATCGGCGGCGTCGAGATCGGCCGCGTGCTGCAGAATGATTTTCCGAAGGACAGCGGCGAGTACCGCAAATACCTCCGCGCGCTCGAAAAGGTCTCCCTCGCGCCGGAGACCGTGCGCGAGACGCTCTCCTTCACGCTCGGCGGGGCAGACTATACGGTCGATCCGCCGCAGCGCGGGCATTACGACCGCGACGAGAGCAACAACGCCTCACTGATCGTGACGGTCGCGTACGGCGGGACGCGGCTGCTTTTCATGGGCGACGCCGAGACCGCGCGGATCTCCGAATTCCTCGCCTCCTCGCCCGCGCACTGCGACGTCGTCAAGCTGCCGCACCACGGCGAGAAGGAGAAAATGCTCGACGCGCTGCTGGCCGCGGTGAAGCCGCGCTGGGCCGTGATCACCTGCTCGTCCGCCGCGCCGGAGGCCTCCTCCACGATGAAGGCGCTGGACACCGCGGGCGTCGAGACCTATCTCACCCGCCTCGGCGCGGTGCGCATCCGCAGCGACGGCGAGACGCTGACGGTCGAATACCGATAGGGAAAGCAAAGCGAAGCCCCGGGCATCTGCCCGGGGCTTCGCTTTGCTTTATGCTTTTCAGGACAGGAACTGATACGCCGTGAAGGCCGCGTAAACGCACAGCAGCAGCACACCCTGCCACCTGGCCATCTTCCCGCGGCGCAGCGGCGGCAGACAGAGGATCGCCATGACGGCGAGCATCACCGGCAGATCGACGATCAGGCTGGAATTGAAGCCCGCGATCGTCTTTTCCGCCGGGACGGCGAAGGGCGAGATCGTGATCGCCATGCCGCTGACCAGCACGATGTTGAACAGGTTCGCGCCGATGACGTTGCCGAGCGAGAGCGCGCCGTGGCCCTTGGCCAGGCTGGTGATGGCGGTGATCAGCTCCGGCAGGCTGGTGCCGAGGGCGACCATCGTCAGTCCGATCACGCTGTCCGGCACGCCGAGCGCGGCGGCGATCTTCGTCCCGTTGTCGACGAGGAAGCGCGCGCCGATCGCGATGGCTGCCGCGCCGACGACGAGGGCCAGCAGATCCTTCCAAAGCGGCTGTTCCCCGCTCTCCTCCGCCGCGTCCTCTTCGGCGAGCTCGGGGTGCTTTTTCATCTGCACGGTCGAAAGGATCATATAGCCGACGAACACGCAGAGATAGCAGACGCCGATCCAGCGGTCGAAGCGTCCCATCGTCCAGGCGATCACGGCGTAGCTGAGCGCGGCGAGAAAGAAGAACACCGTCGGCAGGCGGAAGGTCTTCGGATCGACCCTGCCGGGACGGATCGCCACGGTGAGCGCGGCGATCAGGCTCGTGTTGCAGATGACCGAGCCGATGGCGTTGCCGTAGGAGATGCCGGCGATGCCTTCCGCGGCCGCCTGCGAGGAGACCATGACCTCCGGCAGCGTGGTGCCGATGGAAACGACGGTCGCGCCGATGAGCAGCTCCGGCAGACGGAAGCGGTGGGCGATGCCGACGGAGCCGTCGACGAACCAGTCGCCGCCCTTGATGAGCAGCGCGAAGCCGAGCAGAAACAGCAATACGGGTACGAGCATGTTCTCTTTTCCTCTTTTCAGTTCCCGTCCGTCTCTCCGACGGGCGAGAGGTATTTGGCGCAGAAGGGCTTTATCTTTCCGGCGTCGTACACGTGCAGCGTGCAGCGGTGCAGACGCTCGAGGTTGAGGTTCATCGCGTCCTGGAAGGCCATGGCCGACAGGGTCAGGCTCTGATGACGCACGCGGTAAAGGAAGCTGTCGAAGTCCATCTCTTCCGCGCCGAGGCTCTCCGGCGGCTCCTCGTCCGGCGCGCGGCGCCAGTGGCGGGCGACGTACTCGCGGTTGTCGCGCGCGCTGCCGCGCTCCGGCGAGGAGTGCGAGAGCGCGCTCAGGGGGCGCAGCGTCCCGTCCGGTCCGATGAGGTAATTCGCGTGGAAGCCGCAGAGCGGATGGTCGCAGCGCGAGGGCATGAAGCTCCCGCTCGGGACGAGCGCCTGATCGGCGATATCGCGCATGAGTTGATCGAGCGTATAGCGCTCTGTCCCGTCCGGCATCGCGGGGTAGCGGCCGAAGTAGGACACGGGCTGGAAATGGATGCCGCGCACGGCGGGCGCGAGCGACACGGCCAGTTTCACCAGCTCGCCGAGATCGTCGTCGTTGACGCCGCGCACCACCGTGGGCACCAGCGTCACGCCGAGGCGCAGCGCGCCGCAGACCTCGATCGCTTTTTTCTTCTGTGCGAGCAGCGGCGCGCCGCGCAGCATCTCGTAAATATCCTCGCGCGTGCCGTCGAACTGCAGGAACACGATGTCGAGGCCCGCCGCGGCCAGGCGCGCGGCGTAGTCCGGCTCGCGCGCGAGCCGCAGGCCGTTGGTGTTGAGCTGCACGTAGGAGCAGCCCGCCTCCTTGGCATAGCGCACCAGCTCCGGCAGGTCGTCGCGCTGCGTCGGCTCGCCGCCGGAGAGCTGCAGCAGCACGCCGCCGCATTGCCGCACGATGTCGTCCACGGCGGCCTTGAGCTCGTCGAGCGCGGGCTCGTCCGCAGCCTCGCCGCCGCGGGCGAAGCAGAAGCGGCAGCGCAGGTCGCAGCGCCGCGTCACCTCCAGCAGCACGCAGCAGCTGCCCGACTCATGCTCGGCGCACAGGCCGCAGTCTCCGGGGCAACGCAGGCCCTGCCCGGGCGGGAGGGGCCGCTCTTCGCGCAGCCATTTCTTAAAGTCGATCGCGCCGGACCAGACGAGCGTGCGGAACGCTCCGTGCTCGGCGCAGCGTTTTTCCAGAAAGATGCGTCCGTCCCCCTCCCGCACGAGGGCGGCGGGCAGGTTTTTCAGGCAGACCGGACAGACCGAGCGCGTTTGGCGGATCGTCCGCGCCTCCCGCGCGTCCCCGAAATAGGGGCAGCGCTCGCGGATGCATTCGGTATTCCACGGTGAGAAGCCGCAGCGCGGGCGGCTGACGGGCATCGCGACGCCGAATTCCTTTTCCGAAAAGGCCGCCGCGCATTCGATCGCGATACGTCCCGTGCGCTTGCAGCAGCGCGGGCCGCCGATCTCGGCGTTTTTCTCCAGGCACTGCGCCGCGAGCTTCTGCGGGATGGCCCACTGCTCCGGCGTCATGGGCGAGGCGCCGCTGACGATGCTGGCGAAGACGCCCGCGCCGGCCGCGGCCCCGCAGACGCCCTGAAAGCCGCAGGCGCCGCCGGCCGTTTTCTGTCCGCGCTTCCATGCCTCGCGCAGCGCGCGCGCAAGATCGAGCTCGCCGCCGCAGTTGTGATAGGCCGTCAGCAGCACGCAGGGGATGATGCTGTGGTGTTCCGGGCCGTGGAGGTGCACCTCCGGCATTTCGCACAGGCGCAGGAAGAGCGCGACGGGGTCCTTCTCCTCGCTGCGCAGCAGCAGCTCCAGGATCTCCGCGCCGCCGCCGGCGTGGCACTCGTCGCAGATGAAGTGCCCGTCCTCGCAGGCGGCGTTGGCGCTCTTGCGCCGATGGCAGAGCCGGCACTCGAGCAGCTTTTCCTCCTCGAAGTAGATCAGCGGCTTGCCGCAGACGAGGCAGTTTTTCTTTTTGTTGTTCCGGCCGCCTCCGCAGCAGCACGCGCCGTTCTCCACCATGCCGGTCCCCTCCCGTCCTTCGTTTTTTCTGTACCGATTATACCCGTGCGCGGGGCAAAAAGCAAGCGCTCAGTCTCCCTCCGCCGCGGCGGGGAAGGCCCTGCGCGCGATCGTCGAGGGCGTATGCTTCCGAAACGCCGCGCGCTATTTCGAGCTCTGAGCCCTTCGAACAAAAGGAAAGCACAGCCAGCGGGCTGTGCTTTCCTTTTTGTTTCGTTTTTCCCGGCTGCCGGCGGAAACCTCTTCGGCCTTTCCGTCCGATATCCGTGTTATTCCGGGAAGATCTCCAGCTCGAGGTCCGAGAGGGCCCAGCTGCTGCAGGGGTGGATATAGCCCGCCCCGGCGTCGGCCAGACGGCGGCCGTCCATCGAGTCGGGGATGAAGACCTCGCCGCCGATGAGGCGCGAGCGGCACCAGCCGCACTCGCCGCTGCGGCAGCGGGACGGCGCGGCGATCCCGGCGCGCTCGATCGCGGTGAGGATCGGCTCGTCCGCGCGCAGCGGGAGCTCCTTTTCCTCGCCGAGGAAGCGCAGCTTCAGCGTGAAGACCTTTGAGGCGTCGGACGTGTAGCTCCCGAAATACGTCGGCGAAGCCGGCGCGGGGACGAACTCGCGGCGGACGTGCTTTTCGTCCAGGTCGAGCCCGGGGATCTCATGGGCAAGGAAATCGTGCATGGCGCGCGGGCCGCAGATATAGAGCGTGTAGTTCTCCGGCGCGTATTTCTGGATCAGCTCCGCGTCGATGAAGCCGTGCTCGAAGCCCTCGGCCTTCTCCTCGCTGAGCACGTGGACGACCCTGAGCTTGTCCGTCGCGGCGCAGAGCTCTTCGAGCTCGTCGGCGTAGAGGATGTCCGCCTTCGTCCTGCTGCCGTAGAGCAGCGTCAGGCGGAAGTCCTCGGTCCCGTCGGCGATCGCGCGGGCCATGGACATGAAGGGCGTGATGCCGCTGCCGCCCGCGAGGCCGACGACCTCCTTTTCATCGCGCAGCGGCTCATAGCTGAAGGGGCCCTCCGGGCCGGAGAGCGTGACCTCGGTCCCGACTTCCCAGTTCGCGAGGATGTAGTCGGAGACGAAGCCGTCCTGCGCCTTCTTCACGGTGATCTCATACTCGCCCTCGAGCGCGCGCGCGGGCGAGGCCGCCAGGGTGTAGGGCCTGGCCGTGACCGCGCCGCCGATCTTCAGCTTGACGGACACGTACTGCCCGGCGCGGAAATAGGCGAGCTTGTCGGCCTTGAGCACATAGGTCTTCGCGTCCTTGCGCGGGATGATCGCGGCCACGACGGCTTTCTGCTGCTTCGGGTGCAGCGACTGCGCCAGGCGGTTCACGCCGTAGACGGCCGTGATGGGCTCGAGCGAGCCGCTCTGCAGGATCGCCCGTCTGCGGGGGACCATCTTCTTGAAATGCAGCATGTCGAGGAGACCGATGGGCTTCACATGAAAATTAAACTTTTTCATCATTCTCCTCCTTCATGTCCTTCATCGTCAGCTTCACGGCCATGTCGCCGCCCATATAGGTCGAGCTGTATCCGTAGAGGCGCGGGCCGTAGCCGCCGGCGAAGCGGATGTTCTTCACGCGCTGATCCTCGTCGAGCATCTGCAGGCGCGCCATCAGCCCGTCGCCCTCGCCGCAGGAATAGGCGTACATCGCGCCCTGCGGCACCATGGCGTAGCGGGCCAGCGTCGCGGGCGAGGCGATCTCGATCTCCTCGATATAGGGCAGGATGCTCGTGCCGGTGGCCTTTTCGAAATCGCGGATCAGCTTCTCGGCGACCTCGCGCTTCTTCGCCACATACTCTTTTTCGGTCACGCCGGACCAGATGTCCTTCATGAAGAAGGTGGTGAAGCTCATGATGCAGGTGCCCGGGGGCGAGCAGTCGGGGATCGCGTGGTTGAGGCAGATCGTGGCCTGCATCGGGTGCTCGCGGAAGGTGCCGGCGAGCTCCTGCTCCTTCACGGTGTCGGACAGCTCGCTGATGAAGTAGCTGTATTCGCGCACGCCCAGCTCCTCGGCCGTCCTGTTCAGACCGACGTAGACGCAGTAGCCGCGTCCGCCGATCTTGCGGGCGTTGACCGCGCGGATATGGGCCTCGGGCAGGTCTCTGCCGCCGTCCATCATGTCGCCGAACACGGCGTTGGGCGAGATGTCCGGGATGATGTGGCGGGCATAAAACGTGCCGTGCGTCGTCTCCACGCCGACGGGAGCGCCCTTCTCCATCAGGATCTTCGTGGCGAGCGTGTTGTACAGGATCGTGCCGCCTCTCTCGCGGATCGTCCTGTCCATCGCGACCGAGAGCTCGTGCGAGCGGTAGCGCGGGATATACGCGGCGTTCACGATGTACTTATGCACCAGCGCCGCGTAAAAGCCGAACTCCAGATCCTCCATGTTCACGCCCATGTAGCACCAGTAGGCCGAGAGGATCTTCTGCGCCTTGAGCGGCATTTTCAGCTTGCGGAGAACGACCGCCGTGGGATAGTTGGCGCACTTGAGGAAGTCCGGGTGCTCCTTCATCATGACCTTCGGGTCCGCTTTCCCGCCCGCGGCGGCCACGGCGGCGTTGGCGGCCATGATGCAGTCCGCCAGATAGAAGAACTTCTCCATGGATTCGCGGCTGCCGGGGACGTATTCCTCCATCTTGTCGATGTAGGCCTCTTTTCCGAAGGGCATGACCGCGTCGATCTTCTCCTCGCCCTCGCCGCAGATGATCAGCCGGTAGGCCTCCGGGAGCCTGACCCAGTCCACCTTCGCGCCGTAGGAGTCGATCAGCGCGCCGACCTCCTCGCGCGCGTCCGGCTCGCCGACGTCGCAGAGCTCGTGCAGGGCGGGCTCGAACTCGAAGCGGCCGCGGCGGAAGCTCGTAGCGAAGCCGCCGGGCAGATTGTGCTGCTCGATCAGCAGCGTCCTGAAGCCGCGGCTGCAGGCGGAAGCCGCCGCCGACAGCCCGCCGTTGCCGGCGCCGATGACGATGATGTCATATTGCCTGTCCAATTGCCATTCCTCCTTGTCGTTTTATATCCGTTTATCCCCGCCTCCGGGACACGGAGCGCGGGGCGCTTTCCTTATTTACAGCCCGCCGGCGAAGAGCAGGCTCAGCGCGATGAGGAGCTGCCCGACGTAGTAGAGCATCACGTTCGTCACGCGCAGGCTCTGCTTCGTCTCGCTCCCGAAGGTGTTGAGGATCAGCACGACGTCGCTCACCAGGAAGAAGACCGCTCCCGCCGCGAACAGGCCGGTGAAGGCCGAGGGCGCGGCGAGCAGGTTGGCGACGGCGACGCAGTTGAGCAGCACGATCGCGCCGATGTAGACCACGCCGAAGATCTTGAAGGCCTTCTCCGCGCTGATGCGCTTGAAGATCCGGCTCATCAGCAGCGCCGTCAGCGCCGCGCCGGCGAGGAAGATCGCCAGCCTGTTCCCGCACAGCGGCAGCACCGCGGCGAGATACAGAATGTGCCCGCCGAGGAACACCAGTATCCCGACGAGAAAGATCAGCTTTCCCTTCTTTTCAAAGACCCAGCGGAGATTGAGCAGCACGTCCGCGGCGCAGCCCAGCACGAGGCCGAGCACGATCAGGCGGGCAAGAGGCGTTCCGGGGGAGGCCAGAAGGCCGAGCAGCACGAAGCAGCACGAGGCCAAGCCCTTGAGCAGGACCGCCGGCACGTATTTTTCCCGGCTCTCCTGACGGAGGAAAAGCCAGGCCAGAGCGAGGCACAGGGGGATTAAAAGCAGCATGTTCCATCCTTCCTTTCCGGGCCGTTCGCGGTCGGCTCTTTACCGTTTATAGCCGGTCGAGAGGTCGACGACGTTCCGCAGCGGCCTGCCGCCGAGATAGTTTGCAAAGTTCTCCAGCGCGATGTCGATGATGCCCTCGTAGATCGAGGCGTGGTGGAAATTGCCCGCCACGTGCGGCGTGATCACGAGCTTTTCCTCCCGCCACAGCGGGCTGTCGGACGGAAGCGGCTCGGTCTCGCACACGTCGACGGCGGCCGCCGCGATCTCGCCGCTGCGCAGCGCCTGCAGCAGGACCTCGCCCGACACGGCGTTGCCGCGCCCGCAGTTGACGAAAACGGCGCTGTTCTTCATCCGCCCGAAGCGCTCGGCCGTGTAGAAGTACGCGGTCTCCTTCGTGCTCGGGAGGACGGACATGACAACGTCCGCCTGCGGCAGGACGCGGTCGATCTCCTCCGTCAGGACCAGCTCGTCCACGCCCTCCGGGCAGGGACCGCCGCGGCGCTTCACGCCGATCACCCTCGCGCCCATGGCCTTCACGAGCCTTGCGTAGCTCAGCCCGATATCGCCCAGGCCCACGACCAGCACGGTCGCTCCGTTGAGGGACGAGACCATCCCGTGGTCCTCCCAGCGGGAGCTGAGCTGGGAGCTGCGGTACAGGTGGAGCTTTTTGATCAGCATCAGCGTCATGGCGAAGGCGTGCTCGGAAACGGCGAGGCCGTAGGCGCCGGTCGCGTTGCAGAGCACCGTTTTCTCCGCCAGGAC
>ONQJ01000083.1 GCA_900319935.1 uncultured Eubacteriales bacterium | reverse complement strand
AAGCCCGCTGCCGACGCGTACGTCCATGTCGGCCACGGCGACGCGGAAGCGCTTCGCCGCCTCCTCGTCGTAGACCGCGACGAAGGAGGGTCTGAACTTCCTCGTCTGCTCCTCCAAAAGATCGATCTTTCTCTGGGCGCTCAGCGCCGCGACGCGCAGCCCCAGGTGCTCCGCCACGGCGGCGGTCTGCCGCCCGATCGAGCCGGTGCAGCCGAGTATGGAAACGGATGATACCATAACGATTCCTCTTTATTTTTCTTTGAGCGTTTTCAGATACGCTTTTCTCTCCTCGCTCACGCGATAGCTCTCGCAGGCCTTCTGGATCGTCTTGTTGTGCGTCCACTTCTCAAGCTTTCTCTCCTCAAGCACGGGGAGCGTGCTCTCGTACTGCTTGGCGAGCGCCGTGGCGAAGTACCAGGCCTGCATCATGCGCACATAGTAATGCTCCGAGCGGATCGCCGCGACCCGCTCAAGCTGCCCGGGGTCGAAGGCCTCGCCGAGATAATACGCCATCAGCATCTCGATGCCGAAGCGCACGGTGTAGGGATGCTCCGAGGCGAGATAGCCCCCGATCACGCGCTCGAAATCCGCAAGATGTTTTTTGACCGCCGCGGGCCGCAGTGCGTCGCAAGTTGCCCAGTTGTCCACGAAGGGCAGAAAGGCCTCGAGCGCGGCGAGCAGCGCATCATAATCCCGTATCCCGGACAGCAGCACGGCGTGGAGATTGTTCTCCTCGAAGGTCTCGTGCGGCAGCGCGGCGAGAAAGTCCGCCGCCTCCTGCGTTCCCCGCAGCTCCTTTGCCAGCGCGCGCAGCGCCGGAAAGCGTACGCCGAGGATCTTCCCGCGCGGCACGTCGGGCGTGAGGGACGCGACGAAATCGGCGTTCTTCGCGTCGGAAAGCGCCTCCAGGCGCTCGCGGACGCTCATTTGACCGCACCGAAGCGGCGGTCGCGCCGATGGTATTCCACGATCGCCTTGTCAAGCTCCTCCGTCGTGAAGTCCGGCCAGAGCACGTCGGTGAAATAAAATTCGCTGTAAGCGCACTGCCACAGCAGGAAGTTGGAGATGCGCTCCTCCCCGCCGGGGCGGATCAGCAGCTCCGGGTCGGGGATGCCGGCGGAATAGAGATAGCTCCCGAACTCGGCTTCGCCGATCTCCTCCGGCGCTTTGCCGTCCCTGAGGTCGGCGGCATAGCGCATCGCGGCACGGACGATCTCGTCCCTGCCGCCGTAGTTGAGACAGATATTGGCCTGGAAGCCCTCATAGCGCGACGAGATCTCGTCGGTCTTGGCCACGAGTTCGCGCAGCTCCTGCGGCAGACCCGCGACGTTGCCGAGGACCTTCATCTTGATGTGGTCGCGCTCCATCGTGTCGATAGCCTCGTGGAGATATTTCCCCAGCAGACGCATGATCGTTTTGACCTCGTCCTCGGGGCGCTTCCAGTTCTCGGTGGAGAAGGCGTAGACCGTGAGGTACTCCACGCCGATGTTTCTGCAGTAGGTCGCGATCTTGCGGAAGTTCTCCGAGCCCACGGCGTGGCCCGCCGTGCGGGGCAGACCGCGGCGCTTGGCCCAGCGGCCGTTGCCGTCGAGAATGATCGCGATATGGCGGGGAGGAGCGGGCTTTTCCGCTCCCCCCGTCGAGATGTTCTTCTCTCCCATCAGATCTCGCTCAGTTCCTTGTCCTTGCGCTCGGTGATCTTGTCGATCTCCTTGATGTAGTCGTCCGTCAGCTTCTGGACATCCTTCTCGGCGATCTTGTAGTCGTCCTCGGTGATGTCGGAGGCCTTTTGCTGCTTCTTGAACTTGTCGATCGCGTCGCGGCGGATGTTGCGGACGGCGACCTTGGCCTCCTCGCCGTACTTCTTGGTCTGGCGGATGAGCTCCTTGCGGCGCTCCTCGGTCAGCGGGGGGAAGACCAGGCGGATCATGCGCCCGTCGTTCTGCGGATGGATGCCGAGATCGGAAGAGAGGATGGCCTTCTCGATGCCCTTGAGGATCGAGCCGTCCCAGGGCTGGATCAGCAGCGAGCGCGGGTCGGGGCTGCCGATGGAGGCCACCTGGTTGATGGGCGTGGGCGAGCCGTAGTAGTCCACCGTGATCTGGTCGAGGACGGCGGCGTTGGCGCGGCCGGCGCGGATGGTCGCGAACTGCGTGGTCAGCGCGTCGCAGGTCTTTTTCATCTTGTCTTCGAATTCTTTGTAGTCAGACATGTCGTTCCCTCCGTTTGAAAGAATGTGTATGAAAAGTGTTTACTTTACCAGAGTTCCGAGCTTTTCGCCCTGCAGGACGCGCAGGATGCTGTCCTGCTCGGCCAGCGCGAAGACGATGACGGGGATGTCGTTGTCCATCGCCAGGCTCGTGGCCGTGGAGTCCATGACCGCGAGACGCTGCGCGAGCACGTCGGCGTAGCTGATCTCGTCGTATTTCACCGCGTCGGGGTTCCTGCGCGGGTCGTCGCTGTATACGCCGTCGATGTTCTTGGCCAGCAGGATCGCGTCGGCGTGCACCTCCGCCGCGCGCAGCACGGCCGCGGTGTCGGTGGAGAAGAAGGGATGGCCCGTGCCGCAGCCGAAGATCACGACGCAGCCGCTCTCGAGGTATTCGATCGCCTTTTTGGCGTCGTAGCGCTCGCCCACGCCCTGGATGTCCACCGCGGTGAGCACCTTCGCCTTCACGCCGCACTGGGAGAGCACGTCGCCGAGCGCGATGCTGTTGATGGCCGTGGCGAGCATGCCCATCCTGTCGGCGCTGACGCGCTCGATCCTGCCCGCGCCGTCCTTGACGCCGCGCCAGAAGTTACCGCCGCCGACCACGATGCCGACCTCGGCGCCGAGCGCGACGCATTTCCTTACCTGCTCGCAGACCGCGCTGACGAAGGCAAAGTCGTAGCCAGTCTTCTTTTCGGCGGCGAGCGCCTCGCCGCTGATCTTGATGAGGACGCGCTTGTAAGCGATAGCCATGTTCATCCGCTCCTTATCGTTTGCTTTATATGTCGAGTATACCCAGGATCACGATGCCCGCAACCACGGTCGCGATCGAGAGATAGTGCTTCAAAGAGAGCTTTTCCTTCAGGAAGATGCGGCTCCACACGACGCTGGCCACACAGTAGGCCGAGATGATCGGCGCGGCGAAGGCCACATGCTCGCTGTCGGCGAGCGCGTAGATGTAGAAGAACTGTCCGGCGGTCTCGAAGATCGCGCCGGTGTATTTGGGGACTTCCATCTTCGGGATGAGCTTCTGCTTCTTCACGCCCAGCACCCAGATCGCGCACAGGACGCCGACGGCGAGGAAGGTCAGCTCATAGGCGCAGTTCGCGCTCTCCTCGTCGAGGACCTCGAGCACGCGGCTGTCGGCAAAGGTGCCCAGCGCGTCGAGCAGACAGTAGACCACGGGGATCGCGAGGGCGATCCAGCTTTTGGCGTAGCGGTGGTTCGAGGCCTCCTGGCGTTTCGCGCGCAGCTCCTCGTCCTCGTTGGCCTCGACGAAGCCGAGGGCGATCACGCCGATGCACACCAGCGCCACGGCCACGAGCGCGACGGGAGGCAGGTCGTCTCCGACGCCGACGGTGATGAGCGTCAGCACCGCGACGAGCGCGCCGGAGGAATTGCAGATCGGCGAGGAGATCGACAGCTCGATGTAGCGCAATCCGAGATAGCCGATCGCCATCGAGAGGATGTACAGCGCCGAGACCGGCAGATAGGTCAGAAAGACATGAGCGTTGACTTCCACGCCCTTGAAGAAGATCTCCCAGGCCGCGTGCAGGCCCATGACGACGCCGACGGCCATGACCATTTTCAGGTGGCTGTATTTATCCTCGGCGTCCTGGCAGCCGATCTTGGAGAACAGGTCCGAGCCGCTCCAGCAGAGCAGCGCGATGATGGCAAAAGTGAACCACATGTTTCCGTATTCCTCGTTTCCGCTCATTCCAATCGATTTTACCACAGCCTCGTCCTTTTGACAATTCCTTATTTCGCATCCGGGCCCCTTCCCGTCGAAAAAGCATAGCTCCGCCGTCCCTCCGGCGGGAGCGGGGCGGAACGCGGCGCTGCCCGCAAATGACAAAATCAACGGGGCGGGAGGCGTATACTCTCCCCATGAGGATCGTTTGGGTCGACACCTGCTTTGCGATAAACGCCTGCGCGGACTATCTGATCTGTCTGACGTCGATGCGGCTGTGCTCGGCGCCGCTGCGGCGCGGGCGCTGCGCGCTCGCGGCGCTGCTCGGCGGCCTGTGGGCCGTCGCGGCGGCGGCGGGCCTTTCCTTTTTCTCCTCGCCGGGCGGAAAGCTGCTCGGCGCGGCCGCGCTGTGTCTCTGCGCCTTCGGGGGGCTGCGGGACTTCCGGCGGCTCTGCGCGGCCTTTCTTGCCCTCTCCGCCGCGCTCGGCGGGGCGGTGTGGGCGCTTGCGCTGCGCGCGGGCGGCTCGCTCGCGCTCTCGCCCGGGCTGCTGGTGTTCAGCTTCACGCTCTTCTGGACGCTCTTCGAGCTGCTGCTGCGCGGCGCGGCCGGGAAGCGCGAACGCGAGATCCTGCCCGTCGAGCTGCGCTTCCTGGGCCGCGGCGTCCGCTTCCGCGCGCTCGTGGACACGGGCAACTCCCTGCGCGACCCCGTCACGGACGAGCGCGTGATGATCGTCTCCCCCGCCGCCTTGCGCGGCGTGTTCGGGGAATACGCCGCGCTTTTCTCGCTGCGCGACCCGGGCGAGCTCCTCGCGGCCGCGGGCGAGCTCGACGTGCTGCGCGGCAGGCTACGGCTCGTCCCCTTTTCCGCTCTTGATTCGCGCGGCCTGCTCGTCGCCTTCCGTCCGGATTCGCTCACGGTCGGCGGCGAGGAGAGGCGCGATCTGCTCGTGGCGCTCTCGCCCTCTGCCTCCGGCGAGGGCCACGAAGGGATACTTTAGGCAAGCGGGGGACGGTATCGTCCTCGTCGCCTTGCGGACAATATCATTCGTTTTTTCTTGGAGGTATTTATGTTATGTAAACCGCAAATCGCTTTTCTGCGCGAGAGCATCTTCTCGATCCTCGGCATCGAGCCGCCGTCGGTTTTTTACATCGGCGGGAGCGACGTGCTGCCCCCTCCGCTGTCGAAGGAGGAAGAGGCCGCCGCTCTCGCCGCGCTCGAGCGGGGAGATGAGGCGGCGCGCTCGCTGCTCATCGAGCACAACCTGCGCCTGGTCGTCTACATCTCCAAGCATTTTGAAAACACCGGCGTGAACATCGAGGACCTGATCTCGATCGGCACGATCGGCCTTATAAAGGCCGTGAACACCTTCAACGCCTCGAAGAACATCAAGCTGGCGACCTACGCCTCGCGCTGCATCGAAAACGAGATCCTGATGGTGCTGCGCAAGACGGCCTCGCGGCGCGGCGAGCTGAGCTTCGACGAGCCGCTCAACACCGACTGGGACGGCAACGAGCTGCTGCTCTCGGACATCCTCGGCACGGACGGCGACGAGGTCTCGCGCCCGCTCGAGGACGACGCGGAAAAGCGCATGCTGCGCGAGGCCGTCTCCGCGCTGGGCGAGCGCGAGCGGGAGATCATCTCGCTGCGCTTCGGCCTGCCCGACGGGCGCGAGTACACGCAGAAGGAGGTGGCCGATCTGCTGGGCATCTCGCAGAGCTACATCAGCCGCCTCGAGAAAAAGATCATCGAGCGCCTGAGGCGCGAGCTGCAGCGGCAGATGCAGGTGTAGTTTCTAGTTTCTGGTTTTCAGTTTTTAGAATTTAGCCTGGAGCAAACAAGACGCAGGGAGTGGATTTCTCCCCGCGTCTTGTTTTATTCTGTCTTTTCATGAGAACACAGGGAAGCGACCCCTGTGTTCACTCTATCTCTTTTTGCCGCCTTGACTCTCTCCAGGAGCGTTGCGCAGTCCGGAAAGCGCTCCCTGGAATACTCGCGCTTATCGTAATAATACCTGCAAAACACGCTGCGGGAAGGCAGTTCGGAAACGCTGCCGTTCCCGTCCGTCGTCTCATATCGATATTGCCCGCTCTCATCCGAGAACAAGTACCCAAGGGTCTTTCTCTCGCATACGACCTCCCAGACCACGTTCCTCATCTGCGGAACATAGGTGCAGAGCCGCCGCATCAGAGCGTCGACCCCCTCGCTGGGAAAGAAAAAGAGATCCTCCGCATTGGGCGCTAAAACGTCGTCTCCCATGCATACGCTGTCCCGCTCGGCACGGATCTCTATCCCCACTGCCGCTCCGGCTTCCGCCTCTGCGAGGGCCGGGCGGGGGCCGTCGGCCTTCGATCCGGCTTTGTTTTTCCCTGTTTCAAGTATCCTTTTGAAAAGTGTTTTCATACGTTTTCTCCTGTTTGCAGCGGCGGAATGCGGCTTTCTGCCCTCTGGCCGCTGCTCACGCCGGCTGGTGGGACAGGGGACGGTTCCTTGTCCCATTGTTCGCACGTTATCCGCTGCACCTTGCGACTGTCGTTTTCGGCACACCGGTCATTCGTGCCGCCTGACGTACTGAGACTCCTTTTTCAAGCATCTTGGAAAGGACTTCTTTCTGCCGTTTCGCTGCGAGCCCCTGAAAGGCAGACGCACTGTCGCATCTTCATGATCGTCTTTGCCTGCTCGTCTGTCAGTCCCGGCTTCCGCTCTGCTACATCCATCAACCGATCTTCGTTTCTCTCTGATAAATAGGCAAGCAGATGATCCTTGCCGCCCTGCAGATCGATTGCCATCTCAGAATCAGTCAGTCCGTCAGATCTTCCGGCATAGCTGGCGTAACTGCTCCAGCCATAAGTCCCCGGTGTTTCCTCAAGCCCTGCCTTCATTGGGTTTTGAAGGATATAGCGTAATGCCGTGAGAAAATACGCTTCTGTTTCCACGGGTTCGCTTTTATACCGATCCTGAAATAGATGGCCGACTCGCTGATATTTCAGATTGTACCAATAAACAAATCGGCTGCCAATGCGTTTGAAGATCAAATCAAGAGGCTCTTTTCCTTCCTGCAAAAGGAGATGAACATGGTTTCCCATCAAGCAGTAGGCATAGAGCTTGTACTCGCTCACTTCTTTGCATTCCCGCAGAACCGACAGAAAACGAAGATAGTCTTCTTCGTCTTCAAATATCTGCTGTTGGTTGATCCCCCGCAGCATAACGTGGTAGATGC
>ONQJ01000036.1 GCA_900319935.1 uncultured Eubacteriales bacterium | reverse complement strand
TATTGTGCTCTCCAGCAGGTTTTTTCTTCCAGTAAGCAGCAAAAAAAGTGAGGCTGTGAAAAGCCGCAGGTTTCTTCCTGCTTTTTTTCACAGCCCCTTTTTTTCTTTTTATCACTCTTCCTTGTCGATCAGGACCCAGGAAATCTTGTCGGGGTTGTCCGGCAGGTAGTTCACCACGACCGGAACAAAGCGCCGCGCGGCGTCGGCTTCGGAGATCGAGTGCGTCACGTCCTGCAGATTGTAGGTGTACGTGCCGCGGTCGGTCTCATAGTACACGCGATCGAACAGCTTGAAGAACAGGGGCGTGTTCTGCCCCGTGCCCTGGTCGAGCTTGACGAGAGAAACGGGCGTGTAGCTGTAGATCGACAGCGCTTTGCCGTCCTCGCGGTCGGCCAGACGCTGGGCCACGCTGATGGCGAAGCCGCAGATACCGCCCTCGGGGGTGGGCGTGGTGGACATCTCGGCGTTGTAGAGGAATTCGACCTCTCCCCTCTCGGGATCCGGCACGGGGTGCCGCAGATCGGCCAGCACGACCTCGTCAAAACCGATGTCGTAGAGCTCGCCCGCCATCTCGACCACATAGTCGCGCACCTTCTGGCTGAAGGGATCGAGCCACATGCCGGTCTCGTCGTAGTAGTTCATGCCCGAGGCCGTCTTGAGCGCGACGAGCGTGCTGTAAGAAGGAAAGCGCTCGTCCACGCAGCAGCTGATCTTCGCCACGAGGTAGACGTTTTTGGCCTTGAGCATGTCCACATAGCGCTGGATCGAGTTGGTGACCTCGTTTTCGATCGACAGGCCGTAGCCGACGGCGGCGCTGGAGCGGGAATACCACATCAGGTTGCCGCTGCGGGGCTTCATCTCCAGCATCAGCGCGTTGCCGGTCTGCAGACGGGCGGCGTATTCCTCCAGCTTTTCGAGCGTGATGTTCTCATGCGGAACGTAGATCGCGCGCACAGCCTTCACGTCCGTACGGGCGATGGGCTGGATGCTCGAATAATCCGCCTGGTCGAAACGGATCTCGACCGTGGTATGCTCGATCGGCGCGTCATCTTCGCTCAGAGTGCCGCCGGAGGCCGCCGCGCTCTCCCCCTCCAGGAAGGGCAGAACGACCTTGACCTCGTCCTTGGTGATGACGGCGTACTTCTGCATACTGTAAAACAGCACCACCAGCAGCGCGATCAGCGCGACCGCCACGGCGACGATCACGTAATAATGGCTTTTTTTCTTTTTGCTGCCTTTGTAAAATTCCGCGTTTCTGGCCATGGGAAACCTCTTAATCCTCTATCATGGAGATCCTTCTCTTGTGGCGCTCGTCGCCGGAAAAAGGCGTGTCGAGGAAGGTGTCGACGATCTTCAGCGCCAGGCCGGGGCCGACGACGCGGCCGCCGAGCGCGAGGATGTTGGCGTCGTTGTGCAGTCTCGTCGCCTCGGCGCAGAAGCAGTCGGTGCAGAGCGCGGCGCGGATGCCGGGGATCTTGTTGGCCGTGATCGAGATGCCGATGCCCGTCCCGCAGATGATGATGCCCCTGTCGCACGCGCCGGAGGCGACGGCGCGGGCCACCGCTTTGCCGTACACGGGATAGTCGCAGCTCTCCGGCGTGTAGGTGCCGAAGTCCTTGTATTCGAGGCCGCGCTTTTCCAGGTGGGCCATGATCTCCTGCTTGAGTTCAAATCCGCCGTGGTCGCTTCCGATCGCGATCATGTGCTTTTCCTCCACAAATCTCAGAGATATGTCAGTCAGAACAAAGATCTAACTGGTATATTTTATCATTATCTCTGAAAACTATCAAGTATGAAAAACGCGGCAGGGACTTCCCTGCCGCGTTTGCATGTAAAGCTCAGATCATGATGCCGCGCTGCCTGGCTTCAAACGTCAGCTGGTCGCGGAAATCGGGGTGCGCGATGGCGATGAGCTGGCGAGTACGGCTCGCCAGGCTCTGGCCGCGCAGATGCGCCACGCCGAACTCGGTGACGATGTAGTCCACGTCGTTCTTGCTCGTCGTGCAGACCGCGCCCGGCGTGAGGGTGGACTTGATCTTGCTGATCGCACCGCCCTTGGCCGTGGAGGAGAAGGCGATAAAGCTCTTGCCGCCCTTCGACTGCGTCGCGCCGCGGACATAGTCGATCTGCCCGCCGGAGCCGGACATGTGCTTCGTGCCGACGCTCTCGGCGCAGACCTGGCCCCAAAAGTCCACCTCGAGGGCGGCGTTGATGGAGATCATGTTGTCGTTGCGGCAGATGACGTTCGGATCGTTGACGTAGTCCACCGGCATGAGCGCGATGGCGGGGTTGTCGTTGATGTAGTCGTAGATGCGCTGCGAGCCGAAGGCGAAGGTCGTGACCGACACGCCGCGGTGGATCTGCTTTTTGCTGTTGTTCACCGCGCCGCACTCGATCAGCTCGACCATCGAGTCGGTGAACATCTCGGTGTGGATGCCGAGATCGTGCTTTTGCTTGAGCGCCATGCCCGTCGCGTCCGGGATCGCGCCGACGCCCAGCTGGATGCAGGCCCCGTCGGGGATCAGCTCGGCGATGAAACCGCTGATCGTCTTGCTGGTCTCGTCGATGTTGGCCGCGGGAAGCACCGGCAGGGGCATGTTGTTCTCGATGATGCCGTCCACCTGGCTGACGTGGATCTGCAGACCGCAGACCGCGCGGGGCTGGCAGTCGTTCACTTCGATGAAGATGCGCTTGGATTTCTCGAGCATGGCCTCGCTGTATGACGAGACGCAGCCGAGCGAGAAGTAGCCGTGCTCGTCCATTGGCGAGACGGAGGCGCAGACCGCGTCATAATCGTAATACCGGCGGATCAGGCCGGGGATGTCGCGGTAGTAGTTCGGGATGAAGTCCGCAAAGCCGGCGTTGATGGCCTTTCTTGCCCCGCCGCCCGCGAACCAGGCCACGCCGTTGATCTTTCCGTCCAGGGACTTGTCCGCATAGAATTCCAGCGGGTACACGTCAAGCAGCGTCTGCACTTTGACGTCACTGAGCTCTCCCTGCGCCGCTCTCGCGGCGAGCGCGCTCATGATCGCCGGGGTGTGCGCCGTCGCGGTGTCCATGCCGATGACCCAGCCGCTTTCCACTCTCGCTGCCAGAGAGGCGGCGTCCGTCAGCTTCTGTCTGTACTGCTCGGAATAGTCGTTCATGTCTTCCTCCGTCAATGTTTTCTTCCGCGGCGCGGACGGTCGGCATACAGACGGTTGTCCGCGATGCGGCTGTCCGACTCCTGCATGAATTTTTTGAGCTTGTCCTCGAATTCCTGGTTCTCGCTGCGCGGCGCGACCTCGCCCATCCGGGGCGCGGTGTTCTCGCGGGGGCGTTCGCTTTCGGGGCGGCGCGGGGCGCGCGGGGGCCTTGCGGGCGCGGCTGCGCTCTGCTCCTCCGCCCGTTTGATCGACAGATTGATCTTGCCGTCTTCGCTGATGTTCAGCACGCGTACCTTAACGCTCTGACCCACCTGAACGAATTCGTTCACGTCAGAGACAAAGGCGTTCGCGATCTCGGAAATATGTACGAGCCCGCTCTTGCCCTCCGGCAGCAGCACGAACGCGCCGAACTTTGCGATGCTGGTGATCTTGCCTTCCACGACTGATCCGATTTCCAGTGCCATATTATCCCTCTTTATCCTCAGCATTGGTAAAATAAAAAATTGTTTCGTCCGGCATGACAAGTCCCAGCCGTTCACGCGCCAATTTTTCGATCTCTCGGTCATCCGGCCAGGAGTTCAGCTCGCGCGCGAGCGCGTCCGACTCCTCCCGGAGCGTCTGCACCTCCGAACTGAGCGTCCGGCGTGCGTTTTCCGCCTCCTCCAACATACTTTTGACGACGCAGAAACGTACCAGACTGTACGCAAGCAGCGCCGCGATCACGATCCCGATGATCCTGGACATGGTTTTTTCGCCCGTAGGTTCACAACCTCTCAAACAATTTATAATATAGCTTACTCCACCCGAAAAAGGAAGTGTTTATTTCACTTTTCCCGCTGTTTTTTCAGGAAAACAGCGCATTTTTCCCGGCAATTCCCAAAAAATGGTGTTATTGAGGGACTCACGCCGAAGAAATACAGCCCGAAGACAGCCAAAAAGGAGAAGGACTCCCAAAAACCCGGACGGCCGCCGCAGAAGACCATGCCCGTGAGAAACATCGCGCCAGTGCAGAACAGGCAGAACACCAGGTCGCAGATCACGCCGAGGGCTCGTCCTCCGCCGCGGCGGACGACTCTGAGCAGATCGTAAAGCAGTCCCGCGAGCAGACCGCACAGAGCGGAGGCCGCGATGGATATCGTCTGTGCGCCGATCGTGACGCCCATGCGCTATCCGAAGATCCGTTTCCACAGCGGCGAGACCGCGGCCGTCTCCTCGTAGCACAGCTCGCCGATCCGCCCGCGCAGCTCCAGAAGCCCCGCGTCCAGGTCGATCTTGTCGATATGCAGCGCCTCTCCGCGGATCGAAAGCTCGCCCATGTCCGTCGTAAGGACGATCAGGCTCTCGTCAAAGCCGTTCACGTCGCTCACGCCCGTGAGCCGCAGCTTTTCCCGGTTTTCCATCTGCAGCGCGTGCGGCCGCGCCAGCGCCTCCTCAGCTTTCGGGTTCATGCTCATCACCATCGCCTCCGTTTCTAATATATATCGTGCGGGGAGCGAAATATGTCCGCTTCAAAGGCCCGGTTAACAATTGACTTTTCCTTCTGCGCTTGGTAAAATCAGTTGGCGGAAAGCGCATGTCTTTCCGCATATGATCGTTTAGAAAGAGGGATCGTCATGGATAGATCCAGCGGCGTTCTGATGCCGATGAGCTCGCTCCCCTCCCCGTACGGGATCGGTACGATGGGCAGGAGCGCCTATCAGTTCGTAGATTTTCTCAAGCGTTCCGGCCAGCGTTACTGGCAGCTGCTTCCCCTGGGGCCGACCAGCTACGGCGACAGTCCCTACGCCTCCTTCTCCACTTTTGCGGGCAACCCCTACTACATCGATCTCGATCTTCTGATCCGCGACAAGCTGCTGAAAAAAAGCGAGGTCGAGGGCCTCTTCTGGGGCGCGGACGAGGAGCGCACCGATTACGGCGCGATCTATGTGAGCCGCTTTGCCGTACTGCGCAAGGCCTACGAGCGCGGAGCGGAACGCTACGCCGCGGAGTTCGCCGCTTTCCGCGCGGAAAATGCCTCTTGGCTGGAAAACTACGCGCTGTTCATGGCGCTCAAGGCGCATTTCGGCATGCGCAGCTGGGTCGAGTGGGAAGACGAGGATATCCGCCTGCGCAAGCCGGAGGCCGTGAAGAAATACGGCCGTGAGCTCGCCGGCGACGTCTCGTTTTACGCATTCCTGCAGTTTTTGTTCTTCCGCCAGTGGAACGCGCTGCGCGCCTACGCCCACGAAAAGGGCATCCTGTTCATCGGCGACGTGCCGATCTACGTGGCGCTCGACAGCGCCGACGTATGGAGCGAGCCGAAATATTTCCAGCTCGACGAGGACAATCTGCCCGTCGAGGTCGCCGGCTGCCCGCCCGATCCCTTTACCGCGGACGGCCAGCTCTGGGGCAACCCGCTCTACGATTACGACGTGATGAAGAAGGACGGCTTCGGCTGGTGGATCCGCCGGATCGAGGGCGTCGGCAAGCTCTACGACGTGATCCGCATCGACCACTTCCGCGGATTTGAGAGCTATTGGGCCGTTCCCTACGGCGACGAGACCGCAAGGCGCGGCCGCTGGAAAAAGGGTCCCGGCATGGAGCTCGTCGGCGTGCTGACCTCCTGGTTCCACGAGCTGCGCTTCATCGCGGAGGACCTCGGCTATACGACGCCGGAGGTCGAAAAGCTTCTGGCCGATTCCGGTCTGCCCGGCATGCGCGTGCTGGAGTTCGGCTTCGATCCGACGGGCGACGCGCCATATATGCCGCACAACTGCCCCAAACACAGCGTCTGCTACATCGGCACGCACGACAATGAGACCGTGCGCGGCTGGATCGCCTGCCTCGACAGCAGGACGCGGAACTTTGCGAAGGAATATATGCACATCACCAAGGAAGAAGGCTGGTGCTGGGGCATGATCCGCGCCGGCATGGCCACGCCGAGCGAGCTGTTCGTGCTGCAGATGCAGGACGCGCTCGAGCTGCCGCGCGAGGCGCGGATGAACATTCCGGGCACAGCCTCCGGCAACTGGCAGTGGCGCATGAAGAGCGACGCGCTGACGCCGGAGCTTGCCAAAAAGCTGCGGCGCTATACGAAGCTGTACAGACGGGCCGCAAACTGAAAGCAAAAAAACTGCGTCACGGGAACGTGACGCAGTTTTTTTATTCTGTTCGTTCAGGTCAGATGGATGACGCCGAAGGTGACGCCCGTCATGATCGCCGCCGCGATGAGCACGCCGACGACGATCGTGGGCATGGCCCGTTTGAGCTCCATCCCCATCAGCGCCGCGACGAGCGCGCCCGTCCAGGCGCCGGTTCCCGGCAGCGGGATCGCGACAAGCAGGCAAAGGCCGATGGCGCCGTATTTCTTTACGACCTCGCTCTTGAGGTGCGCGCGTTCCTCGATCCTGGTAATAAACCCGTCGAGCTTTGCGATCTTCTGGCGCAGGAACGACAATATGTTTTTGATAAACAGGATAATGAACGGAACGGGAAGCAGATTGCCCACGATGGCCGAGAGCAGCGCCAGCGGGTAATCCAGCCCGATCGCGATGCCGTACGGCAGTCCCAGTCTCAGCTCCACGACGGGGAGCATCGAGATCAGGAAGGTCATCGTCATTTTTCCGATCACCGTATCAGTCAGCCACGTGATCATCCGTGTCCTCCGACTTGCTTGATTTGAAGGCAAAGAATCTCTGCCCGAGATAGTTCAGCACCGTGTACAGCCCCATGCCGACGACCATCGCGGCGTTGGTCTGCAGCTTTTCCCCCGCTCCGGCGAGCAGCCGCAGCGTCAGGGGCTTGGCGATCCCGTAAGCGAGCAGCCAGCAGACGGCGACCGTCAGCGCGAAGCGCAGCACCTGCGCCCAGGAGCGCTCGCGGTTGCGGAAGGTGAAATACTTGTTGAGGAAAAAGCTCACCGTCCCGCCGACGAGATAGTTTGCCGCCGAGCTGAACCAGTATGAGCAGCCCGCCAGGTTATACAGCAGGAACATGACGAGCGCGCCGACCAGGGTGTTGATCACGCCGGTCAGCAGGAATTTCGGTACGGTACTGTCGATTTTCATGGAGCGTATTATAACATACCTCTGCCCATTATTCAACATTTCGCCCAAAAAAATGCCCCTCCTTTCTGTTCAATTTGTCAGGGCGTTACGGTTTTTTTGTTGCAATTTAGCGCGATATCCTGTAAAATTATTCACAAGTTTTCCCCTAATCTTCCCGTCGGAAGGAGAAAAGACATGGAATTCCTCAACAAGATCGTTTCTTTTCTGACCGGTCCGCTGAACACCGTGGCCTGGCTCTACATCTTTCTTCCCTGCGCCATCGGCGGCGGTCTGTATCTGACGATCCGCAACCGCTGGGTCCAGTTCACCAAGCTCGGCTACGCGCTGAAGAACACCATCGGCAAGATGTTCTCCAAGCAGAAGGCCGGCGAAGGCGCCGTCACGCCCTTCCAGGCCGTGACGACCGCGCTGTCCGCCACCGTCGGCACCGGCAACATCGTCGGCACCACGCAGGCGATCGCTCTCGGCGGCTACGGCGCCGTGTTCTGGATGTGGCTCGCCGCGCTGATGGGCATGGTCACCAAGTACTCCGAGGTCGTGCTCTCCATCCGCTACCGTGAGCGCGACGCCAAGGGCGACTGGGTCGGCGGCCCGATGTATTATATCAAGAACGGCATGGGCTCCAAGTGGAAATGGCTCGGCGGCCTTTACTGCGTATTCGCGGCGCTCGCCGCCTTCGGCATCGGCAACGGCGCGCAGGCGAAGTCCATCGTCGGCTCGGTGAATAACGCGATCGTCGCCTTCGTCCCCTCCGCCGCGGGCACCTCCGGCACGATCAACCTCGTGTGCGGCATCATTCTCGCCTCTCTCGTCGCGCTGATCCTCTTCGGCGGCATCAAGCGCATCGGCGAGGTCTGCGAAAAACTCGTCCCCTTCATGAGCGCGTTCTACATCCTCTTTACGCTGATCGTCATCATCAAGCATATCTCCGGCATCGGCCACGCCTTCTACCTGATCTTCGCCAGCGCCTTTACGCCGCGCGCGGTCTTCGGCGCGACCACCGGCATCGTGCTCAAGCAGACGGTCATCTGGGGCATGCGCCGCAGCGCCTTCTCCAACGAGGCCGGTCTCGGCTCCGCCGCCATCGCGCACGCCGCCGCCGAAACGAAGGGCCCCGTCAACCAGGGCCTGTACGGCATCTTCGAGGTGTTCATCGACACGATCGTCATCTGCACGCTCACCGCGCTGTCCGTCATCATCAGCGGCGTGGACATCTCCTGGGGCGTCAAGCCCGGCAGCGAGCTGATCACGAGCGCCTTCGCCACGGTCTTCGGCATGAAGTTCGCCTCGCTCTTCGTTGCGATCGCGCTGATGATGTTCGCCTTCTCCACGATCCTCGGCTGGTCGCTGTACGGCACGCGCTGCGTCCAGTATCTGGGCGGTCTGAAGGCCGCAAAGGTCTACCGCCTGATCTACGTCGTCGTCGTCGTGATCGGCTCGGTCGCCTCGATCGACGCCGTGTGGGACGTGGCCGACACGCTCAACGGCCTCATGGCGATCCCGAACTTTGTCGCGCTCTTCGCGCTGGCGGGCGTCGTGGCCAAGCTGACGCGCGAGCACTTCTCCTCCGATCGGCTGAAAGACAAATAAAAAAAGAACTCGCACGGGGCGGATGACCGCCCCGTGTTTTTTCATCTTTTGGAAAAAAGGACTTGCTTTTTCTATCCTCATGTGCTAATATAGTCGAGCGCTGAAGAAAGCGCATTTCCGGGTGTAGCGCAGTTGGTAGCGCGCTTGAATGGGGTTCAAGAGGCCGCTAGTTCGAATCTAGTCACTCGGACCAACGATGAGAGGGTATCATTCGATACCCTCTCTTCGTTATTCTGATTGCATATCTGAACTAGCGGCCTCTTGCAATTCAATCATTGGCCGCAAAGCGGCCGTGGCGGCGTTTACCGCCGCTGCGGCCGCCGGTTCGAATCGGGTCACTGTATCGAAGTACGCTTCGCTCGACGCGAAAACAGCTTCCGAGAAAGCGTCGCCTTCCGATCGATCAGATACCCTTCCTGAATCGCCGCTGCGGTCGCAAGCGCGCAGACGGCCGAGGCGCTGTACCTCAGATCCATGAACGCCAGCGTCAGCGGGAAAACGAAGAGCAGCCCTCCGGTCACCTTGTTCATCACGGAATGCACCGATATGAACTCTCTCCGTCGGATATATCCTGCTGCGATATTCGCCGCTTTTATGAATGCGATGACGGCGATCCAGATACAGAGCCAGAGCGGGATATCCAATACCGGAAGCAGTTTTATCAGGCAAATCGCAGCAAAAACGATATCTGCAGCCGTGTCCAGCCTTGAACCGAACTCGCTGACGGTACCGGTTTTCCTCGCCACAGCCCCATCGATCATATCGGAAGCTCCGGCCGCTATGTAGAGCGCAAAAAAAGCCGGGGAAAAGCCGGGAAGAACAGCAGCAAGACGCTGAGTACTATTCTGATTCCCGTTATGATATTTGCCATGTTGTACCGACGTCTCCACTTCGATCAGATTCCCGTCCGGCGGCCTCCCTGCATTTCTGTCATTGCCGCCGCGGCTCAGCCAAGCAGATAGTCAAAGAACACGGGGATGCGCTCCTCCCAGCAGGCCTCGCAGTGCTGCCCGCCGGGGACGACGCGGGCCGCGACATCCGCACCGGCCTTCGTCAGCTCCTTTGCCGTGTCGAACAGGCCCGTGAGAGCACGGATGTGTCCGTCCGCCTCCGCGCTGCCCATGTCCAGATAGATCCTGCTTGGGGAGCGCAGCGGACGTGTCCGGATCAGCTCCCGCATCGCTTTGGGATCGACAAACAGGCATGGAGAGAGCGCGGCGGCGCGGGAGAAGACGTCGTTGTATTCCACCAGCGCGAAGATCGACATCAGCCCGCCCATCGAGCTTCCCGCGATCAGCGTGTTTTCCCTGTCGGGGAGCGTGCGGTATTCCGCGTCGATGCGGGGCTTGAGCTCCTTCGTGATCCACTCCATCGTCAGCCGCCCCTGCGCCTCGATCGTTCCGACCCGCCGCATCGAAAAGCTCCAGGGTGTGTATTCGCTGAGCCGCCGGAAGCCCTCGTGGTTGCATTCGACCGCCACGACGATCAGTTCCCGTCCGCTCTTGCGCAGATACTCCTTCATGCCCCAGCTTTTGCCGAAGGTAGCGTGGCTGTCGAAGAAAACGTTGTGTCCGTCGAACATGTACAGCACGGGGTAGCGTTTTTCGCTTCCGTCATAGCCGCGCGGCAGCCGGATGTACAGCCTGCGGGGCTTTGCCGTCGGCAGCGAAGGGATCTGTATCTTTTCTACCTTGATCATGTTCTCTCCTTCAGCACGACCTCGCCCGCGCGTCCGCCGACGTAGCGGCCCTCTTCGAGGACGGCTTTCCCGTTGACGTAGACGTATTCGATCCCGCCGGGTTTTGCGTCGGGCTTCTTCTCATCCACGCTGAGCTTCGCCGGGTCGATGATCGTGAGGTCCGCCTTATAGCCCGCTCTGAGATAGCCGCGCGCCGGGATGCGGTAGCGGTCGGCCGTCGCGCCGGTCATCTTGCGGACGATCTTCTCCACGGGGATACCGTAGCGCTGCGCCAGCAGGAAGAACTGCGGGAAGGTCTGGAAGGCCGCGATGTTCTGCAGGCCCTTTTCCTCGACCCAGGCGTCGGTCATGAAGATCGAGAGCTCGTCCTCCATCAGACGGCGCACGATCTCGGCGTTGTAGTACTTGCCGAGATAGATGCTGCCCGCGCGGTCGGACAGATCGACCAGCTTGAGGTACATATCCAGCTCGGACAGGCCCTCCTCCGCGGCGAGCTCGCGCACGGTCTTGCCCTCGTATTCGGGGTGCTCGTCGGAGATATAGGCCACGACCATGTCCTCCCAGTCGATGCCGAGCACCTTGCGGTACATCAGGATCGTCAGCGAGAGCTTGAAGCGGTTGACGGGCTTGGCTGCCTCCTCCTTGGAGAGCGCGGCGTACCATTCCGGGAACACGACCGTGATGACGGAGGCGCCGTAATGGAAGGCGTAGTTGTCGAAGGCGATGGGCTTGCCCGCCTCTTTTTCCCTGTGGAACACGGCCAGCATCTTGTCCAGCAGCTTCCAGCTGCGCTGACCGGTGAAGATCAGATGGCTGTACTCGAGGCGGCAGCCCGCCTTGTGCATGATCTCCACGGCCTCGTCGAGCCCCAGCTCGAGGTGGGACTTTTTCGTCAGCAGCGGATAGTCCGCGCTCACGATCGAGCAGGCGCGCGGATGGATCGTGACGATGCCGTCGTATTCGGCGATCTCCCTGGCAAAGGCGAGGATCTCATCGCTCTTGGCGTAGCGGTCGGGTTCGTACATAAAGCCGAAGGAGCCGCCGAAGGCACCGCCCTCCATGGCTTCACGCACGTGTTCAAGCTCCTTTTCGATCTGCTCGGGCGTGTAGGGCGTCGGATCGTAGCCCGTCATGCCCGCGCGCACCGAGCCCTGGCCGATCAGCGGCACGAGATTGACGAAAAGATTCCCCTTCGCGCGCTCCTTGAATGCGGCAAAGCTGCAGGGATGGAGCGTATCGAACAGGCCGCCGCCGATCTTGTTGCGGTAGGGCGTGTCCTCGTCGCAGCCGAAGGGCGAAAAGCTGCAGTTGCCGGTGATCTGCGTCGTGATGCCCTGCTCGATAAAGGGCCTGTAGAACTTCTCCGCGTCGTCGCGGTCATAGAAAAAATCGTTGTGGGAGTGCGCGTCGATCAGCCCCGGGCAGATCTGCAGCCCGCCGAGCTCGATGATCCTGTCCGCCTCTTCGGCGATCTCGCCGCCCACGGCGAGGATGCGATCGTCCTCGATCAGCACGTCGCCGGCAAAGGGCTTCGCGCCGCTGCCGTCGATGATCGTGCCGTTTTTGAACAGAGTTTTCATTATCGCTCTTCCTTTCCGTTTGGATTGGGCTTGAATAAAACGATTATATATCACGGCGGCGGCGCTGACAACACTCTTTCGACGCAAAGAAAAAACTCCGCATCCTTTTTCGGGGATGCGGAGTTTTGCCGAGTTTGTTTACTTTCCGCTCATCTTGCGGATCTCGATCTTCTTCTGACGCTCCGCGATGAACTGCGGCAGCACCTTCGGGCGATCGAAGTACTCGATGTTGTCGACAAAGGTACGCTTGCGCAGGTGGATCGCGTCGAACTTGCAGCGCGTGGTGCACACGCCGCAGCCGAGGCACTTGTTGGGATCGACGAAGGATGCGCCGCAGCCGAGGCAGCGGGCGGTCTCCTTC
>ONQJ01000066.1 GCA_900319935.1 uncultured Eubacteriales bacterium | reverse complement strand
ACGAGCTGCCCGCCTTCTACACGAGAAAGAGCGGCTTTTCGGTGGACTACCGCGCCGACTCCCCCGAGGAGCTCGCCGCCATGTTCCGCGCGCAGCGCGCTCTGGGCTACCGCGGCGGCATGCTGGTCACGAACCCCATCCCGGAGCAGTACGCCATGGACAAGGAAGTCATCGACGCGGCCATCGCCCAAGCCCTGCGCGAGTGCGAGGAAAAGGGCGTGCGCGGCAAGGAGACGACCCCCTTCCTGCTTGCGCGCGTGGTCGAACTCACCGGCGGCGAGAGTCTGGAGAGCAATATCCGTCTCGTGCTGAACAACGCCGCGCTCGCGGCGCGCACAGCCTGCGAGATCTGCCGTTCGTGACATCAAAGCTGCCAGTTGTGACAGCTTCGCCGCCCCGCCGCGGCTGCGCATGGTATAATCTTCCATGCTTAAGATGCGGCGCCGCCCTTTCCGTGAAGCGGCACTCCGGCAGGTGAAGCTTTCGGGATATCCCTCTGCGGCTCCGCTCCTTAACCAAAAACGCCCCCGGGTTTTCCCGGGGGCGTTTCCTTTTTTATCGGAGGAGCGGCTGGAGCTGTCTGCCCTCGAGCGCGGCCTCCACCGCCGCGCCGAGAAGCGAAAAATCCGCCTGCATCGAGCAGGGTTTTCCCTGCGGATCGTCCTGCCCGAAGGGTACGAAATAGACGTTTTTGCGATTTAAGAGCCGCGCGATGTTCTCCGCCGAGCCGGAGAGCGCGTCGTTCGTCGAAAAGGCGATCACAAGCGGCCGGCCGTTGCGCAGATGGGCCTTCGCGGCCATCGTGACGGCGCTGTCCGTGACGCCGTGGGCGAGCTTTGAGAGCGTGTTGCCCGTGCAGGGCGCGATCAGCAGCGCGTCGAGCCCCAGCTTCGGCCCGAGCGGCTCGGCCTCCGCGATCGTGGTGACGACCCGCTTTCCGCCGCAGAGCTCCGCCAGCGCGCGGATATGCTCCGTCGCCGTGCCGAAGCGCGTGTCGGTCTCGGCGGCGGTGTCGCTCATGATCGGGACGAGCTCGTACGTCTCCGCGAGCGGCCGCGCCGCCGCAAAGAGCTTTTCATACGTGCAGTAAGAGCCGCAGAGCGCGAGCCCCAGCTTTTTCCTTTCCATTTCAGGCATCTCCTTCCTCCAGCGAGGCGTAGATCGCCTCGCACATCAGCTCCGCCGCGCGCCGCGGCGCGCAGCGTCCCGGCAGGCCCGGCGCGGCGATCGCGCGCAGGCCGATGTTGTCCGCCAGGCTGCGGTCGAAGCCTCCCGGCGCGGAGGCGAGCTCCAGAAGCAGCGCGTCCTCCGCCGCGGCGCAGAGCGCGCCGTCGCCGACCACGCGCGCGGGCACCGTGTTGACGATGAAATCGAAGCTCCCGATGCGGCTTTCGAGCTCGGAAAAAGGAAAGCTCTCCGCGCCGAGAGCGGCGGCCGTGACGCGGGCCTCCGCGCGCCGCGCCGCGACGGACGCCTTCGCCCCCAGGCCGAGCAGCCGCAGCGTGAGAAAGCTGGCGATCCTGCCCCAGCCGAGGACGAGCACGCGGCTGCGCCAGAGACTTTTATCACTCTGGGCCATCAGCACGCCGATCGCGCCCTCGGCGGTGAGGGCGGCGTTTCCGGCCGCGAAGTCCGCCCGGCGCAGCAGATCCTCCACGACCAGGCCCTGGCGCAGCGCCGCGAGGCACAGGCCGTCCCCCAGCCGCCCGCCGAAGAGCCGCTGGCCCTGCCACAGCGCCGGGACGAGCTCCTCGGCGCGCAGCTTTTCCCCCGAAAGCGGCGCGAAAAGGAAGCCGCCCGCCTCCGCGGGCGTGGGCAGCACGACGCAGTCCGCCCCGTAGACGCAGCCCTGCAGACAGCCCGCCTTCGGGATCTCCTCCGCGAGATCGGCGCGCTCGAGCGCGTATGTACAGACCCTGTGTCCGTCGCGCCGCAGCAGCTCGGCGAGCCGGACGAGGCGCGTATCGCCTCCGACGACCGCGAATTTCAAGCACATCACCTCTTTCGTCCCATTGTATTCCGCCGCCGGCGCTTCGGTGTTTACTTTCGGCGCCGCGTATGGTAAGATTTGAGGCGGTGAAAAAACGCAAAGGGGCGAAGAAAAGCATGAGCAGAGCAGACGAGATCTTCATCCAAAACTGCCGCGACATCCTGGACAACGGCGTCTGGGACACCGACCGCGAGGTGCGTCCCCGCTGGGAGGACGGCAGCCCCGCCCACACGGTGAAAAAGTTCGGCGTCGTCAACCGCTACGACCTCTCCGAGGAGTTCCCGATCCTCACGCTGCGCCGCACCTACTGGAAGAGCGCGATCGACGAGCTGCTGTGGATCTGGCAGGCAAAGAGCAACAACGTCCACGACCTGCGCGCCCGCGTGTGGGACGCCTGGGCCGACGAGAACGGCTCGATCGGCAAGGCCTACGGCTATCAGCTGGGTGTGAAGCACCACTATCCCGAGGGGGATATGGACCAGGTCGACAAGGTGATCTGGGACCTCAAGAACAACCCCGCCTCGCGCCGCATCATGACCAACATCTACACCTTCGCGGACCTGAGCGAAATGGCGCTCTACCCCTGCGCCTATTCGATGACCTTCAACGTCAGCGGCAGGAAGCTCAACGCGATCCTCAACCAGCGCTCGCAGGACATGCTGGCCGCCAACAACTGGAACGTCGTGCAGTACGCGGTGCTGACGATGATGTTCGCGCAGATCTCCGGCTTCGAGCCCGGCGAGTTCATCCACGTGATCGCCGACGCGCACATCTACGACCGGCACGTCCCCGTCATCGAGGAGCTGATCCGGAAGGAGCCCAAGCCGGCCCCGAAGTTCCTCATCGACCCGGAGGTGAAGGACTTCTACGCCTTCACGCGCGATTCCTTCAGGGTCGAGGGCTATGAATACAACGAGTTCACCGGCAAGATCCCGGTGGCCGTGTAAGGGGTGATCGTGATGGACGCGATCGTCGCGGTCTATTCCGACTGGGGCATCGGCGCGCGCGGGACGCAGCCCGTCGTGCTGCACGCCGACCGCGCGCACTTCCGCGAGAAAACGCGCGGCGCGGCCGTGATCGTCGGGCGCAGAACGATGGAGGACTTTCCCGGCGGCAGGCCGCTGAAGGGCAGACACAACATCGTCGTCACCCGGCAGGATATCACGATCGAGGGCGCGGAGACCGCCCATTCGACGGAGGAAGCCCTCGCGCTCGCGGCGAAGTACGAGCGCTGCTTCGTCATCGGCGGGGCCAGCGTGTTCCGCCAGTTCTTCCCGTATCTCGACCGGGTGGAGATCACGAAGATCGAGCTCGCCCCGCCCTCGGACAGCTTCTTCCCCGATCTCGACGCCGATCCGGACTGGATCTGCGCGGAGGCGGGGGAATGGCAGGAGGAGGACGGCGTCCGCTTTTGCTTCTGCACCTACGAAAGAAAAAGGGAACTGTGATCTTCACAGTTCCCTTTTTTCTTTTCAACGAAAACCCGCTCCGCTGGGCTTTTCGTTGAGGGGCTTCGCCCCGCTGCGCGCACTCGCCGTGCTCGCACACTTGCGGGGCGCAAAGTGTGTTTCCCGAGGTACACGCCCCCGGGAAACACGATGTATTGACTTTTTCGCTGCAGCGAAAAACTCTGCGAGGCTTTTTTATGGTTTCACCAACGCCGTGCCGGGATAATAGTGTGCCAGGATCTCCGTATAGTCCGCGCCCTGACGCGCCATCTTATCCGCACCGTACTGACTCATCCCGACGCCGTGGCCGAAGCCCGTGACGGTGAAGGTGAACACGCCGGCGTCATATTCCAGCGTGAAGGCTGTGGAGCGAAGGGAAAAGAGCTTTCTGATCTCCTTCCCGTCGAGGCTCTCCCCGCCCAGAACGATCGAGGCGACTCTCCCGCTGCCGTCGCGCCGCAGCTCGCCCACCCAGTTTTCCTCCGGCCCGGAGAAATCCGCCTCCGGGCGCGCGGAGAGCACCGTATCGCGCAGATCGATGGGGCTGCAGCGCACAAAGCTTATGTAGTTCGGGACGTCCTCGGCCGTCTCGGGGCTCTCGACGCTCACGAGATACGGCACCGCGCTCCACACGTCGGCGCTGTTCTCGGTCATCGAGGCGGAGGACGAGTGAAAAGCGGCAAAGACCGCCTTCCCCCCGGAGGCGAGATATTCTCCCCGCGTCCTCTCGACGGCGGAACGTATCGTTCGGTGATTTTCATCGTATCGTTCTCCCCACTTCGCTTTGCAGTCTTCCTCGCTCTGCCAGGCCTGGCAGCAGGCGTAATCGGTGCAGACCTGCGCCGGGCCGTGCTTGGCGAAGGACGCGCAGTACATCGCGTAGCTGCGCGCCGCCACGGCCTGGGCCTTGAGCGCCTCCGGGTGGAAATCCGCCGGCATCTCCGCGGCGAGCACGCCCGTGAGATAGTCCTGCATGTCCATCCGCTCGATCGAGCCGTCCTTCATCAGCACGGCGACGCTCTCGGGCGCGGGCGGCGGCGCGGCTGTCGGAGACGGCGGCGCGGCGGGGAGGGGCGCCTCGTCCACCGCGATCGTCGGCGTCGGATTTGCCTCTCCTCCCTCTGAGGCTGCGCGCGCGTCCCGCTCGCCCAGATGGGCCAGAAAGGGCAGCCCCACCGCGACGAGCAGCGCGATATAAGCATAGAGGATCGTTCGTTTCATGGCTTGTCTCCCGGCTTGTCCCGCCACGCCGCGCCCCCGCGGGGGACTGTGTCTTGACGGCATGGGCAAATGGGGGTAAAATTATTCTGTTATCATTCTATTAAAGCAGGTCGGAAAATATGCAGAAAGATGCTTTGGAAAAAACCTGTTACGTCGGCGGCGCGGGCGCTTTCGGCGTTTTCATCCGCTGGCTGCAGCTCCAGGTGGCCTTCAACGACGACGGGCTGCCGGATCCGAGCGTGTTCAACGTTCTCGTGCCGCTGGCGATCCTGGCCGCGGGAGCGGTCTTTTTCTCCTTCGTCAAGCGCTGGCGCGACAAGCGCTTTTATCTGCCCGGCGCCTTCAACAAGGCCCTGTATAACGACGGGCTGATCTACGGCGCGCTGAGATGGTTCCTCGGGGCGCTGATGTGCCTCGGCGCGATCGCGCTCTTTGCCAAAAGCGAGGCGGACAGGAACGTCGGCTTCTACCGCGTGCTCGCCGCGCTCGGGCTGATCTCCGGCGCCGCCTTCCCCTTCGTCATGCGCGAGGCCAACGAGGACGAGCCGCGTCTGAAGCTCGTCTGCGCGCTGCAGGCCGCGCCGATGCTGCTCTTCGCCTTCTGGCTCGTCACCTGCTACAAGGTCAACTCCATCAACGGCATCGTCTGGGCCTACGGCGTCGAGGTCGTGGCCTGCTGCTTCCTGCTGCTGGCCTTCTTCCGCGCGGCCGGCTTCGCCTTTTCCTCCTCCGATCCCTGGAACACGCTGTTCTTCTGCATGTTCGCGCCTTTTCTCGCGATCGTGTGCCTGGCGGACGAGCGCTATACGGGCATGCAGCTGATGCTGCTCGCCGCCGCCGGGATGCTGATGCTCTACAACTGGATCCTGATCAAAAACCTCAAGCGCAAAAAGGTCGATCCCTACGCCGCCGCCGCGGCGGAGACGGGCGGCTTCGAGCAGCTTTACACGCCGAAGGAGAAGGACGAATGACCGGCATCCTCTTCATCTGCTGGGGCAATATCTGCCGCAGTCCGGCCGCGGCGCTCATCTTTGCCGATCTCGCGCGGCGCGCGGGCCGGGAAAACGACTTTCTGATCGACTCCGCCGGCGTGAGCGACGAGGAGGAGGGCAACCGGATCTATCCGCCGATGCGCCGCGTGCTGGAGGCGCGCGCGCTCGACTGCGCGGGCCACTGCGCGCGCATGCTGCGCCGCGCCGATTACGAGGCATTCGATCTGCTCGTGTGCATGGACGAGCTGACGATCGGCCGCGCGCGCCGCTTCTTCGGCGGCGACCCGGAGGGCAAGGTCAAAAACCTGCTCGACTACGCCGGGCGGACGGGCGAGGAGATCGACGACCCCTGGTATACCCGCGATTTCGAAAAGGCGGCCGCCGAGATCGAACGGGGCTGCCGCGCGCTGTTCGAGACGCTCTGCGGCGATACGATCACGCTGGATCTCTCCGCCTGCGGCGACCGCGAAGCGCTCTACGCCGTGCTGCGCGGAGGGCTGGACCTGCCGGAGTACTTCGGCGGCAATCTCGACGCGCTCTGGGACGTGCTGACCGAGCCGGCATACCGCGGCAAAAGCTGCCGCCTCGTCCTCCCGCCGGAGGACAGCCCCCTCGCCTCCTACGCCAGGCTGGTCGAGGAGACCTTCCGCGAGGCGGGGGTCCTTGCGGAATAAGAAACAAAAGACCGACCCGTCCGGGAGATCTCCCGGACGGGTCGGTCTTTTCAGGTCTCGTCCTTTGTCTTTTCAGGCCTTGCGGCGATCGTCGTTCTTTCTGATCGTCTTGATCAGCTCCGCGTCCTTCCCGGCCTTCTTAAGCTTTTTGATCGCGCTTTCCATGACGGGCTGCGCCGGAGCCAGCCCTCCGGATACGTTTTCCATCTCGCGATCGTCGAGCGTCCTGAGCTCCTTCATGCTTTCATCCTCCTGTTCGAAGTCTCTTTCTGTGTTTTCTTCATCCATCTCCGCAAGGCAGGCGGCCAACGCGCCCAGTCTGTCGGCGAAGTCCCCGGGCAGGGCCTCTTCCTTTGCCGGCAGCTCGTCGCCGAAGGAGCACAAAAAGCGCTGCCACTCGCCGTCGAGCAGCTTCACGGCGCTCTGGCACTGCCCGCGCAGCTGCAGATAGCTCTCCTGCGCGGCGCGGATGGTCCTCTGCTCGCGTTCCTCGGCCGCGGCCGCCAGCGCGCGGGAGCGTTCCTCCGCCTCGGCCGTCAGACGTCCGGCCTCCGCGCGCGCGTCGGCCAGGATGGTCTCGGCCTGCTCCTTCGCCTCGGCGATGAGCTGCTGCGAGATGGTTTTGGCCGAGAGGATGGCCTCGCCGATCTCCTCTCTGCCGCAGGCGAGGGCCTCCACGCGCTTGCGCAGCGAGGCGTTCTCCTCCTCCAGCGCGGCGGCGCGGCGGGAAAACTCGCCGATCACGCTTTCGACCTTCGCGGCGTTGTAGTATTTCCTTTTGGCGATCTCCAGCCCGAGCGATTCGAAGTATTCCTTTCCGGACGGCATGGGCTCACCCGCTTTCATATGATCTGTATGAGCAGATTATAGCAGACCGCGCCGGTCTTATCAACAAAAAAGCGCGCCGCGGTACTGGCGTTTTGCGCGAAAAGCTGATATACTGTTTTATTATCGAAGCAACACTTGACGAAAGTGAGGCGCAGCACCATGGAAAACGATCGCCCGCAAGGCAGAAAGAAACGGATCGAGGGCACGGGCAGCGGTCTGAATCGCCGCGGCGAGGGTCTCGGCACCGGGCCGGTCGGCTCCGGCGAGGGCTTTAAGCCGCAGCAGTCCGCCAAACCCGGTTTTTCGGAGAACGAAGGCGGCGGGAACTACAACGGTCGGCGCAGCGGCGGCGGCAGAAGTCCGCTTATTACGATCCTTATCGTCGCGCTGCTGCTGATTTTCGGCGGGAAGGGTGCGCTTTCTTCCTTCCTCGGCGGCGGAAGCGGCGGCCAGATCGAGTATGTTCAGCCCACGCCCGCCACGGTCTACGTCACGCCCAAGCCCACGCCTAAGCCCGCCGCGGCGGATCCCGCGCTGAGCAGCTCCGTTCTGCAGGGCATCCTCGGCGCGGCCCAGCAGTCCGACTGGAAGGAACCCGAGAACACCACCGCGGCGCTCAGCCAGACCGTCGCCGACGGCGCGCGCGAAAAATTCACGACGATCCGCGGCAGGAACAAGGACGTCGTGACGATCATGGTCTACATGTGCGGCACCGACCTCGAGGCCCGCGGC
>ONQJ01000097.1 GCA_900319935.1 uncultured Eubacteriales bacterium | reverse complement strand
TCAGCGGGCTTTTGCAGGCGACCGTCCAGCGCCCCGTCAGGAAGGCGCCCGTGCCGCAGAGCGCCCCCGCCGCGAAGGCGAGGATGTTCTCCGGGCCGAGGGGGTCCGCCCCGGCGGGGATGTTGTTGTACAGATACCAGGCCTCCAGCCCTTTTCCGGCCAGGACGGCCTCGTAGACCCGCGCGGGGATCTCAAGGCTCTCCGCCGTCCCGGCGGAGAGGTCCACGCGCAGGACCTTGCCCATGAAAGAAGTCATCAGCGGTCGTATTCGCCGTACTCGCAGCCGATGCCGACGGCCTCGACCTCGTCGATGAGCACCCACTTGCCCACGCCGCGCTTGTAGAGCTTCAGCACGCCCGTGCCGTTGCCGCCGTTCCACAGGCGGTTGTGGCGCTTGAGCCCGGTCGGCGCCTCGTAGTTGATGTTGAGCATGTCGCGCTTGAAGCAGCGGATCTGGGTGTCGAGCTTGGCCGCGGCCGTGGTCTGCACGACGTGCCAGAGGATCTCGTCCTCGGTCTCGGTGCAGTCGAACTGCGTGCCCGAGAGCGTCCAGAACTTGGAGAAGTTGAACTCATAGTCCCTGCCCTCGTAATAGAACTCGCCCAGCAGCTTGCGCTCGAGCGCCACGGGGCCGACCTTGGGCCGTCCGCCGCCGATGTTGAACACGGAGTTTTCGAGCTTCTTGCCGGTGATGCGGCTTCTGAGCTCGTTGCTCGAGAGCCACACCCAGGGGGAGGTAAAGTCGCCGCCCCAGTTCTTGTCGGCGTAGCCGTTGCAGGTCTCGGGCTTCACGAGGTACTTCACGCCGTTGAGGACGATCTCGCCGGAGTACTTCGTCTTCATGCCCTCGGCGTGCCAGAACATCTCGAAGGCGTTGACGTCGCGGAAGAACTTGCCCGCGCCGTAGCCGACGTGGAAGGCGATCTTCTTGTCGATGTCGAGCTTCCAGCTCATCTCGCCGGCGTCGCACATCCATTCGGGGTGCGCGTCGCGCTCTTCCGGCGTGACGCAAACGCGGCCCTCGGTGTGCGTCTCCGAGCAGGTGCAGCCGCCGCAGGAGATCGCGTAGGGCGCGTCGGGATGCAAACTCACGTCCTTCCAGGCGTAGAAGTTGTGCAGCTGGCCGTGATCTTCGCCCCAGAAGCCGACGTTGACCATCACATAGGAGGGCAGAACGCCTTTTTTCTGCTTCTCCGGGTCGTTCCAGACGATGACGGGCTCGTCCTCCGCGCGCGCGGGGTTGCAGCAGAAGAATTCGATATAGAAGGGTTTCTTTTCGCCGGTCTCGGCGTTCTCGGCGGTCAGGGAGTGCCACCACCAGTCATAGCCCTTTTTGGCCAGCGGTCCGCGCAGCATGAAGGCGTTGCGGCTGATGTCGTGAATGTTCGCCATGTTTATTCCCTCACTTTCTGATCTCGCGCTCGAGCTTGATGTCTTCGATGATGCCCCGCTTTTCTTCCTCGATGCGCTTGACGAAGCGGCGCAGCTTGCCCTGCTGCGCCATGACGTACAGCTTTTTCACGGGCGGGACGGCGCTCATCAGCACCTTGCTCGGCAGGTACACCGGGCAGGGATAGATGTGCTTTTTGAGCTTTTCGACGCCCCTGACCACGGCCTTGCCGACCGCCTCGGGCGCCTGGACGGGGAAGGGCGGCTCCACCTTGCGCCCGCCGCCGCCGACGTTGAAGAAGTTGGTCTTCGTCGAGATGGGGTAGATGCAGGAGATCTGCAGGTTTTTCGGCGTCTCGTCGCGGATGGCCTGCTGGAATCCCTTCATCGCGAACTTGGTCGCGGCGTAGAGCGCGTAGCCCGGCAGGGCCATCTCGCTCATGGCCGAGATCGTGTAGACCAGACGGCCCTCGCGGCCGTCGAGGTGGTGGAGGTACTTCGAATAGGTATAGATGTGCCCCACGGTGTTGAGATCGAAGATGTGGCTGATGCGGTCCCAGTCCTCGTAGTCGAAGCGCTCGTAGTACGGCGCGCCCGCGTTGCAGAAGAACAGGTCGATGTGCCCGTCGAAGACCTCCTCGGCCTTGGCAAAGAGCGCGTCCACGCCCTCCTTCGTGCTCAGGTCGCAGGAGAAGGGGATCACCCGCTCGCCGTAGTCGGCGATCATCTCCGCGCGGCGGCAGGCGGCCAGGACGCGGCAGTCCGGATTCTGCGCGAGCAACTCCTCCATGATGGACTTGCCGATGCCGGAAGAGGCGCCGGTCACGACGACGTTTTTGTGGTTTTCCATAACAAAAACACCCTCCGTTCGATATATTGAAAAGATTTTTTATTTGATCGACATCACGGTATCGTAGGCGCTGTGGCAGGCGTCGGCGATCGTGCCGCTCCGCAGCGCGTCGCCCACGCGCCAGATGCGCCGGACGCTGAGCTTGTCGAGCTGCCGCGCCAGATCCCCCGCGGGCTTCACGCCCAGCGAGAGCACCAGAGAATCGGCCTCGAGCTTTTTCCGCTCGAGCGTCTTCACGTCCTCGACGCTCACGCCCGTCTCGTCCGCGCCGAGCAGCTTCGTGCCGGTGAGGAACTTCGTGTCGGTCTTCGACAGGCGCTCCATCTCGTCGTCCGTGAGCTGGAACCAGTTGCCCGGGGCGATCTCGTCGGCCATCTCGATGACGGTGACGTGATTGCCCGTCTCGCAGAGGATCTCCGCGGTCTCGAGACCCGTCATGCCGGAGCCGGCGACGACGACCTTCTGCTCGCGCAGCACGGTCTCGCGGTGGATGATCTGCGGCGCGGTGAAGACGTTTTTCCCGTCCAGGCCCGCGATCGAGCGGGGACGGACCGGCTCGCCGCCGGTGGCGACGACCACGCCCCAGGGATCCATGTCCGCGATCCGTTCCGCGCTCAGCTCCGTGCCGAGGAAGATCTGCGCCCCGGCCTTTTTCGCGGCGGTCATCAGGTCCTCGACGCACCAGTAGAGCTTGTCCTTGAGACGGCACTCCGCGGCGGTGATCACCTGGCCGCCGGGCTTTTCGGCCTTTTCGTACACGCTCACGTCGAAGCCGCGCATCGCCAGGGTCTGCGCCGCGGTCAGGCCAGCCGGGCCCGCGCCGATGACGAGGATCTTCCGGCCCTCGCCGTCCTTCGGCATGTTGAAATACTCTTTTTCGCGCGCCACGGACATATTCAGCGCGCATTCGCCGGGTTTGCCCACGCCCGCGTTCGTCATGAACGAGCGGATGCAGTTGAGACAGCCGATGCAGCGGCGGATGTCCTCCGGATGGCCGGAGGCGGCCTTTTCGACCCAGTGCGGGTCGCAGATGAAGGTCCGCGCCGAGGCCACGAAGTCCTGGTCGCCCTCCTCGAGCTGGCGCTCGGCCTGCTCGGGCGTGCGGATGACGTTCGCGGCGATGACCGGGATGGACACGACGCTTTTGATCTCGCGCGCGAGGTACTTGCGCCAGCCGGGCTCGAAGGAGGTCGGCTCGAGCCAGTAGTTGTAGGCGTCGTAGCAGGCGGATGTCACGTTGATCGCGTCCACGCCCAGCTCCTCGAGCCGTTTGGCGATCCGCTTGCCGGTCTCGAGACCGTAGCCCACGCCGGGGCGGCCGACGCGATCGTACATCTCGTCGGCGGTCAGGCGCACGGTCAGCGGGTAGTCGCGGCCGCAGCGCGCGCGGATCCCCTCGATGATCTCGCGCAGGAAGCGCAGCCGTCCCTCGAAGTCGCCGCCGTATTCGTCCGTGCGGCGGTTCGTGTGCGGCGAGAGGAACTGCTGGATGATGTAGCCGTGGCCGGCGTGCAGCTCCACGCAGTCGACGCCCGCCTTTTTACAGCGCACGGCGGCGGCGATGAAGTCCTCGATGAGATCGCGGATCTCCTTTTTCGACATCGCGTGCATGCGCGTCGCGCCGTGCTTGGCCAGCTCCACCTTCGAGGGCGCCTGCACGGAGAAGCAGATGCCCTTGGCCTCCATGCCCAGCAGCAGCGGCGTGCATTTGAAAACCTGATCCATCACGCCGGGGAAGCGCTCGGCCACCGGGATGACGAGCGGCAGGGAATTGATCGCGCTGGCCATGCCCTGACGGCCGGGGTGGTGCAGCTGGATGCACAGCTTCGCGCCGTGGCGGTGCAGCCGCTCGGCGAACTCGTGCATCGGGGCGATGTGGTAATCGTGGCTCATCGCCAGCTGCGTGAAGGTGGACGCGCCGCCCATGTCGTTGACGCGGCAGATGCCGGGGATGATCATGCCCACGCCGCCCTTGGCGCGCTCCTCGTAGTAATCCATCAGACGCTCGGTGGGTTTGCCGTTGGTCTGGCCCAGCGAAAACTCCGCCGCCGTCATCACGGTGCGGTTTTTGACGGTCATGCTGCCGATCTTCATCTGGGAGAGCAGAAGATCATACATGGAAGCATTCCCTCCTTACATTTTTGTACATTTTAACTATACTTCCTGCGCCTTTTGCCGTCAAGTTTTTTGCAGAAGAAATGAATTCCCGACAGAACTCTCCGTCCCCTCTCTTCGCTCTCCCCCCCCTGCGTGTCAAAAGCTTGCCGCGATAGATTGTCTTCAGTATAAAAGCTCCCCGTAAAAACGGGGAGCTTTTACTAAAAACTAAAAACTAAAATCTACTCGACCTCGACCACGCCATCCTCCATGACCTTCATGACCTTGGCCATGGTCTCGCCCCGGGAGCCGTCCAGCAGGGCCTGCTGCTCCGGTGTCAGGATCAAGTTTATCACTCCTTTTGTAAAGTTTTTCCTTATTTTTCCCGCCTTTTGGCGGTTTATCGCCTGTTTTTATTCTAACATCCCGCCGCGCGGAAGTCTACGCTTTTTTCTCCTTCGGCGCGGCGCCGCGCGTGGCGTCGGCCATGAAGCGGCACAGGGGCATGAGCTTTTCATAGTCCTCCGCCATCGCGGCGACAAGCTCGGGAGAGTACAGCAGCGCGTCGTGGTCGCGCCGCGTGCCGAAGTCGAGATATTTGCGGTTGTACCAGGGGTTTATGATCTCGCCGAGATCGCCCTTGGGACGGCGGTACTCCTCGCCGTGCAGGAAAAAGCCCTTCATGCCGGAGACTTCCGTCACCAGCCGCTCGAAGAGGGCGGGGTTGGCCGCGATCGCGCGGCGCAGCGCCTCCATCGTCGCGGCGCCCGGCGCCCAGAAGCCGAGACCGTAGGAATACTCCGCCGCGCCGATCTCAAACCAGAAGGTCGGCCCGTAGTCCCCCGCGCGGAGGGGAGTGATCGTGAACCACAGGTGGTCCTTGTACGGTCCGCGGCCGAAGAGCCGCCGCGCGTCGCGGTAGATGCGCGAGAGGTGCACGCGCAGCTCCTCGTCGGGGAAGCGGCGGGACATCTCCTCGTACAGGTCGTGCGCCAGGGCCTTGAAGGGGGCGTGGAGCGTTCGCTCGAAGTCCTCCCTGTGCGCGAGGAACCAGGGCCGCTCGTTGTTGAAGGACAGTTCCCAGAGGAAATCCGCCGTTTCTTTTGAAAAACCGTTGAACATGGTCGTTTTCCTTTCTTTTCGCTGACTTTATTTTATCACCGTTTCGCACGGCGCGCAAACGCTTTTGCTGTACAGGCGGGAAAAAGCGTGATATAATATCTTTTCAGTAATCCCATCAGCGTAATCCCATCAGCCTTTTTCAAGGAAGGTGTTGACCGTATGAAGATCATCATCGCCGGCGCGGGCCGCGTCGGCTTCGTCCTCGCCCAGAGCCTGGAGGCCGAAGGCCACGACGTCACGCTCATCGACCGCGACGCCGAAACGATCGAGCACGCCGCCAACGAACTGGACGTGATCTGCTGCCTCGGCAGCGCGACGAACCCC
>ONQJ01000098.1 GCA_900319935.1 uncultured Eubacteriales bacterium | reverse complement strand
GCTTGACATATCATGAAGACGGTGCTATGCTGTCCATGTAAAGCAAACTTTACAAGAGGTGAAGCGCATGAAAAACCGGATCGAAGAGATCCGACGGACGCGCGGCATCCGGCAGGAGGAGTTCGCCAGGGCGATGGGCGTCTCGCGGCAGACGATCAGTTCGCTGGAAACGGGGCGCTACAACCCCTCGATCTTCCTGGCCTACAAGATCGCGCGCTATTTCGACCTGACGATCGAAGAGGTCTTCCTCTTCGAGGAAAGCGAGGAAGGGACATGAAAAACGGACGAAAGCTGCTCTCTCCCGTGATCGAGATCGTGCTCGGCGCGGCGCTGATCATCGTCTCAAAGCTCTTCGATCTCGACAGCGTGTGGGTCGGCATGGGCAGCGCGCTCATCGCCGTCGGCACAGTGCAGTTTCTGAATCTGCTGCGCTATCGGCAGGACGCGGACTACCGCGACGAGCGCAACCAATTCATCCGCGCGCGCGCCTGGGTCTGGGCCGGCACCTGCTTTGTGCTTGTCGGCGGCGTGCTGACGGTCCTGTTCCAGATCCTCGGCAAGCAGGAATACGCCACCCTCTGCGGCAGCGGCGTGAGCCTGCTCGTGCTGTTCTACTGGATCTCGTTTTTGATCCTCAGAAAGAAATATTGACTATACAGGAGGGATCCCCCATGCTTCGCATCGAACATCTGACGAAAACCTTCGGCGAAAAGGTCGCCGTGGACGATCTGAGCCTGCACATCGCCCCGGGCGAGATCTACGGCTTCATCGGCCACAACGGCGCGGGCAAGACCACGACGCTGCGCTCGGCCGTCGGCATACAGAGCTTTGACTCCGGAGAAATATACATCTGCGGGACCTCGATCAAGGCCGATCCCCTCGCCTGCAAGCGGCAGATCGCCTATATCCCGGACAATCCCGACCTCTACGAGTTCATGTCCGGCATCAAGTACCTGAACTTCATCGCGGACGTCTTCGGCGTTCCGTCGGACCTGCGCGCCGCGCGCATCGCCGACTATGCCGCGCGCTTTGAGCTGACCGACGACCTGGCCCAGCCGATCTCGGCCTACTCCCACGGCATGAAGCCGAACCCTTCGTCGGGCTCGACCCCAAGGCCTCCTTCCTGCTCAAGGGCATGATGCGCGAGCTCTGCGACCGCGGCGGCGCGATCTTCTTCTCCACGCATGTGCTGGAGGTCGCGGAAAAGCTCTGCGACAAGGTCGCGATCATCAAGCAGGGCCGGCTCATCCGCTCCGGCACGATGGAAGAGGTCAAGGGCGACGACTCTCTCGAAGAGGTCTTTCTGGAGCTGGAGGCGGACTGATATGGTCAAGACGCTTCTGAAAAAGCAGTTTGCGGAGATCTTCCGCAGCTACTTTTACGACACGAAGAAAAACAAGGCCCGCTCGAAAGCGGGCACGATCGCCTGTATCGCGCTGTTCGTGCTGATCATGGCGGGCTTTCTCGGCGGCACCTTCGGCGCGATGGCCTTCTCTCTCTGTTCGCCGCTCGTCGCGGCGGGCGCGGGCTGGCTGTACTTTGCAATCATGGGCGTGATCGCGATCCTGCTGGGCATCTTCGGCAGCGTGTTCTCCACCTATTCGGGCCTGTACCTGGCCAAGGACAACGACCTGCTGCTGTCCATGCCGATCCCTACGGACAAGATCATGTTCGCGCGGCTGCTCGGCGTTTACCTGATGGGCCTGATGTACGCCGCGGTCGTGATCGTCCCGGCCGTCGTCGTCTATCTCCTGACGGTCCCCTTCTCCGCCGCGGCGCTGATCGGCTGCATCGTCTTTATCCTGCTGCTGTCTGTCTTCGTGCTGACGCTCTCGTGTCTGCTCGGCTGGGTCGTGGCGAAGCTCAGCCTCAAGCTGAAGAACAAGAGCATGGTGACGGTCCTGATCTCGCTGGTCTTCATCGGTCTGTATTACTTCGGCTACTTCAAGGCCATGGATCTCATCCGCGACCTCATCGCCAACGTCGCCGTCTACGGCCCGACGATCCGTGAAAAGGCCTACGGCGTGTATCTTTTCGGCAGCGTGGGCCTGGGCGATCCGATCGCGATCGCCGTCTGCACGGCCGTCGTCGCGGCCTTCTTCGGCCTGATGTGGTATCTGCTCGGGCGCAGCTTTCTCGCCGTCGCCACCGCCACTGGCGCGAGCGAGAAGGTCAAATACACCGCGCGCCGGGAAAAGCAGCGCAGCGCGGCAACCGCTCTGCTGAAAAAGGAATTCGGCCGACTCACCTCCAGCGCGAACTACATGCTCAACTGTGCGATGAGCACGCTGCTGATCCCGATCCTTGCCGTACTGATCCTGATCAAGGGACCCGTTCTGGTCGACACGCTCAACGCGGTCTTCGGCGGGACGGGCGGCGCGGTGACGGTGCTCTTCGTCACGGCGCTTTGTACGGCCTCGGCGATGAACGACACCGCCGCCGCAGCCGTCTCGCTGGAGGGCAGCAACGTCTGGATAGCGCAGTCGCTGCCCGTGGAGGCATGGCAGGTCCTGCGCGCCAAGCTGCGCGTGCAGATGATCCTCACGATGCCCGCGCTGCTGCTCGCCTCGGTCTGCGCCGCGGTCATGCTCAAAGCGCCTGTCGGCGAAACGCTTGCGCTGCTCGCGCTGCCGCAGATCACCGCGCTTTTCTTCGCACTGCTCGATCTGACGCTCGACCTCAGACACGCCAACCTGGGCTGGACCAACGAGCTTGCGCCGATCAAGCAGAGCATGCCCGTCGCCGTCGCGGTCTTCGGCAGCTTCGGCTACTCCATCGTACTCGCGGGGCTGTATCTGCTGCTCACGCCGCCCTTCGGTGCGGCCGCGTATCTGTGGATCTTCGCCTCCGTGACGGCCGCCGCGGCCCTGCTCCTGTATCTGTGGCTGCGCCGAAAAGGCGGAAAGCTCTTCATGGAGCTGTAAAAACAACAAAAAACAGGCTCTCTGTCGAGAGCCTGTTTTTTGTTGTCCGGGGAGCTTATCCCTTGACCGCGCCGGAAGTCATACCGGCGATGATCTGCTCCTGGAAGAGGATGTAGCCGATGATCGAGGGGATGATCGAGATCATGATCGCGGCGTACATCGAGACGTAGTCCGTCGAGAACTGGTTCGTGAAGTAGCGGATGCCGACCTGGATCGTCCGCAGCTTTTCGGACGAAACGATCAGGTTGGCAAACACGAACTCGTTCCAGCAGGTGAGGAATTCGAAGGTCGCAGCGGTGACGATGCCCGTGCGGCTCAGCGGCAGGATGATGTGGAAGAAGCGGCCGAAGAAGCCGCAGCCGTCGATGTAGGCCGCCTCCTCAAGATCCATGGGGATGGAGTCCATCAGCCCGCGGATGAGGAAGGTGGACATCGGGATGCCGATCGCGCAGTACAGCAGGATCATGCCGCCGTAGGTATTGTAAAGCCCCAGCTTGTTGATGATGACGAAATAGGGCACCATCAGGGCGTTGAGCGGCACGAGGATGCCGGCGGTGAAGAGCGTGAAGATCTTCTCGCGGCCGTTGAAGCGGAAGCGGGAGATGCAGTAGGCGCCCATGCTGGCCACGACGACGTTGACGAGCGTCGCGGAAAGGCCGACGATCACGGAGTTGAGCAGCATCCTGCCGAGGCCCGCGACCGTGAGCGCGTTGACGTAGTTCTGCCACTGCGCGATGCGCGGCAGGGCAAAGGGCCCGCTCGTGAGGAACTCGGAGTTCGTCTTGAGCGAGGCGAGCGTCAGCCACACCAGCGGGACGAGCGTGTAGACCGCGAAGAAAATGATCAGGATCCAGCGCAGGACGGCGAGGATGAGCTCCCGGCCGTGCAGGGCGGGGCGGACTCTTGTTTCACTCATTTGCCTGCCCTCCCCTTCTTGACCTTCACCGTCTCACCGCGTCCCTCAAAGAGCTTGCGGATGCAGACGATGAAGATGACGCCCACGATGATCAGGATGACCGCCGAGGCGCTGGCCATGCCGTAGTTGGAATCCTGCAGCTTCTTGTACATGTACAGCACGATTGTGGAGGTGGTGTTCGCGGGCTGGCCGTTCGTGAGCATGTAGACCTGCTCGAACTGACGCAGGCCCATGACGCTCGCGAGCGTCACGCAGGTCAGCAGCGAGGTGCGGCGGATCAGCGGGATCGTGATGTGGATCGCCTGCTGGAAGTCCGTCGCGCCGTCGATCGTCGCGGCCTCGTAATAGCTCTCGTCGATCGTGGTGATGTCCGCCATCATGATGACCATGTAATAGCCGACGTAGAAGATCCAGTAGATCAGCACGGCGGGGAAGGCCGTCTCGATCGTGCCGAGCCAGTCCTTGGCCAGATGCCCCAGCCCGACGGCTTTCAGAAGGCCGTTGAGCAGGCCGGTGTCGGCGTTGTAGATCGCGCGCCACATCGTGGCCAGCGCGATGCCGGAAATGACCTGGGGGAAGAAGTAGACCGTGCGGAAGAACTTCCAGCCCTTCGGCTTGCGCGAGAGGATGATGGCCATGACCATAGCCAGCGGGACCTGGATAAAGCCCGCCACCAGCGCCCAGATCACGTTGTTGAGGATCGAGCGGGTAAAGGCCTTGTCCTTGAAGAGCATCAGATAGTTGCGCAGAGAGTTGAAGGCCGGGGTGGAAATGCCGTTCCACTTGAGGATACTGACGACGGCGACGTAGACGACGGGGATCACGAAGAAAGCCACCATCAGCACGATCGCGGGGCCGAGAAAGGCCCACAGCGGCCCTCTGTCGGAGCGTTCCAGCTTCAAACTGCCACCTCCTTTGGAAAGTCAAGAATAGGGTGCGCGGTGACACGCACCCTATTCGAATAAGTGCCTGAGGAAATTACGCGGCGTTGTCGATCGCGGTCTGGAGCTGATCGACAAAGCCCTGGGCGTCGACCTGGCCGAGGATCAGCGCGGAGAGCGCGGCCGGGAACTCGGTGGAGAAGGCCGTCGGGAAGGCGCCGTTGACGTGGATGACCGTGAAGGCGGCGTCGTTGGCGACCTGGGTGAGCTTCTGGGAGATCAGGGAGGTGTCGGGCGAGGGCTCGTACTTCACGAAGAACATGGCGCCGGAGGACAGAGCCAGCTCGGAGACGTGCTGGGGATCGGTGAGGTACTTGATGAACTTGACGACGGCCTCTTTCTTGGCCGGGTCGGTCTGCTCGGCAGCGGCGAGGAAGGCCTGAACGGTGGTCACGAGACCGCCTTCGCCCTTGCCGCCCTCATACTTGGGGTTGACAGCGACTTCGCAGTCGTCGGCGAGGAGGACGCCGTCCTTGGCGTTGTCTTCCTTGTAGAGGTTGGCGACCCACCACGGACCGTTGAGGTAAATGGCAGTGTCGCGGGCCAGCCAGTGGCCGTTCACGTCGCCGGCGCCGGCGGAGATGGCGCCGTCAAAGGTGTAGTCGTACATTTCCTTGAGGATCTCGGCAGCCTTGACGAAGGCGGGATCCTGCAGGCCGTTGGCATACACGTCCTTGCCGCCGATAGCCTCGACGATCAGGGAGTACCACAGCATGGAGCTCCAGCCGTTCTCGCCGGCCATCTGGCCCATGGCGTTGTAGCCCTTGGCCTTGGCGTCCTTGCAGAACTGGAAGAACTCGTCATAGGTGGCGGGGAAGTGATCCCAGCCGATCTCGTTGAAGATCTTGGTGTTGTAGATCGGGGTGAAGACAGCGGACTCGAAGGGCAGGAAGCAGACCTTGCCGTCCACGCTCCAGGCGTCATAGGAGCCCTCGGCGAAATCCTTGCCCCAGCCGTCGGCGAGGTATGGAGCGAGATCCATGAACTTGCCGGACTCGGTGTAAGCCTTGATGTCGTAGGTGGTGTCCAGGATGCAGAGGTCGGGGGTATTGCCGGTGGTGATGGTGGTGCGCAGCTTGTCGCGGGCAGCCTGATAGTCGGTCTGCTCCTCGACGACGACCTTGATCTTGCCGGCGTTCTCTTCATTGAACTTGGCGATCAGCTGCTCCATGTAGGGAGCCTTGGAGTCGGTGCCGACCCAGACGCTGGGGAAGTTGATGGTGATCTCCTCGGCCTTGGCCTGCTTGCCGCAGGCGCACAGCGCGAAGATCATCGTCAGCGCAAGCAGCAGTGCGAGAGCTTTTTTCATTTCGGTTCTCCTTTTCCTTTTTCGGTCCGGCTCTGCCGGGCCTTTAATTAACAGAGTTAATTATTTTGCCGCAAAAAAATGCCTTGCGGCTTTACAGCTTGATTATAAGGGCCTTCCCGGCATTTGTAAAGCCCCCGCGGCTTTACGATTTTGTAGATTTTCACTTTGCTGTTTTGTGCAGTTTATCTAAAAACGCCGTCCGAGGAGCCCTCGGACGGGCTTCCCGGACGGCGTTTTTTGACACTTTTAACTAAATTCCCTTCCCAGGCGGCGGAACAGTTCCTCGTGGGCGCAGCCGCTGCGGAAGAACACCGGCGGAAAACCCATCGGCGCGGCGACGGAGGCCTCCCCGCCGCTGTATTCCTTCCCGCTCCACAGGTGTACCCACTCGCCCGCGGGCAGATAGAGCGCGCGCTCCTGCTCCCCCGGCTTCACGACCGGGGCGACGAGCATCTCCTCGCCTAGGAGATAGCTGTAATTGTCCCGCGCCCAGGCGCGCGGATCGCCGGCCGCGTCGAAGAAAAGCGGCCGCATGACCGGGATCCCCGTCTCGGCGTTCTCCATCACGCAGGCTCTCATGTAGGGCAGCAGCGCCGTGTGCAGCT
>ONQJ01000099.1 GCA_900319935.1 uncultured Eubacteriales bacterium | reverse complement strand
GGAAATAAGCCGGAAAAACACCGAAAATGATATAAAGGAAAGATTGCCGGTTGATAGAGGAATTAACTTCGGTTATAATGGACTGACAAATAAGAATCCGCCTGTGGACTGCAGTTGTTTTAGTGGCAGAGTAAGGTGTTCTTCTCACCCTGCTTGTGAGTGGTATATATCGGCCGAAAGTTTTACTTATTTTTAGCCTTAAGAGATTAACACAAGCAGGTAAGAGAAGGGACAAAATGCGTTAAAAAAGTTCTCTTAAAGACATGAAAAAGCCAGTTTTAACGCACTTTAACACGATAGAATTCGAGTCTTGTATCGTCCACCAAAAACAAACGGTCATCCCGAAAGGGATGGCCGTTTTGTTTTTGCTGAAAGGGTATATCTCGAACTTGTGACCTCAAATCGAGCCCGCTCCGCGCTTTACCGGGAAGAATCGCTTGAAGCGCCGTTCGCCGCGCCGCGTTGGCTGCAGGCGCTGCATCCGCCGCAGGCCCCGCAGGAGGCGCAGCTGCCGCCGCAGGAGCTTTTGCCCGCCTTTCTGTCGCGGATCATGCCGCGGATCAGCAGAGCGACGATAAGCACGATGACGGCGACAAGCGCGATATTGATGAGATTGGCGGATAACCACGCAAACATGCGATCACTTCCTTAACAAGGGGGCGACGCTGTGAGGGAAGAGGGGTAAAACCTCACAGCGCCGCCAAATGGAGGGGAGAGAGGAGAGAGATTTACTTTACCGTGAGCTTCTGCGCTTCCTTGTAGGGCTTGAAGAGCTGCCACAGGAGCAGCGCCAGAAGCACCAGCGCCACGATCAGGCCGACTGCGTTGACGCTGCCGGCAAAGAGATTGCCGAGCTGCCAGACGATCAGCGCGATCACATAGGCAAAGCCGCACTGATAGCCGATCGCGAACCAGGTCCACTTGCGGCTGTTCATCTCGCGCTTGATCGCGCCGATGGCGGCGAAGCAGGGCGCGCAGAGGAGGTTGAAGATCATGAAGGCGAAGGCGGCGAGCTGGCCGTGTCCGCCGGAGAAGGCGTTGAAGTCCTCGGCCACGCGATCCCAGATCTGGTCGCCGTTTTCTTCCAGTTCTTCCTCGCCCTCTTGATCGTCATAGGCGTACATGATGCCGAAGTTGGCGACGACCTCTTCCTTCGCCACAAGGCCGGTCACGGTCGCGGCGGTGGGCTTCCAGTCGCCGAAGCCCAGGGGCTTGAACACAACGGAGACGGGCTGCGCCACGCGGGCCAGGATCGAGTCGTCCATCGGCTCGACCTCGTCCTCGGGGATGCCCATGCGGTCGGCTACGACGGCGACGTATTCCTCGGTCACGAGGCTGTCGTCCTCGTAGAGGTCGTCGACCATGCCGAACTGACCGTTGACGGAGCCGAAGCTGGTGAGGAACCAAATAACGATAGAGGAAATAACGATAACGGTACCGGCGCGCTTGATGAAGGACCAGCCGCGCTCCCAGGTGCCGCGCAGGACGTTGCCCCAGGCGGGCAGGTGGTAGGCGGGCAGCTCCATGACGAAGGGAGCCGGGTCGCCGGCAAACATCTTGGTCTTCTTGAGCATGACGCCGGAAATGACGATGGCGGCCACGCCGATGAAATACGCGGAGGTGGCGACCCAGGTGCTGCCGCCGAAGAGCGCGCCCGCAATCAGGCCGATGATCGGCATCTTCGCGCCGCAGGGCATGAAGGTCGTGGTCATGATCGTCATACGGCGGTCACGCTCGTTTTCGATGGTACGGGAGGCCATGACGCCCGGGATGCCGCAGCCGGTGCCGACGAGCATCGGGATGAAGCTCTTGCCGCTCAGGCCGAAGCGGCGGAAGATACGGTCCATGATGAAGGCGATACGGGCCATGTAGCCGCAGTCCTCCAGCAGGCACAGCATCAGGAAGAGGACGAGCATCTGAGGCACGAAGCCAAGCACCGCGCCGACGCCCGCGAGGATACCGTCGGAGATCAGGCCGACCAGCCAGGGAGCGGCGCCCCAGCCCTCGAGGATCGCGCGGGAGCCGTCGGTCAGCCACGCGCCGCCGAGCACGTCGTTGGTCCAGTCGGTGAGGAAGGTGCCGATGGAAATACCGCCGTCGGCGATCGAGCTGCCCATCGACAGGGCGTAGACCAGGAACATGACGACAACGAAGATCGGCAGAGCCAGGATACGGTTGGTCACGACCTTGTCGATCTTATCGGAGGTCGAGGGCTGGCCCTTGCCCTTCTTCTTGTAAATGCCCTTGAGCATGTTGCCTATGTAGACGTAGCGCTCGTTGGTGATGATGCTCTCGGCGTCGTCGTCCAGCTCTTTTTCGGCTGCGGCGATATCCTGCTCGATGTGCGCGCGCACATCGGCGGGGATGTTGAGCTGCTCGAGCACCTTCTCGTCGCGCTCGAAGACCTTGATGGCGTACCAGCGCTGCTGCTCCTCGGGCAGATCATGGACGGTGACCTCTTCGATATGGGCCAGCGCATGCTCGACCGGGCCGGAGAAGCTGTGCTGCGGGACCGTTTTCCCGTGCTTCGCGGCCTCGATCGCGGCCCTGGCCGCGTCTTCCACACCGTCGCCCTTGAGGGCGGAGATCTCAACGACCGGGCAGCCGAGCTGGCGGGAAAGCTCCTTGACGTTGACGACGTCGCCGGCCTTCTTCACCAGGTCCATCATGTTCAGCGCGATGACCACGGGGATGCCGAGCTCGGTGAGCTGGGTGGTCAGATACAGGTTGCGCTCGAGGTTCGTGGCGTCCACAATGTTCAGGATCGCGTCCGGCTTCTCCTCGATGAGGTAATTCCGGGCCACGACCTCTTCCAGCGTATACGGGGAGAGGGAATAAATGCCGGGCAGGTCGGTCAGGATGACCTCCTTATCGACGATGAGCTTGCCTTCCTTCTTCTCCACCGTGACGCCGGGCCAGTTGCCGACGAACTGATTCGAGCCGGTCAGCTTGTTGAACAGGGTCGTCTTGCCGCTGTTCGGGTTGCCCGCCAGGGCGATGCGCAGTTGCTTATCCATCTTGCGCCTCCTTATTCCACTTCGATCATCTCGGCGTCCGCCTTGCGGATCGAGAGCTCGTAGTTTCTGACGTTGACCTCAACGGGATCGCCGAGCGGGGCGAGCTTGCGGACATAGACCTCCACGCCTTTGGTGATGCCCATATCCATGATGCGGCGCTTGACCGCGCCCTCGCCGTGCAGCTTCACGACCTTGACGGTCTCGCCGACTTTCACGTCTCTGAGTGTTTTCATCCTCATTTCTCCTTTATCTTCATTTTGATCAAACCATGATCTTCTGCGCCATCTCTTTGCTGATGGCCACGCGGGATTCCTTGATCTTCACGATCAGATTGCCGCCGATGGTGTTCATCACCGTGACGGCTCCGCCCACCGTGAAGCCCATGTCCTCCAGGTGCTTTTTCATTTCGGGGCTTCCCCCGACCCGCTTGATGACAGCCTCCTCGCCGGCGTCCGCCAATATCAGGGGCATCATCGCATACCCTCCTCTCTCAAAAGCCGCGGCCCATTGTTAAACATGTCTAACCAACGGCTCCAAAAAAGCGGTTAAGGACTCTTAACCTGCGTGTAGTTTAGCACCTTTAATTGATGTTGTCAATGACTAACTTACGTTTATTTGTTTTTCTTGCTTTTCCCCTGCGTTAGTGTTATCTTATAGAAAAGCCGAAAAAACGCAGGCAAAGAAGCTCTGCTTTTTGGATTTCAGTACAGGATTGGGTGATGAAATGAACATTCACAAATCGGCGGAAGATTATCTCGAAGCGATGCTCATGCTCAAGGAAGAGCGCGGCTATGTCCGTTCCATCGACGTGGCGGAAAAGCTTGGCGTGACCAAGCCCAGCGTCAGCTATGCCACCAAGCGTCTGCGGGAAAGCGGATTTATCACGTTTGACCCGGCCGGAATGATCGTGCTGCTTGAGCCGGGACTGGAGATCGCCGAGCGCATGTACGAGCGCCACAAGCTTTTGACCGAGCTTCTGATCGGTCTGGGCGTCAGTGCGGAGACCGCGCGCGAGGACGCCTGCAAGATCGAGCACGACCTGAGCGTGGAGAGCTTCGACGCCATTCGCGCTCACGCGAAAGCCCACCGCTGAGCATAAAAAGAAAAACGGCCTCCGGTCTGCGTTCGATGCAGACCGGAGGCCGTTTTGTTTTCGTTTATCTCACCAGTGTGATCAGCCAGCCGACGAGCGCCGCGGGGATCAGCGCGAACACGACGCCGGGGAAGAGCATCCCCTTCGCGTGAAACCACTTCTGGTGATAGGCCCTGTCCATGTGCTCGGTCCCTTCCAGCCGGAACATCGGCAGATTGGCGAAGAGCACCCAGTCCAGAAAGCAGGTGTCGTACACGCCGATCCAGGCCATCAGACCGAAGGAGAGCCAGAAGCCTTTCCGGAAGCTGTCCGCTCCCGCGGCCAGAGCGCAGAGAAAGAGGATGCCGGTGAAGATCAGGACGCCGAGCGATTTCGTCAGAAAGACGTTCTTCGAGCGGTAGCTCACGTCCAGCCGCTCATGCGTCTTGAAGTATTCCTCCCGGATGTCCGGGGGATAGTTGTGGATGCTCGCCGCGCTGTACTTCCGATCGCCGCGGAAATACACGAAAAGGATCGCCGTGAAAAGGCCCGCAAATACGAGAGCCTCGATCAGAATGACCCACAGGTTCATGTTTCTTCCTCCTGTTGTAAATTCCGCTATGATGCCGAACGGACCGGGGAGAGGCGGATCGGAAAGGACGGCTCAGAGCCCCGCTTTTCGGGCAGCCCCGCTTCGCGGGCTGCTCTTTTTATGCCCTTTCCTCACTTGACACAGCGGAAAATGCCCTCTGCCCGGACGGAATGCAGCTCCACCTCCGAATACAGCTCATGCAGCCGTGAGCCGAGGCTCCCGATCGTCTCGAAGGGCGGGGTGAAGAAGCCTTTGGGGACGTACATATGCCGGACGAAGAAGTCGGTGCGCGCAAAACGCCCGGCGATATAGAAGCAGCCGCAGAACACGCCGCCCTTTTTGAGGACGCGGTATGTTTCGCGATACGCCGCATCCTTGTCGGGAAAGGCGTGAAAGCCGTTGAGCGAGAGGACGAGATCGAAGCTCTCGTCCTCAAAGGGCAGCGCGCCCACGTCGCCCTGCACGAAGGCGACGTTGGACAGACCCAAGGCGGAGGCGCGTTTTTTCGCGTTGGCCATCATGTCCGCGGAGTAGTCGAGGCAGGTGACGTCGGCCTTCGGCAGCGAAGCGTAGAGCGGCATGGTCAGCACGCCCGTGCCTACCGGCACCTCGAGCAGCCGTCCGGAAAAACCGGACGGGACCGGCGCGAGCGCGTCCTCGATCCATTTAGCCGAGAGCTCGCCGTCCAGTCCCCAGATCAGGCTGTCCATCAGTTTGCCGAGGAGCGTGGAACGGGTGATGATCCCGTCGTATATGTTCGCCATCCCGCCGAGCTCCTTATAGGATCGCCGGATCTCCTCATGACGCGTCATGTTCATGCCTCCTTGAAAACAATCTTTACGATCTTCATGTTCACCAGACTGTCGCAGAAGCGGATCATCAGCTTGTGGAACAGCCCCACGTCCCTGTAAATATCCCGGTAGCCGCGCATGTAGCTTTTTGCCGTGACGGAGGCAAAGCGCCCGCTCCAGCCCCTCAGTTCTTTTTCATCTTCCAGGGAGAAAAAGGCGCTCACGTCCGTGATCCCGGCCTCCTTGAGCCAGGTTTTGCGCATCAGCTTCGCGCCGCGCTCGTTGCAGGAATCGAAGGCCAGC
>ONQJ01000106.1 GCA_900319935.1 uncultured Eubacteriales bacterium | reverse complement strand
GAGGAATACGCCGCGCAGATCGGCGCGGATTATTACGCAAAGGACGCCAAGCAGAGCGCGGACATCGCAAGGAAGGTGCTGGGATGAAGGAGATCCGATCGTTCATACGGGAAAACGGCGTGCTGCTCTTCGACGGCGGCATGGGGACCTTTTACGCCTCGCGCAACCGGACCAGCCACCGCGACTGCGAATGGGCCAATCTCAGCGCGCCCGGCGAGATCGAGGCGATCCACCGCGCCTATCTCGAGGTGGGCTGCCGCGCGATCAAGACGAACACCTACGGCGCGAACCGGCAGAACTTCCCGCAGCAGGACTGCGCCGCCATCCTCCGCGAGGGCTGGCTGATCGCGCGCCGCGCCGCGGGGAACGAGGCCTACGTCTTCGCCGACATCGGCCCGATCGACGCGCGCGACGACACGGATCTGCTGGAGGAATACCACTTCATCGTCGACCAGTTCCTCTCGCTCGGCGCGCGGCACTTCCTTTTCGAGACGATCGGGACGGACCTGTACCTCCACGAGATCGCCGCGCACATCAAGGCCGCGGACCCCGAGGCCTTCGTGCTGGTGTCCTTCGCCGCGCAGCCGGACGGCTTCACCCGCGACGGCCGCCTCATCGGCGAGCTCTGCCGCGGCGCCGCGGCGGACGCCTATATCGACGCGGTGGGGCTCAACTGCGTCTCGGGCGGCCGCCAGATGGTCGAGCTGATGAGAAAGCTCGGCCCGATCGAGGGCCTCTTTTCCGTGATGCCCAACGCCGGCTATCCCACCGTGCGCGGCAACCGCACCTATTACGACGGCGAGCCGGGCTACTTCGCCTCGCAGATCGCGATCATGCACGCCCGCGGCGCGGCCATCATCGGCGGCTGCTGCGGCACGACGCCGGAGCATATCGCCGCCGCGGCCAAGGCCATCCGCGCGCCCGCTCCCGCGCTGATCGATTATCCCGCGCAGAAGCGCGAGCGGGAACGCGCCGCCCTGCGGCACGATCCCTTCTGGGACGCGCTCTGCGACAGCGGGCGCAGGCCCTTTGCCGTCGAACTCGATCCGCCCGAGGGCGCGGACGTCGCCGGCTTCATGGAGGGCGCGCGCAGACTGCGCGACGGCGGCGCGGATATGATCACCGTGGCCGACTGCCCGATCGCGCGGGCGCGCATGGATTCCAGTCTCATGGTCTGCAAGATCAAGCGTGAGCTGGGCATGACGGTCATGCCGCACCTGACCTGCCGCGACCGCAACCTCAACGCCACGCAGGCGCTGCTGCTGGGTCTCTGCGCCGAGGACGTCGGGAACGTCCTTCTCGTCACCGGCGACCCCGTCCCGGCGGCGAGCCGCGACGAGGTCAAGAGCGTGTACAACTTCAACTCGCGCAAGCTCATCAAGTTCGTCGACAGCATGAACAAGGCCGTGCTGCCCGCCCCCTTCCATATCTTCGCCGCGCTGAACGTGAACGCGCGCAACTTCGCCATCCAGCTGGACCTGGCGCGGCAGAAGGAGGAAAACGGCGCCGACGGCTTCCTGACGCAGCCCGTGTTCACCGAGGAGGCGCTGGAAAACCTCCGTCTGGCGCGCAGAACGCTCAAAGGCAAGCTCCTCGGCGGAATCCTGCCGATCGTCAGCCAGCGCAACGCGCTCTTCATCAACAGCGAGATCTCCGGCATTCGCGTGGACGAGAAGATCATCGCGCTCTACGAGAACGCCGACCGCGCCAAGGGAGAAGAGCTCGCCGTCGAGATCTCCGCGAACATGGCCCGCCGCATGGCGCCCTTCGTGGACGGCTACTTCCTGATCACGCCCTTTTCCCGCACGGAGCTGATGGTGCGCATCATGGAGCGGATCCGCAGCGACGCGCTCGAATGATACGCGGACAGGGAAAACCGCCCGCTTTCCGAACAGGAAAGCGGGCGGTTTCGGCGTTTTTGTTTATTTTTCCATCTCCAGGATCTTGCGGAACTGCGTCTCGTAGAGCTCGCGGTAGGTGCCGCCCCTGGCGAGCAGCTCCTCGTGCGTGCCGCTCTCGGCGATCACGCCGTCCTTGACCACAAGGATGCGGTCGGCCTTGAGGATGGTCGAGAGCCGGTGGGCGATGACGATGCTCGTCCTGCCCTCCATCAGCGCCTCGAGCGCCTCCTGGATCGCGTTCTCGGTGATCGAGTCCAGCGCCGAGGTCGCCTCGTCGAGGATCAGGATCTTCGGGTCCTTCAGGATCACGCGCGCGATCGAAAGGCGCTGCTTCTCGCCGCCGGAGAGCTTGAGACCGCGGTTGCCCACCATCGTGTCGTAGCCCTCGGGCTGGGAGTCGATGAAGTCCTCGAGATTGGCGATGTAGCAGGCCGCGTCGATCTCCTCCTGCGTCGCGTCCTCCTTGGCGTAGAGCAGGTTTTCGCGGATCGTGCCGTTGAAGAGATAGCTGTCCTGCGTCACGACGCCGATCTGCGAGCGCAGGTAGCTCAGATCGAAGTCGCGCACGTCCACGCCCGCGATCTTCACGCTGCCGGAGAGCACGTCGTAAAGCCGCGGGATCAGGTTGACCACCGTGGACTTGCCCGAGCCGGAGGGGCCGACGATGGCGTACATCCTGCCGCCGGGGACGGTGAAGTCGATGTCGGTGAGCAGGGGCTTCTCCGGATCGTAGGAGAAGGCGACGTGCTCGTAGACGATGTCCGCGTCGGTCACGTCGGGCCTCTGCCCGTTCTCCGGAGACTGGATCGGGTTGGGCATGTCGAAGTAATCAAAAATGCGCGTGAAGAGCGCGAGCGAGCGCGTGAAGTCCACGTGGATGTTCAGCAGGCTCTCCACCGGGCGGTAGAGGCGGTTGACGAGCGAGACCGTGGCCGTGATCGTACCGACGGTGAGGCCCGTATCCAGGTGGGAGATGATGAGATAGCCGCCCGCGAAGTAGATCAGCAGCGGCCCGAGCTGGGTGAACATGCCCATGACGACGCGGAACCAGCGGCCGCTGTTCTGCTCGCGCAGAGCCAGCTGCGTGACCTCCTCGTTGACGTTGACGAAGCGCTCGTACTCCTTTTTCTCGCGCGTGAAGAGCTTGACGAGCAGCGAGCCGGAGACGGACAGCGTCTCGTTGATGAGCTGGTTCATCTCGTCGTTTTTCGCCTGCGCGTCGGTGAGCAGCTGATAGCGCTTTTTGCCCACGCTCTTGGTCGGCAGGATCAGCAGCGGGATCACGACGATGCCCACCAGGGCGAGCTTCCAGCTCATCGTGAAGAGCGCGACGAGCGTGGTCACCACGGTCGCGATGTTCGACACGATGCTCGAGAGCGTCCCGGAGATCACCGAGCTCACGCCCGAGATGTCCGTGTTCATGCGGGTGATGATGTCGCCCTGCTTCTCCGAGGTGAAAAAGGCGTGCGGCATGTGCTGGAGATGGTCGTACATCTGGTTCTTCATGTCGAAGATGATGCGCTGGGAGATCCAGGCGTTGATGTAGCTCTCGAGCACGGAGATTACCTGCGAGCCCGTCAGCGTGATGAAGGCCATGACGAGCAGCTGCACGAGCAGGCGCAGGTCCTTGCCCACCAGCGCCTCGTCCACGATCCGGCCGGTGATGATGCTCGGCAGCAGGCCGACCACCGCCGAGAGCAGGATCGTCACGAACACCAGCAGGAACTGCAGCCAGTAGGGCTTGAGATAGCCGAGGATGCGGCGGATCAGCGCGCCGCTGACCTTCGGCAGATTCTGTTTTTCCTCCTCGGTCAGAAATCCGCGGGGACCGAGACCTCTTCCGGGCCCGGGCACGGCTCAGCCTCTGGTCTTGAGCTGCCTGCGGAGCTCCTCGTTCTGACGCCGCAGCTCCTTGTTCTGCTCCTCGAGCTCGTCGAGCTTTTTGTTCACCGGCGCGAGCTGGCGCTTGAGCTCCCTGCGCAGCGCGGCGCGGGTCATCCTGGCCTGCAGCGCCGAGCCGGCGAGACTGATCGCCGCGGCGCCGGAGACGGCGACGACGCCCAGACGCTTGAGATCCACCTTTTCGAGCACCGCGGCGGCGAGCCGGAGCTTCTTCTGATCGACGGGAAGCTGCTCGAGAACGGCTTTGCCGGCCCGGACGGCCAGCGCTTTCTTCGCGGCGGGGACGAGAGCTTTTTTCTTCATGGAGACGCCTCCTTCTTTTTCTGTATGCGTAAATGATAAACGTTTTTTTCTCCGTTTGCAAGACAAAGCGCGCGCATTGGACCGAAAACGGGACAGAAACCGGCCCTTGCGCTTGGCTTGGCAAAAGCTCCTCCGGACTTTTGCCTGCGCTTCTCCGCCGCTTTTTTCGTGAAGGCGCGGCTCCACGAAAAAACTCGCTTCGCTCGGCAAACGCCTGCTTCGCAGGCTTTTTGCCGGCGGTCATTGAAACGCGAGGCGGGCCCTTTGGCCCCCTCGCGCTCCCCCGCGTTTGGATTGTGGGCCAAAAACGGGACAGAAACCGGCCCTTGCGCTCTTTATCCGCGCGCGGTAGAATGATATCATCATATCACAGGGAGATAGACCATGCCGAAGCTTATCGAGATCACCGATTTTTCCGCGCCGGAGCTGGACGTCTACGCCCGGCTGACGGAGAATCAGCTCGTCTGCCGCCGCGACCCGGCGCAGGCGCTCTTCATCGCCGAGAGCCCCGTCGTGATCGAACGCGCGCTCGACGCGGGCTGCGTCCCCGTGTCCTTCCTCATGGAGACGAAGCACGCCGCGGGCAAAGGGCGCGCGCTGATCGCGCGCTGCGGCGAGGTCCCCGTGTATACCGCGCCGCTCGAGGTGCTCACGCAGCTCACGGGCTTTCATCTCACGCGCGGGATGCTCTGCGCGATGCGGCGGCCGGCGCTGCCCTCCGCGGAGGAGATCTGCCGCGGCGCGCACAGGATCGCGGTGCTGGAAAACGTGATGAACCCGACGAACATCGGCGCGATCTTCCG
>ONQJ01000102.1 GCA_900319935.1 uncultured Eubacteriales bacterium | reverse complement strand
TGGTATCATAAACGGGCTTTGGAGGGTTAGCTCAGCTGGTTAGAGCGTCCGCCTCACACGCGGAAGGTCGACGGTTCGAGTCCGCCACTCTCCACCAAACGGAAGCGCCGCCCATCGGGCGGCGCTTCCGTTTGGTAAAGACTCCCGCGCGGAGGCGAAGGGAGCGGGAGTGAACGGCATACGGAAAGAAGCGGCAGACGATTCGGTCTGCCGCTTCTTTATCGGAAAGGATCACTCGTTGGTGTAGTTGTCAAAGTAGCCCTGGATGTAAACGATGGGGGTGCCCTTGTCGCCGGAGCCGGAGGTCAGGTCGCACAGCGAGCCGATCAGGTCGGTGAGACGCCGGGGCGTGGTGCCCTCGGAGACCATGTTGCCCACCAGACTGTCGCCGGTCTTGGCGCGGATCTTCTCCTCGATGGCCTCGCGCAGAGCGTCGCCGGAGAGATCGCCGAACTCGTTGTCGGCCAGGTACTTGAGCTTGAGCTCGTTGGGCGTGCCGACCAGACCGGCGGTGTAGCCGGGGGAGACCACGGGGTCGGCCAGCTCCCAGATCTTGCCGACGGGGTCCTTGAAGGCGCCGTCGCCGTAGACCATGGCCTCGATACGCTTGCCGCTGGCCTCGGAGAGGATGCGGCTGAGCTCCTCGGCGACGGCGGTGCAGCCGCGGGGGAAGAGCTTGACGGTGTCCTCGGTGGCCTTGTTGGAGCCCAGCAGACCGTAGACGTCGTTGTATCCGCTGCCGTCGACCGGGGCGTTGAGGATGTCGTCCAGACCCAGCACGGTCCTGGCGCCGGCGGCCTTGAGCAGGCGCTTGGAACGCTCGCGGGTGTGGATGTCGCAGGTGATGACGGTATCGGTGTGCTCCAGCAGCGTGGTGACCTTGTTGCCGAAGAGCACCTCGACCTCGCAGCCCTCGCCGCGGATCAGATCGGAGTAGAAGTCGATGTAATCCACGCCGGTGAAGGGGTGGATGATATGGCCGAATTTCTCGCGGAACTGGCCGAGCGTCAGGACGTCGGCGTAGGGGTTGACGCCTGCCTCATCGAGCCTGTCCCAGTCCACCAGATGGTTGCCCACCTCGTCGGAGGGGTAGCTGAGCAGCAGGACGATCTTCCCGCAGCCGGCGGCCATACCGCGCAGCAGCAGGGAGAAACGGTTGCGGCTGAGAATGGGGAAGGCCACGCCCACGGTCCCGCCGCCGGTCTTGGAGCGCACGTCCGCGGCGATCTGGGACACGCTCGCGTAGTTGCCCTGGGCGCGGGCCACAACGGACTCGGTCACGGCCACGATGTCGCGGTCGCAGGGCGTGATGCCGGCTTCTTTCCAGGCCTCCATGACGGAGTCCGCGGCGACTCGGGCGATGTTGTCTCCATGGCGGATGATGGGGGCGCGGACGCCGCGCACGACAGTTCCGATAGTTCTCATAGAAAAAACGCTCCTTTGCCTGAAACGGCGGAATTTGAAATCACAAAAAACAGTATACGTCAGCGGAAGGAAGAAGTAAAGAAAAAACGCATACCAAATTCGATGCTTTTTTCATAGTTTTCCCCTTGCTTTTCTCCGTTCGACAGTTCGGCGCCCCCCCCTTCCGCGGCATCCCTCCGAAAAGGAGAGCATCGGGACGTCTTCAAAAAGTCTCTTGACAAGTTAGCATAGACTAACTATAATGATAGTCGGTTAGGGGATGCTAACCATGTTTTTCGCCGGGCCGGTTAGCAAAGGCTAACCGCTAAAAAAGAAAGAGGCCGAAATATGACGCTGAAAGAAATAAAAGAGGGCCGGTCCGCACGCGTACTGACCGTGGGCGGAGGCGGCGCGCTGCGCCAGCATTTTCTGGACATGGGGATCATCCCCGGCACGATCGTCAAGGTCGTCAAATACGCGCCCATGGGAGACCCGGTCGAGATCTGTCTTCACGGCTACGAGCTGACGCTGCGCCTGGACGACGCGGACAAGATCGAAGCCGAGACGGTCCCCGACAGTCTGCAGGAGAAGACAAAGCCGCCCAAAGGCGTACAGGAGCATCTCGGGCTCGGTGAAGACGGACGCTTTCATCCGAAGGGGAGCGGCGATCCTCTTCCCGAGGGAACGCTGCTGACCTTTGCGCTCGTCGGCAATCAGAACAGCGGCAAAACGACGCTTTTCAATCAGCTGACGGGCGCGAAGCAGCACGTCGGCAACTTCCCCGGCGTGACGGTCGACCGCAAGGACGGCGCGATCCTGGGACAGAAGGACACGTCCATCACGGACCTGCCCGGGATCTATTCCATGTCTCCCTACTCGAGCGAGGAGCTGGTCTCCCGCAACTTCGTGCTGGACGAGAAGCCGAAGGGGATCATCAATATCGTCGACGTCACCAATATCGAGCGAAACATGTATCTGACCATGCAGCTTCTGGAAATGGACATCCCCGTCGTGGTGGCGCTGAACATGATGGACGAGATGACCGGCAACGGCGGCTCGGTGGACGTGAACGCGATGGAGGCGATGCTCGGCGTGCCGGTGGTGCCGATCTCCGCCGCCAGGAACGAGGGCGTTCACGAGCTGGTGGATCACGCGATCCACATCGCAAAGTATCAGGAAAAACCGCAGAGGCAGGATTTCTGCGACGAAAACGATCATGGCGGCGCCGTACACAGATGCCTTCACGCGGTGATCCATCTGATCGACGACCACGCCAAAGCGGCGGGGATCCCGGTCCGCTTCGCCGCCTGCAAGGCGATCGAAGGGGATCGGCTGATCATCGATCAGCTCCGGCTTGACGAGAACGAAAGGGAGACGCTGGAGCACATCACCCTGCAGATGGAAAAGGAGCGCGGACTGGACCGGAGCGCCGCCGTCGCCGACATGCGCTTTTCCTTTATCACGAAGGTCTGCGATTCCTGCGTGCAGAAGCCGAAGGAGAGCCGCGAGCAGACGAGGAGCCGCAGGGTCGACCGCGTGCTGACCGGGAAATATACGGCGATCCCCGTTTTCATCGGCGTGATGGGCCTTGTTTTCTATCTGACCTTCAATGTGATCGGCGCCGGGCTTCAAAGCCTTCTGGAAACGGGAGTCGACGCGATGACCGTGACCGTGGACAGGGCTCTGAGCTCCGCCGGGGTGAACGAGGTGCTTCACGGACTGGTCATCGACGGCATCTTCGCGGGCGTCGGCAGCGTCCTGAGCTTTCTGCCGATCATCGTGACGATGTTCTTCTTCCTCTCCCTGCTGGAGGACAGCGGCTATATCGCCCGCGTAGCCTTCGTCATGGACAAGCTGCTGCGAAAGCTCGGCCTGTCCGGCCGCAGCATCGTCCCGCTGCTGATCGGCTTCGGCTGCACGGTCCCCGCCGTCATGGCGACGCGCACCCTGCCGAGCCAGCGCGACCGCAAAATGACCATCCTGCTCACGCCCTTTATGAGCTGCACGGCGAAGCTGCCGATCTACGCGTTTTTCGTGGACGCGTTCTTCCCGGGCCGCAAGGCCCTGATCATGATCGGGCTGTACGTGCTGGGCATGGCCGTCGGCGTTCTGGTCGCCTTCCTGTACAAAAAGACGATGTTCAGGGGCGAGGCCGTTCCCTTCGTGATGGAGCTTCCGAACTACCGGCTGCCGAGCGCGCGCAACACCCTGCAGCTGCTTTGGGAAAAATCGAAGGACTTCCTGCAGAGAGCCTTTTCCGTCATCCTGATCGCGACCGTCGTCGTGTGGTTCCTGCAGAGCTTCGATTTCCGCTTCAACCTGGTCGAGGATTCGCAAAACAGCATCCTGGCGACGATCGCCGGTCTCCTCGCGCCGCTGTTCGCGCCGCTGGGTCTCGGCGACTGGCGGATCGTCACGTCGCTCATCAGCGGCTTTATGGCAAAGGAGAGCGTCGTTTCCGTACTGGAGGTGCTCTTCGGCGCGCAGGGCGGCGTCGCCGCGGTCATGAGTTCCCTGGCGGCGGCCTCGCTGCTGGTGTTCAGCCTGCTGTATTCTCCCTGCGTCGCCGCCGTGGCTTCGGTGCGGCGGGAGCTGGGCAGAAAATGGGCGCTGTATGTGGTGCTGTGGCAATGCGCCGTCGCATGGATCGCCGCGCTGCTGGTGCGGCTGATCGGCATGCTGCTCGGCGCCGCGTAAGGAGGGTTCGGAATGAATGCGGCAGACTGGATCATACTCGGTCTTATCGTGCTGGCCGTGGTCCTCGCGCTTCGGCGCATCCGCAGGATGCGCGGGAGCGGCTGCTCCTGCGGCTCGGCCGGCTGCGGCTGCGCGGGGGACTGCGCTGCGTGCAAAGCGGACTGCGCCCGAAAAAAATAAAGGCGGAGAGCCCCCTTTCTTCGTACAATCACTGAAAAACGGGAACTTTTCAGAAAGTTTCTGCTTTGCCTTTCAGACCGAAGACAAAGCCGTGGGGGATGCTTTGACATGCAGGGGGAGAGCGAAGAGAGGGGGCGGAGAGCCCCCTTTCTTCGTACAATCGAGCAAAAACAGAAACTTTTCAGAAAGGTTCTGTTTTTGCGCTTCAAGCTGTCGACATCTTGTCGACAGCTTGAAAGCTCTTTTGTCGGGTCGACAAAAGAGCTTTTTCTGTTGCCTGCTTCGACGGGGTATAGTATAATCTCCTCGGTGATGAAGATGACGATACGTTTTGCCGCATTCGAGGAGCTCGAGCAAGTCAACGAGCTGAGAAAACAGGTCAACGACCTGCACGTGAGCGGAAAGCCGGAGCTGTTCAAGCCGGGCTTCGCCGAGGAGCTGCGTGCGCTTGTCTATACGGTCTTTCGGGACCCGCGCCGGAGGATCGTCGTCTGCGAGAACGGCGGCGCGCTGTGCGGCTACGCCATCCTCAACCATATCACAAAAGAGGAAAACCCCTTCATGTTCGCGCGGGATTACCTCGACATCGACGAGTTCGGTGTCGATGCGGCTCACCGCAGGCAGGGGATCGCCGCGGCGATGATCGCCTTCATCCGCGACTGGGCCGAAAAGGAAGGCTTCGACCGGATCGAGCTGAACATGTGGGAATTCAACGAAGGCGCGCTGGCCTTCTACGAGGCGGTCGGCTTCACCACCTACCGCCGCTATTTGGAAATGAAACTCTGATCGCACGAAAGGGAACGCTCGGATATGGCCTTTAACAGCTTTGGCTTCCTGTTTCTGTTTTTCCCGATCTTCTTCATACTGTATCGGCTGCTGCCGCGGA
>ONQJ01000104.1 GCA_900319935.1 uncultured Eubacteriales bacterium | reverse complement strand
GAGAGCCAGACGGCGGACCTTCTTGTTGAGGGTGTAAGCGTAGCTGCGGGGCTTGGGAGCGAAGGCTACGCCGCCGTGATACCACACGGGGGAGCCGGCATAGCCGGCGCGGGCGCGGCCGGTGCCCTTCTGACGCCAGGGCTTTCTGGTGGTGTAGGACACCTCGCCCTTGGTGAGCGCGCTCTGCGTGCCCTGGCGGCAATTCGCCAGATGATTCTTGACGGAATCGTGCAGGACGCTCTTGTTCGGCTCGATGCCGAAGATGGCCTCGGAGAGCTCGATCTCGCCGATCTTCTCGCCAGCCATGTTGAACACGTTAGCTTTAGGCATTTATGCTGCTCTCCTTTCCTTACTTGGTACGCGCGGAAGCCTTCTGCGGGTTGACACGCGCGGAGGCCTTCTGCGGGTTGACGCTGACGGCGGCAGCGGCGGCCTTCTTGACCGGCTGGGCCTTGACAGTGTTCTTGAGATACACGATCCCGCCCTTGGGGCCGGGGATCGCGCCGCGGATGGCGATCATATTCAGCTCGGGATCGACCTTGACGACGTCGAGGTTCTGAACGGTGATCTGATCGACGCCCATGTGGCCGGCCTGCTTCTTGCCCGGGAAGATGCGGCTGGGATCGGTGCTCGAGCCCATGGAGCCCGCATGACGGTGGACCGGGCCGCCGCCGTGGCTGGTGGGCGTACGGCCCTGGCCGTAGCGCTTGACGACGCCGGCGTAGCCGTGACCCTTGCTGATACCGGTGACGTCGACCTTGTCGCCTTCGGCGAACACGTCGGCCTTGATGACGTCGCCGACTTCGAGTTTGCTGGAATCCTCAAGACGGAACTCCTTGAGGTGCTTGACGAAGCCTACGCCGGCGGACTTCAGGTGACCCTGCTCGCCCTGGCTGAGCTTCTTGCCGGCTACTTCCTCGTAACCGAACTGGACTGCCTCGTATCCTTCCTTCTCCTTGGTCATCTTCTGCACGACCACGCAGGGGCCGGCCTCGATGACGGTCACGGGAATGACCTTGCCAGTCTCATCGAAGATCTGCGTCATGCCGACCTTCTTGCCGATGATGGCTTTCTTCATTGTATTTCCTCCTAACGGTTATTGGTTACCCCGCATGGTCCGCGCGTTGGGAGCGCGTCCAGAGGCTGGCAACTTAACCCGCCTGCACTCGCAAGCTGCAGGCAACGGGTTACGGACTGTGGGTTTTTGTTCCGCCCCCTTATTTAATAAGGAAGCGCGCCGGGGTTATCCGATCTTTACAGCTTGATCTCGATTTCGACGCCGGCGGGGACCTCGAGGTTCATCAGGGCCTCGACGGTCTTCTGGGTCGGGCTCATGATGTCGATGAGGCGCTTGTGGGTGCGGCGCTCGAACTGCTCGCGGCTGTCCTTATATTTATGGACGGCGCGGAGGATCGTGACGATCTCGGTCTTGGTCGGCAGGGGGATGGGGCCGGAGACCTTCGCGTCGGTGCGCTTGGCGGCCTCGACGATGGTTTCGGCGGCCTTGTCGATCAGCTGATGATCGTAAGCCTTGAGACGGATGCGGATCATGTTCTTGTTGCTTGCCATGGTGTTTTTTTCTCCTTTTTCGTACGTTTTGCGGCGGCATTGGGGACCGCCCTTCCTGCGTACGGACGAAACCTCGAATTTCCTGTACACACAACCGTGCGTATCAGACCACGTCCGAAAAACAAACCGGCTCTTTTCAAGCCGGTCGATCCCCCGTCCATGCGATATACGCGTGTACCGGATAGGTTTCTTCCCGCCCGATCATGCATCCGGACAAAAGCCGGACGCCGGACATACTCCACGGAAGTTACCTCGCTCTCAAGGCGAGCAATCTCCCGCTTCATCGCAGTGCGCATACGTGTGCCTTACACGCGCGCTTGAATAATATAACAGAGCGGTTACAGAAAGTCAAGCGTTTTTTCGTGATTTTTGCAGAATTTTTTGCCCCATTTTTGTTCAACCCTACAAATTGTTCTCCCGTGTTCAAAAAGGGCCGTATCTTGTGCCTTTTTCGCTGCGCCGCAGCCTTTTTCGGGCTTTTCTACGAATGGTAGAGCGGCTCTCCGGCGTTCTCTACGCCTCTCTCCCCCGGTCGTAGAGTCCTCCTTCGCCGCGGTAGTTTGCCTCTCTCCGGTCCGCGGGGCTATACTTGCCTCGGGCGCGCAGAGCGCCGATCCTGTCTCAAGGAGGGACGACATGAGCTTTACCATCCTGACCGATACCTCGGCCAATCTGCCGAAGGCCTACCTTCAGCACAACGGGATCCGCACGATCCCCTACACCTTTATGATCGACGGGCAGGAACTGAAAGAGGCGCCGGACTTCGAGGGCGGACGCTTTTACGGCGATATGCGCCGCGGGAAGATCGTCACCACCTCGCAGATCCCGCCGCAGCGCTATATGGATTTCTTCCGCAGTGAGCTCGCGGAGGGCCGCGACGTGCTGTTCATCAGTATGTCCTCGGGCATCAGCGGCTCGTACAACTCCGCCTGCATCGCGGCGGAGGAGCTGCGTGCGGAGTTCCCGGAGCGCAGACTGCGTCTGGTGGACGCGCTGGGCGCCTCGCTGGGCGAGGGCCTGCTCGCAGTCTGGGCCGTGCGCTACCGAAAGGCGGGGCTGAGCGTCGACGAGGCGGCCGACCGCCTGCTCGAGCGGCGCTACGGCATGTGCCAGGTCTTCACCGTGGACGATCTGCGCTATCTCAAGCGCGGCGGACGGCTGTCGAATCTCGCGGCCGCGGTCGGCACCGTGCTGCAGATCAAGCCGCTTCTGAAGGGCGACAACGAGGGCAAGATCGTCTGCTTCGACAAGCTGCGCGGACGCAAGCGCGCGATCGAGGCCATGGCCGAGAAATTCGACGCCTGCGCGCTCCCGCAGCCGGGGCAGACCATCGGCATCGCGCACGCCGACTGCGAGGAGGATATGAACTATCTGATCTCGCTGCTGCGCCGCCTCCGCGAGGGGCTCGACATCATGACCGTCTGCTACGAGCCGGTGACGGGCTCGCACGTCGGCCCCGGGACGCTGGCGCTGTTCTTCGAGGGCAGCAAGGCCTTTCGGTGAAGTGTCAGACGCTTATTAAAAGGAAAGCTCTTCGGACTGAAGGCAAAGCCGCGGAAAAAGCTTTGACATGCGGGGGGAGAGCGAAGAGAGGGGGCGGAGAGCCCCCTTTCTTCGTACAATCACAGCAAAAACAGGAACTCTTCCGGGGAGTTCCTGTTTTTGTGCTTCACGCCGTCGACACTTTGTCGACAGCGTGAAAGCGCTTCGGCATCCGCCGAAGCGCTTTTCTTTTCTCTTTTACCCCTTCACGCGCTCTTCCAGCTCGTCCGCCTCTTTCAGCAGCTCGAGCGCGCCCGCGTACAGGCGCTCCCCCGCCGCCGTGAGCGCGAAGCGCGTCCGGTCCCGCTCGCAGAGCGTCACGCCCAGCTCCCGCTCCAGCGCGGAGACGGCGCGCGAGACGGAGGAGTGGCTCTTGTACAGCCGCCGCGCGGCGGCGGAAAAGCCGCCCGCTTCGCACAGCGCGGTGAAGATCCGAAGCTGCTCGAGTTCCATCAGAAGGCAAAGGTATGCGGCAGCAGCTCGGAGAGCTTGTAGCTGACGTAGCGGTTGCCCGCCTTGGCGCAGAGCACCTCCATCTCGGGCGAGAACTCCGCGAGGAACTGGCGGCAGGCGCCGCAGGGCGTGCACCAGTTTTCGCTGTCGGCGTAGATGGCGATGCGGCGGAAGCTGCGGTGGCCCTCGCTGACCGCCTTGCAGCAGGCAGTGCGCTCGGCGCAGATCGTGCTGCCGAGAGCGGCGTTTTCCACGTTGCAGCCGGTGAAGACCGTGCCGTCGTCGCACTCGAGCGCGGCGCCGACGGAAAAGCGGGAATACGGGACGTAAGCGTTCATCGAGGCCGCCTTGGCCTTGGACATCAGTTCTCTGTCGGTCATGTTTCTCTTCTCCTTTATCGTCAGGTCAGGTCTATCTCCCAGTTGGCGAAGTCGTAGAACGGGTTGCCGGCGTTGGCGTTCACGCCCTTGATGACGCCGCGGTGCGTGATGATCTGCTGCTTTTCAAAGCCCAGGGGGATGATGGTGGCGTTGTTGCTCAGATAGTAGCAGAAGGCGTAGTAGGCGGTGGCGCGGCCCGCGTCGGCCGCGGCGAGATAGTTGTTGATATAGGTCTCGTAGCTCGAATCATGCGAGCGCGTAAAGTTGATGTTCGTCTTCTCGTTGTCCTCGTCGCGGACCTGCAGGATCTCGGTCATGTCGAAGTCGTTGCGCAGCTTGACCTCGGCGTAATACATATCGTACTTCACCGTGCGGTTGTCGCCGACCTCGATCTCGCCGTCCTCGAGCGCCTTGAGATAGTCATCCCAGCTCAGCTCGTAGATTTTGACCGTGATGCCGATGGAGTTCATATCCTGGGCGAACTTGCGCGCCATGCCGGCCTTCGCGCTCGAGTCGCTGCAGAGGATCATCGTAAAGGTCAGCTCGCCCGCGCCGGACATGCTGTCGAAGCGGCCGTCGCCGTCGGAGTCCTTCAGACCGAAGTTCTGCAGGATCGTTTTGCATTTCTCCAGATCGAAGCTCAGCGAGTCGGCCAGCTCCGTCGGGTAGGCCGCGCAGGTGGGATACATCGGCACGGCGGAGGCCACGCCGTTGCCGTGCAGCATGTCCTCGGCGAGATACTCGCGGTCGAAGGCGTACTGCAGCGCCGCGCGGATGTTGTTGTAGCGGCAGGTGTCGCTCTCCTCGTTGAAGGCGATGTAGTGCATGTTCGTCGTGGCGAAGGTGCGCGTCTCGTTGGAGCTGGCGTAGCCGAGGTTGGTGTAGCTGCTCGGGTCGTTGACGATCACGTCGATGTAGGAGTCCTCAAAGGCGGCGATGATATCCTCGGCCGTGAAGTATTCCTTGAGGTAGATCACGTCCACCGGCAGGTGGTCGTAGCCGTTGTAGCCGTTGAAGGCCAGCAGCTCGGTCCCGTCCTCGTTGTACATGTAGGGGCCGCTGCCCATCGGGTGCGGATCGCCGTTCGTGCCCACCTTGACGACGGGGATGTTCAGCAGCTTGATGAACTGCTTGTTCGGGATGCCCAGCTCGATGATCAGCTGCGTCTCGGTCCAGGAGATGCCCTTGACGCTGGC
>ONQJ01000105.1 GCA_900319935.1 uncultured Eubacteriales bacterium | reverse complement strand
GAGCGTGCGGCTCTTCACGCTCGGCGCGGCGGCGCACGATCTCTACGCTTTGGGATACCGCGCCGTGGAGGAGCGCCGCGGCGGCGCCGACTGGCGCACCTCGCCGCGGATCATCGGATAAACAACGAACCGGACGGTTAAACCGTCCGGTTCGTGAGTTTTAGAGGACGTTGGAGAGAACGCTTTTCGCGACTCCGACGAGAGGGCGGCTGTCTGCCGCCGTTACCCTCTCAGGCCGCGTCGCGGATGTGAAAATCGCCGTCCTCGACCAGCTCCTCATCATAGAACACGCCGCTACAGCCGTAGAGCGTGAAGCCGTTGAAGCCGTAGTCCTCGCCGCAGTTCGTGACGCTGCAGCCGGTGAAGAGCGCGTCTGTGACATAGCTGAGCTGCGCGCCGAGATAGCTGCAGTCGTAGATGTTCGTCCCGCTGACGTGCAGATCGTAGCAGCTGTTCGCGTTGATGCCGGTCACGCCGCAGCCGTAGAGTCCGCAGCTTTCGAGATGCACGTGGCTGCAGAGCGAGAGCTCCAGCACGTCGCCCGCACAGTAGCCCGGCTCGATGCGGTGGCCGAGCGTCATGTCCCGCAGGGAGATATCCCGGCAGTTCTCAAAATACAGCACGTCCGCGTAGCGCGGTACAGCCGAGACGAGCGTGAGTCCCATGCCGCCGCCGACGAGCGTGAAGTCGTCGAGATCATGGATCGCCAGCTCGGGGCCGTCATAGGTGTCGATCCACACGTAATACTCGCCGCCGCCCTTGCCGTAGTCCGAGGCGGTGGAGAGGTCGAATTCCTCTGCGTCGAGGTAGACGACCGTGTGCGGGGCGATCGCGGCGAGCAGCTCGTCCACGGTCGTGACGCGGACCTCGGTCCGTTCGCCGTCCCATTCGGGAGCCGGAGGGGGAGGAGACGGAACGTCGCCCGACGAGGTATAGATCTCCGCAACGACGTCGCCCGGCGTCACGTAGGGCGCGGGGCCGATGTATTCGCCCTCAAAGGGCTTGCGCTCCATGCGCGCGAAGTCCGCAAAGCTCGTAAGCGCCTTCCCGCTTCCCGTCACGGCGAAGCAGTTTTCATTCGCATAGCATTTGCCGAATTCGTTGTCCGCCAGCGCGCAGCCGCTGACCGTAACGCCCCCGTCGTAGATCCGGAACAGCGCGTCGGAGAACAGGTTTCCCGTCGCCTCGCAGCCGAGCAGACACACGGAGGAGGAGTTCATCTCGTCGAGCAGGCAGCTGTTGGAGCCGTCGCGGACCGTGCTGTTGATCAGCGCGAAGCCGTTGCAGCTCGCCGCGCATATAGCGGCGATGCCGTAGGTCCCTCTGCCGCAGCGGAGGATCTCGCAGTCCCGGGCCTGTACGTTGGTGCACAGCGTGAGGTTGAGCGCGGAGGCCGAGCAGTCGCGCAGCGTGCAGCCCTCAAGGAACAGCCGCGTGCATTTCCAGGCGTTCACGGCCGTTACGCCGCAGCCGAAAAGATCGCAGCGGCGGACGAGGATGTCTTCGCAGCCGTTACAGTTCAGTACGTCGCCGCAGCAGCCGCCCGGCTCGCCGCGGTGGCCGAGCGTCAGAGCCTCGAGCGTCAGATCGCGGCAGTCGCGCAGGGTGAGCACGCTCGCGTACGTCGCCCCGGTCGTCAGGCGCGTCCCGCCCTCGCGTCCGCTGCGGATCGTCAGACCTTCGAGATCGCGTATCGTCAGCTCATACTGACCGTCGCCGATGCTCGTCCAGGTGTAAGCGCCGGAGGAGTAGGAAAAACCGTAGTCCGGCGCGCGGTCGAGCGCGAGATTATCGGCGTCGATCTCGATCACCGTGTCCGGCGCGAGCGCGTTCAGCAGCCCGGCGACGTCCGTCACGACGACGGCCTCTTGCTCGGGCGCGGGCGTCGGCGCGGGATCGGGCGAGCCCTGCGGCGCGCCGCAGGCGGCCAGCAGCGCCGCCGCGAGCAGCAGCGCCGTAAGTATCTTTGCTTTTTTCATTTTCTTCATCCTTTTCACCCCTTCATACGGGTCTCTTTGCCGCTATTATCCGCCAAAAGCTCCCGCGCGTCAAGCGAAGGGGCGCGCTTTAAGAATTCTTCATTCTTCGTTTACAGGCGCGGGGAAGTATGGTATGATACATATCCAGTAAAAACGAACGGAAGGCGCGAAAGAGAGCCATGTTTGAAAAGCTCGAAAAGCTGAAAAATCAATATGAAGAGCTCTCTGCCCGCATGGAGCGGCCGGAGGTGTATTCCGACGCCGCGGCCTTTGCCGCCTGCGAGCGCGAAGCGCGCGAGCTGCGCCCCCTCGTTGAGGCCTACCGCGCCTGGCTTGCCGCGGGAGAGGACATGGAGGCCGCGACGGAGCTCGGCGACGAGGAGGAATTCCGCGCCGCAAAGGCCGCGCGCGAGCGCCGCGAGGGCGAGATCAGGCTCCTGCTCCTGCCGAAGGATCCCAACGACGGCAAAAACGTCATCATGGAGATCCGCGGCGGCGTCGGCGGGGAGGAGGGCATGCTCTTCGCGGCAGACCTTTTCCGCATGTATTCCATGTACGCCGAGCGGAAGGGCTGGCGCGTCGAGGTGGCCAACTCCAGCGAGACGGAGCTGGGAGGCTTCAAGGAGATCAGCTTTATCGTCGAGGGCGAGGGCGCCTGGTCGCGCCTGAAGTTCGAGGCCGGCGGCCACCGCGTCCAGCGCGTCCCGGTCACCGAGTCCGGCGGCAGGATCCACACCTCGGCGGCCACGGTCGCCGTCCTGCCCGAGGTGGGCGAGGTGGATTTCCGCCTCGATCCGAACGATCTGAAGATCGACACCTACCGCTCCTCCGGCGCGGGCGGCCAGCACGTCAACAAGACCGAGAGCGCCATCCGCATCACGCACCTGCCCAGCGGCACGGTGGTCGAATGCCAGGACGAGCGCAGCCAGTACAAGAACAAGGACCGCGCGATGCAGATCCTGCGCGCCAAGCTCTATGAGGCCGAACAGGAAAAACGGCGCAGCGCCGTCGCGGCCGAGCGCCGCAGCCAGATCGGCAGCGGCGACCGCAGCGAGCGCATCCGCACCTACAACTTCCCGCAGAACCGCGTGACCGACCACCGCCTTTCCGGCGAGGGGAGGAGCTTCCAGATCGGCTCGATCATGGACGGCGACCTTGACGCGCTCATCGACGCGCTCGTCACCGCCGACCAGGCCGAGCGGCTCGCGGCGCAGAACTGAAAACGGGCAGGGAACAGGATATGAAAACACAAGTCTTTACGGACGATCTCTCCGGAGCGGCGGAGCTTATCCGCAGCGGCGGTCTTGTCGCCGTGCCGACCGAGACGGTCTACGGCCTGGCCGGGAACGGTCTCGACGCGGCGGCGGTCGAAAAGATCTATGAGGTCAAGGGCCGCCCGGCCGTCAAGCCTCTGTCGCTGATGGTGCCCGACGCGGAGAGCATCGGGGACTACTGCCTCGAGGTCCCGCCGCAGGCGAAGACGCTTGCCGCGCGCTTCTGGCCCGGCCCGCTGACCATCGTGCTGAAAGCCAAAAAAGAGATCCCGCCCGTCGTGCTGGCGGGAGGCGATACGGTCGGCCTGCGCTGCCCGGACCACCCGAAAACGCTTGCGCTCCTGCGGCTGACCGGCCTGCCCTTCGCCGCGCCCTCCGCCAACCCCTCGGGGGAGGAGAGCCCGAAGGACGCGCAAAAGGTCCTCGCCTATTTCGACGGACGGATCGAGGGCGTGATCGACGGCGGCCCCTGCGGTCTCGGGCGCGAATCCACGCTGATCTCGCTTGCGGACAGGCCCTTCCGCATCCTGCGCCGCGGCGCGCTGGACGAGGAGACGATCGCCGACGCGCTCGTCGGGGGCATGACGGTCGTCGGCATCACCGGCCCGAGCGGCAGCGGCAAGACCACCGCGCTGAAGCTGCTTGAAAATCTGGGCGCGCTGGTGATCGACTGCGACGCGCTCTATCACGAGCTGCTCGAGCGGGACGCGGCGCTCGTCGCCACGCTGGCCGAGCGTTTTCCGAAGGCTTACCGGGACGGCGGCATCGACCGGCGCGCCCTCGCCGCGGAGGTCTTCTCCGACCCGGCGGCGCTCGCGGAGCTCAACGCGATCAGCCACCGCTTCGTGCGGCAGGAGGCCGCGCGCCGTCTGCGCGCCTGGGCGATGGCGGGCGGAACGCTTGCCGCGATAGATGCGATCGAGCTGATCGAGGGAGGGCTTGCCGCGCATTGCGATCTCGTGCTCGGCGTGCTCGCGGACCGCGGGACGCGCATCGCGCGCATCATGCGCCGCGACGGTCTCGACCTCGAGCGCGCAGCCGCGCGCGTCGACGCGCAGAAGAGCGACGATTATTTCAAAGAAAAATGTGATCACATCCTGTATAACAACGGAGATGAGGATCAGTTTTCGGATACTTGCAGAGAATTCTTTACGGAGGCTTTGAAAAACCATGGATGAACTGAGAGAGAAGCTCTTTTACGAGCAGAAGAACGGCTATGACCTGATCGACACCGCCGAACGCGTCAAGTGCGAAGAATACTGCGCGGAATATATGCGCTATCTCGACGCTTCCCGCACTGAGCGCGAGGCCGTGAAGAACGCGATCGCCGAGGCCGAGGAGCGCGGCTTCACGGAGTATGTCCCGGGCATGGCGCTCAAGCCGGGCATGAAGATCTACCAGAACAACCGCGGCAAGGCGCTGACGCTCGCCGTGATCGGCAGAAAGAGTCTCGCCGAGGGCGCGGTCATCGCCGGCGCGCACGTCGACGCGCCGCGTCTCGATCTCAAGCAGGTCCCGCTCTACGAGAGCGACGAGATGTGCTACTTCCGCACGCACTACTACGGCGGTATCAAGAAGTACCAGTGGGTCACGATCCCGCTGGAGCTGCACGGCGTGGCTTCGCTGCGCGACGGCAGCTGCGTCGAGATCACGATCGGCCGCGAGAAGGACGAG
>ONQJ01000107.1 GCA_900319935.1 uncultured Eubacteriales bacterium | reverse complement strand
GCCCCCGATCAACGACACCGAGACCTACGACAACGGCACCGGCGTTATCCCCAGCTTCCTCTGCGAGCCCGTGGCCTGCACGGTCGAGAACTACAAGGAGCTGCTCATCGACTCCGGCTACTACACCTTTGATCAGCTCGGCATCGATCCCAACGCTGTTGCCGCCGAGCCCGCCCCCGCCGCGCTCATCCCCGTCGGCATCATCAACCTTGACCCGTCCGAGTCCGGCTACCGCCAGGCCAACGTCAAGGATCTGACCGACACCTTCACCAAAGAGAACGGCTATGACGCCACCTTCGTCACCGCCCCCACCGCCGACAAGCAGCTGGAGGCCGCCAAGGGCTTCATCACCGCCGAAGTGAAGTACATCCTCGTTTCCGCCGCTGAGACCACCGGTTGGGACGAAGTCCTTGAAGAGGCCCAGGAGGCCGGCATCAAGGTCTTCCTGTTCGACCGTATGATCGATTGCGATCCCAGCCTGTACACTGCCGCTGTCGTTTCCGACATGCGTCAGGAAGGCGAGACCGCCGTTGCCTGGCTCGAGAGCCTCGGCCTCGACGAGTACAAGATCCTGCACATCCAGGGCCAGCTGGGCAGCGCCGCCCAGATCGGCCGCAGCGATCCTCTGACCGAGAAGTGCGCTGCTGACGACAAGTGGACCATCGTCCGCGAAGGCACCGGCGGCGACAGCTGGGATCCCAACGAGGCCAACAAGATCGCGAAGGCCGCCATCGACGCCGGCGAGTCCTTCAACATCGTCTACGCCGAGAACGACGGCATGGCCGACGGTGTTGTCCAGGCGCTTGACGCCGCGGGCATCACCCACGGTGTGAACGGCGACGTCATCGTCATGGGCTTCGACTGCAACAAGTGGGCTCTGGAGAAGCTGCTTGCCGGCGAGTGGAACTACGACGGCCAGTGCAGCCCGTTCCAGGCCGGCGTGATCGACGGCATGATCAAGACCCTTGAGGCCGGCGGCCAGATCGAGGGCCTGAACGAGCTCAACCAGATCATCTCCATCGAGAAGGGCTTCGACGCCACCACCATCACCCAGGCCGACATCGACACCTACGGCCTCGGCTGATCCTTTCCCGCACGAGACTGACGCATTCATAGAATAAACAAACAGCGCGGTGTGGAAAGTGGAGGAATCCGCGATCCACACCGCGTTTTTTCAAAGCAATCTCCCCGAATACACAGACTATCGAACAGGAGATGAACGGATGGAAGACGGAATCGTTTTGACCATGCGCGGGATCTGCAAGAATTTTCCGGGCGTCAAGGCCCTGAACAATGTGGATTTTACCCTGCGCAAGGGCGAGATCCATGCGTTGATGGGAGAAAACGGCGCCGGGAAATCCACGCTGATCAAGGTGCTCACGGGCGTCTATGAAAAGGACGCGGGCAGCATCGAGATCGAGGGATGCCCGGGCGAGGCGCACATTCATTCTCCTCAGCAGGCCCAGAACATCGGCATCAGCACCGTCTATCAGGAGATCACGCTCTGCCCGAATCTGACGGTCGCGGAAAACATGTTCATCGGCAGAACGAGCGACAAGCTCGTTCACTGGAAAGACTACGAAAAAAGAGCGACGGAGATCCTCGACAATCTGGGCATCCCGGCCCGCGCGAAGCAGGAGCTGTCCCGCTGTTCCCTCGCGGTGCAGCAGATGGTGGCCATCGCACGCGCCGTGGATATGAACTGCAAGGTCCTGATCCTCGACGAGCCGACCTCCTCGCTTGACGATAAAGAAGTGGCCATGCTCTTCCAGCTCATGCGGGATCTGAAGGCCAGGGGCGTCGGCATCGTCTTTGTCACGCACTTCCTTGAGCAGGTCTACGAGGTCAGCGACCGGATCACGGTCCTGCGCAACGGCGAGCTGGTGGGCGAATACGCGGTCAAGGATCTGCCGCAGGTGGAGCTGGTCGCCAAAATGATCGGCAAGAGCCTCGACGACCTGGCCGAGCTCGAACAGTTCCAGAAGGGCAAGGACGCGCAGGACGAGCTCGTCTACGAGGCGGAGGAGCTCTCCAGCTCCGAGTGCCGCCCCTTCGACTTCAGCATCCGCAAGGGCGAGGTCAACGGCTTCACCGGCCTGCTGGGCTCCGGCCGCAGCGAGAGCGTGCGCGCCATCTTCGGCGCGGACCAGGTGACGGGCGGCAAGGTGAAGATCAACGGCAAGGCCGTGCGCATCACCAACCCGCACGAGGCGATGAAGAACGGCATCGGCTACCTGCCGGAGGACCGCAAGCGCGACGGCATCATCGCGGACCTCTCGGTACGCGAGAACATCATCCTCGCCCTGCAGACCATCCGGGGCATGAACCACCCGATCCCGCGCGCGAAGGCCGAGGCCTTCGCCGACGAATACATCAAGGCGCTCGACATCAAGACCGCCTCGCAGGACACGCCGATCAAATCGCTCTCCGGAGGCAACCAGCAGAAGGTCATCCTGGCCCGCTGGCTGCTGACGCACCCGCAGTATCTGATCCTGGACGAGCCGACGCGCGGTATCGACGTCGGCACCAAGCTCGAGATCCAGAAGCTGGTGCTCAAGCTGGCCGAGGAGGGCATGAGCGTCACCTTCATCTCCTCCGAGATCGAGGAGATGCTGCGCACCTGCTCGCGGCTCATCGTCATGCGCGACCGCAACATCGTGGGCGAGCTGACCGGCGACGAGCTGACGCAGGCGCAGGTCATGAAGACCATCGCGGGAGGTGAGGAGTAAGATGAAAAAGAAGAACAAAGCCTCCGGCGGTCTCGGCCAGCTGCTGATCCCGCTGGTCGCGCTGGGCATCCTGATCGTGTTCAACCTCTTCCGCGACATCGGCTTTTTCTCCATCGTCATGCGCGTGAACAACAGCGGCAACATCGTGCTGACCGGCAATCTCGTCAGCATCATCGACAGCGCGAGCGAGCTGGCCATCATCGCCATGGGCATGACGCTCGTGACGGCGGCCTGCGGCGGCCAGGACATCTCTGTCGGCGCGGTCGGCGCGATCTCGGGCGCCGTCTTCGTCAAGGTGCTCCAGGGCATGGGCGGCATCACGCCCACGAGCGTGATCGTCGGATTCCTGCTCTGCTGCCTCGCGACGATCCTCTTCAAGCTTTTCAACGGCACGCTGGTCGCGGTCTTCCGCATCCAGCCGATGATCGCGACGCTGATCCTCTACTCCTGCGCGCGCTCCATCGCCTACTGGATCAACGGCGACGCGACGCCGCAGCTCAACAGCCCGATCATCAGCTCCATCGGCATGACGATCCCGGGCATCCCCATCCCGACGCCGATCTTCGCGGTCCTGCTGGTGGGGCTGCTGCTGGCGCTGATCTTCAAGTTCACCAGCCTCGGCATCTACACCCAGTCCGTGGGCATCAACGAGGGCGCGGCCCGGCTCAACGGCATCAACCCGACGAAGATCAAGCTCATCAGCTTCATCCTGCTGGGCGTCTGCGTCTCCGTCGCGGCGCTCATCGGCGTGTGCCGTCTCGGGCAGCTCAACCACAAGACCCTGCTGGTCGACATCGAGATGGACGCGATCCTCGCGGTCGCCATCGGCGGCAACAGCCTCGGCGGCGGCAAGTTCAAGCTCATCGGCAGTATCCTCGGCGCCTACATCATCCAGATGCTGACCACCACGCTCTATGCCATGAACGTTGCCCCGGTCAACGTCAAGGCCTACAAGGCGATCGTGATCATCATCATCGTCGTGGCGGGCTCCCCGGTCGTCAAGAGCTTTCTGACGAACCTCTGGCGGCGCCTGCGCGCGCCCTCGGCCCCGAGCGGCCCCAGGAAAGAGGGGGTGAGCTGAATGTCGGGAAATAACGGCAATAACCGCCTCCGCGTCAGAGAGCCGCTGACCGATACGCAGCTGCTGATGTACATCAGCATCGGCATCTTCGTCGTCATGTACGCGGCCGCTGCCCTTACGCTCAAGGGCGGCTTCCTCAAGCCCCAGATGATCTTCGACCTGCTCAACGACAACGCGGCGCTGATCATCATTTCCTGCGCGCTGACGATCGTTATGATCGGCGGCGGCATCAACATCAGCGTCGGCGGCGTGATCGGCCTCACGGTCATGAGCTGCGCGCTGTTCCTCAACAACAACCACATCGAGAGCAGTTCCCTGAGCATTCTGGTGACGCTGCTGCTCGCGCTGGGCATCGGCCTGGGCTTCGGCGTGCTGCAGGGCTTCCTCGTGGCCCATCTGGAGATCCAGCCCTTTATCGTCACGCTGGCGGGCATGTTCCTTGCCCGCGGTCTGACGACAATCCTGTCCGTCAACCCGGTCAAGGTGGCGCACGAGGGCTTTCTGAACCTGGTGAAGACCAAGCTGAAGATCTCCTGGCTGGGCTATACCGCCCAGAACGGCAACCTGATCCCGGCCAAGATCGAGATCGGCGCGATCGTTGCCGTCGCCGTTGTCATCGTGATGTTCCTGATCCTGCGCTATACCAGGCTCGGCCGCAACATCTACGCCGTCGGCGGCAACCGGCAGAGCGCGCTGATGCTCGGCATCAACGTCAAGAGCACAGTCTTCTGGAGCTATGTGATCAGCGGCCTGCTCAGCGGTCTGGCCGGCTTCGTCTTCCTGATGCACAAGCCCGCCGGCAACGCCAGCGTGGCCATGCGCAGCGAGATGGACGCCATCGCCTCCTCGATCATCGGCGGCACGCTGCTCACCGGCGGCGTCGGCAACGTGATCGGCACCTTCTTCGGCTCGATGATCCTCGCCACGATCCAGAAGATCATCGCGCTGAGCCCGCTCAACGCCTCCTGGTGGCAGGAGATGGCCAGCGGCGCGATGCTGAGCTTCTTCATCCTGCTGCAGAGCCTCGTGCTGATGCGCAAGAACAGGAGCAAGCGCAAGGCGAAGCAAAAGGCCGCGGCGAAGGC
>ONQJ01000109.1 GCA_900319935.1 uncultured Eubacteriales bacterium | reverse complement strand
GCCTGCGCGTCGCCCAGGTTCGAGCAGGAGCAGACCTCGAAGTACTTCTGCTGCCGCGGCGACCAGGCCTCGATGTCGCAGGACTTGACCTTCAGATCCGCCAGATCGCCCGAGCAGCACTCGAGCTGGCGCACGGGGATGTCCATGCTGCGGAAGAGCTCGACCGAGAAGCGCCACATCTTCTCGTACCAGGCCATCGATTCCTCGGGCCGGCAGACGACGATCATCTCCTGCTTTTCAAACTGGTGGATGCGGTACACGCCGCGCTCCTCGATGCCGTGCGCGCCCTTCTCCTTGCGGAAGCAGGGCGAATAGCTCGTGAGCGTCTGCGGCAGGCTCTCCTCGGGGATGATCTGGTCGATGAACTTGCCGATCATCGAATGCTCGGAGGTGCCGATGAGATAGAGGTCCTCGCCCTCGATCTTGTACATCATCGCGTCCATGTCGGTCTGGCTCATCACGCCCTCGACGACGTTGCCGTGGATCATGAAGGGCGGGATGCAGTAAATGAAGCCCTTGCCGATCATGAAATCGCGCGCGTAGGCCAGCACGGCCGAGTGCAGCCGCGCGACGTCGCCCATGAGATAGTAGAAGCCGTTGCCGGACACGCGCCCGGCGGCGTCCATGTCCACGCCGTTGAAGCTCTCCATGATCTCGGTGTGGTAGGGGATCGGGAAGTCGGGCACCTTCGGCTCGCCGAAGCGCTGCACCTCGACGTTGGCGCTGTCGTCCGGGCCGATGGGCACGGAGGGGTCGATGATGTTGGGGATGTTGAGCATCAGCGCGCGGATGCGCGCGGCGCAGTTCTCCTCAAGCTGCTCGAGCTCGGCCAGACGCTCGGCGTTGGCTTTGACCTGCGCCTTGATCTTTTCGGCCTCTTCGAGCTTGGACGGGTCCTTTTTGGCCTGGCCCATCAGCATGCCGATCTGCTTGGACAGGGAGTTGCGGCTCGCGCGCAGCTCGCTGGCCTCGGTGATGGCCGCGCGGTTCTTCGCGTCGAGCTCCAGCACCTCGTCCACCATCGGCAGCTTGAAATCCTGAAACTTTTTTCTGATGTTTTCCTTGACGAGCTCGGGGTTTTCCCGGACAAATCGGATATCCAGCATGGTTTTTTACCTCTTTATTCCTTACCGGCCTTGCGGCGGCCGTAGTTTTTCAGATCGGCGATCAGCGCCTCGCGGTCGTCGGCGCCGTAAAAGCTCAGCTCGATGCGCCCCGCGCTGCGCCCCTCGACGAGGCGCACCCGGCGGCCGAGCAGGGAAGAAAGCTGCTCGGACACGTCGGCGGCGTAGTCCACGCCGTCCGGCGAGCCGCTTCGTTTTTCCTGCGCGGCCTCGCGCACGCGGCGCGCGGCCAGCAGCTCGGTCTTGCGCACGGACAGGCCCTTCTTGATCGCCTCGTTCGCGGCGGCGGCGCGCGCCTTCTCGTCCGCGATCGGCAGCAGCGCCCGCGCGTGCCCGGCCGAGAGCTTTCCGTCCTCCACCAGCGCGAGCGTCTGCGCGTCGAGCGAGAGCAGCCGCAGCGCGTTCGCAATCGCCGGGCGGGAGCGGCCCACGCTCTGCGCGGCCTCCTCCTGCGTCAGCCCGTAGTCGTCGATGAGCGAGCGGTAGCCGCGCGCCTCCTCGATGGGGTTGAGATCCTCGCGCTGCAGGTTTTCCACCAGCGCCAGCTCCGCCGTGCGGCGGTCGTCGGCCTCGACGACGCGCACCGGGATCTCCTCGAGCCCCGCGAGCCTTGCCGCGCGCCAGCGGCGCTCGCCGGCGATGATCTGATAATAGCCCGAGGGGAGCCTGCGCGCGGTCACGGGCTGGATCACGCCGTAGCGCTTCACCGACGCGGCCAGCTCCTGCAGGGCCTCGTCGTCGAAGACGCTGCGCGGCTGGGTCTGCCGCGGCTCGAGCTTGCCAAGCGGCAGGAGCTTCAGCTCGTTTTCATCGGTATAGGCGTCCTCTCCGAAGAGGATGCCCAGGCCCGTCCCGAGGCCTTTTTTCTCTTTTGCGGCCATGGTCTTATCTCACCTCTCGCATCTGGCGATGAATTCCCGCGCCAGATCCGTATAGGCGCGGCTGCCCCGGTTGGCCCTGTCGTAGACCACGCCGGGGATCCCGTGGCTCGGCGCCTCGGACAGGCGCACGCTGCGCGGGATCACGGTCTCGTATACCTTGTCGCCGAGGTACTTGCGCAGCTCCGCGGCGACCTGATTGGTCAGGTTCATGCGCCCGTCGTACATCGTCAGCACGATGCCCTCCACCTCGAGGCGGCGGTTGAGGCGCTTCTTGCACAGGCGGATGCTGGTCATCAGGTCGGCCAGACCCTCGAGCGCGTAGTATTCGCACTGCATTGGGATCAGCACGCTGTCGGCGGCGACGAGCGCGTTGACCGTCAGCAGCTCCAGCGAGGGCGGGCAGTCGACGAGGATATAATCGTAGTCGCTGTACAGCGTCCGCAGCGCCTCGCGCATGACGAATTCGCGCCGCTCCGAGCCGATGAGCTCCACCGACGCGGCGGCGAGCTCCTTGCCCGTGGGGATCACGTCGCCGTAGGGCGTGCGCACCACGCAGTCCGCGGCGGGAACGCCCGAGATCAGCATGTCGTATGTATTGGGGCGCGTGGACTTGGCAACGCCCATGCCGGAGCTGGCGTTGCCCTGCGGATCGGCGTCGACGAGCAGCACGCTCCTGCCCAGCTGATGCAGCGCGCAGCAGAGATTGACGCAGCTGGTCGTCTTGCCGACGCCGCCCTTTTGATTTGCAAAAGCAACGATTTTTGCCATAAACAGCCGCCTGTGTAACAAGATAAAAGTTATTATAGCAGTAAAAAACGCAGATTTCAATGCCGCGGGCGCATTTTTCGTGTTTCACGTGAAACAATCGCGCGCGTTTTTTCCTTGTTTCACGTGAAACATCCGCGCCGCTTTTCCCGGACCGGACGCTATCCCACGAGCGCGTCCACGTCGTCCACGCTCAGACCGCGGTGCAGCGCCAGGTCGATGCCGTAGGCGATGATGCGGGCGCACTCGCGCACGGACGAGTCGATATCCCGCGGCGTGACGAAGAGCGCCTCCGGGCTCTCCCCCTCGGGGAGGACGGCGTCGGTCACGGTCGGCACGCCGACGGCCGTCACCGGCACACCCAGCAGGGCGCGGTCGATGCGCGCGCGGTCGTTGCACACGCCCGAGCCGGGCGAGATGCCGCTGTCGCATACCTGGATGCTGCGGCACAGGCCCGCCGCGTCCGCGCCGGCCAGCGCGTCCACGACGATGACGAGAGAGGGACGCACGGTCTGACACAGCGCGCGGATCTGCTCGGCGCTCTCGATCCCCGCCGTGCCCAGCACGCCGGGGCGGCAGAGACTGACGGAAGAAAAGCCCTCCCACAGCGTCTCGCCGCGCGCCTTGAGATGCCGCGTCACCAGCACCTGCGAGGCGCACAGCGGTCCGAGCGCGTCGGGCGTGATGTCCGGGTTGCCCAGGGCCGCGACGAGCACGTCCCCTTCTTCCGGCACGCCGCAGCGGCGGATCAGCTCCGCCGCTGCCCGCGCCAGGCTCTCGAAGGTCGCGGAGGCGCGGCGGGGGCGCGCGGGCAGCTCCAGCGTGTAGTAGCGTCCGATCGGCTTGCCCAGCGCCTCGGCGGCCTGCCCGCCGCTGATCTCGACGGCGGTCAGAGGCGCGCCGAAGAGCGTCTCGCGCCGCACGGCGACGCCGCGCAGGGAAAGCCCCGCCTCTCCGAGCTGCTCGAAGGCCTCGGAGGCGAGATCGGTGCGAATGGATTTTGACATGGCGCTGCCCTCCCGGACGGAACAAGATATAGTGTATATTAACCCGTTGCGCCACAAGAAATACAGCGCCGAAAAAAGTGCCCGGCTTTTTGAAAAAAAGGCTTGATTTTCCCGACACGCTTTGCTATAATCCATCAATGCGATGTTAAATCTTTTAGGAGGAGGTGGCAATACATGGCCAACATCAAATCTTCTGCCAAGAGAGACGAGAAGTCCAAGGAGCTCCGTGCCAAGAACCGCGCTGACAAGACCGAGCTCAAGACCATGATGAAAAAGTTTGACGCAGCCGTTGCCGAAGGCGACAAGGACGCAGCCGTCAGTGCCTATAAAGTTGCTGTTAAGACAGTCGATCACGCAGCCGGCAAGGGTCTGATCCACAAGAACAACGCGGCGCACAAGAAGTCTTCCATGACCGCGAAGCTCAACGAGCTGGAGAAGTAAGAAACAGCAATCACAAGGACGCATGGATATGCGTCCTTTTTGCTTTCAGCGGGAAAAAACGGGAACTTTTTCGTAAAGTTCCCGTTTTTTCGCTTACACGTCGAAGCCTCCCCGGCTTGCCTTTTTCTCCGCGCGGGGGTATAATGATTCTGTTCCGCTCACTTCGTTTTTCTTGAAAGAGGAAAGACCATGAAGAAAAAACTCATGCTCATCATCAACCCCGCCGCGGGGCGCGGGGATTACCGGATCAATCTGCCCGAGGCGCTGCAGCTGCTCGATCAGGGCGGCTACCGCACGACGCTGTTCTTCACCGCCGGCCGCGGCGACGCGACGGCTATGGCGGCGGCCCACGGCGCGGAGTACGACACGGTGGCCTGCGTCGGCGGCGACGGCACGCTCAGCGAGGTGCTGGCCGGCCTGATGCGCCTGGACAAGCCCCCCGCGGTCGGCTATTTCCCGATGGGCACGACCAACGACGTGGCCACGACGCTCGACCTGCCGAAGAACGACACGCTCGCCGCGGCGCGCCGCCTCCTCGCGGGCACGCCCCACCCCTTCGACGTGGGCGG
>ONQJ01000110.1 GCA_900319935.1 uncultured Eubacteriales bacterium | reverse complement strand
CTGATAAATAAGAAAAGGTCGTTCATGTTCGCCACTGTATGCTCCAGCCGGGCGAATCATTCCCGGAAGGAGAAGAACTCCTTCTGGGACACAATCTTTAATTATAACGATTATTTTTGAACAGTTCAAGTACATTCGGCCGATTCTTTTTTCTTTAAAGTGTTGGGTTTACAATGATGTGTGACAATAAGTGAAAAAATGATAGCGAAGGCAATTTGGGGCACGCGACAGCCGCCTTTACCTTGGATGTTTATGGTCATGTAACCGAAGAGATGAAGAGAAACCGCGCGGACCGAATGGAGAGTTACATGCAAGCCCTTTCAGAGCTGTAAAAAGTCAAATCAAAGTTGTTAGGAAGTCATATTGAAGTCCTGCAAAACTTGAACAGGAGTCCATAGGAACCACGATACAAGCAAAAAACTTGTAACACGGTTTTTGGGTAACTTTTAGAGGCTAAAAACGCCGAAAAAGTGACCATTTTTGAATGTACCATAACTTTTGCATGGTTACTGCTTTTTCACTGCTTTTGAATTTGTGAACTTTTCAGACACAAAAGTGGCGGAAAACGCAAAAAAAGAAGAGAACCTGAACTTTTTGTTCAGGTTCTCATGGTGGACGATACAAGACTCGAACTTGTGACCTCCCGCACGTCAAGCGGATGCGCTACCAGCTGCGCCAATCGTCCGTTGCTTTGTCAGCTTGGTCATTTTACTCTATCCCTCTGCGCTTGTCAAGCATTTTTTCATCATTTACCGCGTTTCGCGAGGATGTGAGGCGGTATATCGGTGGACATAATTCTTGAAAATGGTGGACATAATTATCAAAATCTCCTTATTGCTGCAAAAAATTGTAACCGTTTTGTTCCGAATTATTCTGTTTTTTGGTGATTTTATCTAATTTAGCCCATTTTCTCCCGAAAAAAATTCATTTTCATAATAAAAACGGTTGACATAAATTATTATGTGTGCTATTTTTGGTACACAGGATACTATCCTGTGTTTTTTTGCCGGCAGATCCGGCAGTACGGGAAAGGCGGAGCGGCATGAAAAAGCGCTTTGTTTTCATGATCATCCTTGCTCTGTGCGTTCTTCTCACCGCTTGCGGCGAGCAGAAGGCATACGACGAGGCATGCGCTCTTTTCGAAAACGGCCGCTATGCCGAGGCGATCGAGATGTTCAGCGCCCTGGGCCGCTACTCCGACTCCTCCGACCGCGTCAAGATCGCCCGGACCCGTCTGGAGCAGACGAGCGTCTGGCACGACGGCGACAAGGCGGAAAACGAGCGCGCGCTCCGATACGCCGACGCCTTCACCTTCCTTGAGGCCGGCCGCACGCAGGAGGCCTACGAGGCGCTCGCCTCTCTCGGCGGCTACCGCGACGCGGCGCAGCGGCTCGAGCACTTCACCGTTCTGCGCGGCGTGCTCGTCAGCGAAGAGGTCCGCCATATCAGCGGCGATGAAGACGTGCTGCGCGGCAGCGCGAGCTATACCTACGGCGCGGACGGCAAAGCCGTTTCCCGCTCCGGCTTCTGCAAGCTGGACAAATACGGCTGGTTCGAGGATTTCAACTATCACTACGGCTATGACGACGCCGGCCGGCTCTCCCGGATCGACGCGGTGAACGCGACCGGCTCGCTGAGCTTCTCCATCGAATACGCCTACAACGAAAACGGCCGCCCGGTATGGGAGCGCTATGCCGACAGCTACGGCAAGACGCATGAGTTCGAGCGCGTATACAGCTACGTCGACGCGACCGACAGCTCCGACGGCTTCACCGAGATCATCGAGAACGAGATCTTCAACGGCTGCGCCTATCCGCAGGCCACCTGGCAGGAGACTTACTGCGAGTTCGGCGTGGCCTCCGAAAAAGGGAGCGAGTACACCGTCGTCAACCACTACGGCGCGGACGGAAGACGCGTCGACAGTGTGCAGCTTCTCCCCGACGGCAGCCGCTATGTGACGACCTACGGCTACGGCGACGTGTACGTCTACACGCCCTGAGGAAAGCAAGCGAATAAAACTCCGCCGGAAGGCTTTTTCGTAAAAAGGCTTTCCGGCGGTTTTGTCTGACCTTTACCGTTCCCTGTCCGCGGAGGATCACTCCGTGAAGTGGACGTGGTTGTTGATATGATCCTCGCAGAAGCAGTGGTAGCCCGCGCAGCGCGAGCAATAGCGGAACTGTAGTTCGGGGTATTTGGTGTCCGTCCGTCCGCAGACGGCGCATTTGTGGTGATAGAGCTGTTCGCGCTGCTCGCGGCGGATGCGCGCCGACTCGCGGCGGAAGTTCACCGTCTGCGCGCTCGGGCGTTTCGGGATGCGGCCCAGCAGCTCGCCCCCGCAGAAGATCAGAAAGCCCAGGATCGCCACGACGGGCACGAGATTGATCGGGAAGGGATTATTGATGATCGCCAGAATGAACAGGACGGCGTCGACGTAGGCGAGGTATTTCATCTTGATCGGGATGATCATCATGAACAGCACCTGCACGTCCGGGAAATAGACGGCGAAGGCGAAGAACATCGCCAGATAGATATAGGTCGCCGTCAGCGAGATGGAGTAGCCCAGGAAATGAAGCGCGAAGCCGCTCAGGATCGTCAGCAGCATGTTGACGAGCACGTACACCGTGAACTTGCCGCTGCCCCAGTACTGCTCGAGCGTACTGCCGATCCAGTAATAGAACAGGATCGAGATAAAGCCGATCCAGGACCGGTCGTAGGGCACGAACATAAAGCTGACCAGACGCCAGACCTGGCCGTGCATCACGGCCGCCGCGCTGAAGGACAGATAGGCGTAGAGCACGCTGTTGATAAGGCCGATCACCCAGGCCGCGCCGGTGCCGACGGCAAGATAGCGCGCAAGTCCCGGGATGCCGAAGTTGGGGTGCTTATATAAAAACCGGTCGACCAGACGCATCGGGTCTTTCATGTTCAGCCTCCTTTGCTTGATGTTTCAATCATACCCTTTTCCCCGTGCAAAGTCTATGTATTTTTTGTAAAAAGGCCAAATTTGGCTTTGCGTTTTATATCTGTTGTGGTATAGTAGTTAGAGATACGCTATATATGGAGATCGTTATGGCTGAGACACAGGAACGCGAATTGAAAAACGAAATGATCGAAGGCCGCAACGCCGTTATCGAAGCGCTGCGCGCGGGGCGGGCCATCGACAAGATCTACCTTGCCAAGGGCGACGTAGACAAGACGCTCGGCCATATCGCCTCGAAGGCGCGCGCCGCAGGCGTCGTCGTCGTGGAGTGCGACCGGCGCAAGCTGGACTTTATGAGCGCGACGAAAGCCCATCAGGGCGTGATCGCGCTGTGCGCCGTGCGCGAATACTGCTCGGTGGAGGATATCCTCGCCCTCGCCGCCGAGCGCGGAGAGAAGCCCTTCGTGATCGTCTGCGACGAGATCAGCGATCCGCATAACCTCGGCGCGATCATCCGCAGCGCGGAGTGCGCCGGCGCCCACGGGGTCGTGATCCCCAAGCGGCGCAGCGCGGGTCTGACCACGATCGTGGACAAGGCCTCGGCCGGAGCGATGCTGATCGCCCGCGTGCCGAACCTGCCCGCCGCGCTCGACACGCTCAAGAGCCGCGGACTGTGGGTCTACGGCACGGCGGCCGACGGTTCCAGCCCCCTGTGGCAGACCGACTTTACCGGTCCCGTCGCGCTGGTCATCGGCTCGGAGGGCGACGGCATGGGCCGTCTGGTCCGCGAAAGCTGCGACTTTACCGTGAGCCTGCCGATGAAGGGCCGGCTCAATTCCCTCAACGCCTCCGCCGCGGCGGGCATCGTCATGTACGAGGTGCTGCGTCAGCGGAGCGGCGGCAACCTGTAAAAAAAGCAAAAACGACCGTGCCCGACGGGCCGGGACGCAGACAGAGAACGTGCGGATATGGATTACTTGGGACAGGATTTTCTGACAAGTGAATACGACAGCATGTCCGTGGATGCGATCCTGGCGGAGTTCAAGGCCCAGTCGGCCGCAGAGGCCGCCTCGGCGCCGCCGCGCCGGTCGGCCGAAAAAAGACCCGCTCAGGCAAAGAAATCGAGAGGAGAGCATCTTTCCATGCCTTCAAAGCACCGGAACAAGCCTGATAAGCAGCGCAGGCGCGCGCCGAAGGAAAAGCGCGCCGCCGGCGAGGCTTTTGACGATATCGAGCAGGAGATCGTTTCCGCGGACGAGAGCGCAGCGGCCGCCGTCCCCGCGTCGGCGAGCCCGGAAAAACCCGCGCCGGTCCGTGCGGAACCGGTCCCGGAAAAGCCCGCCCCGCGCAGCGCGGAGCCGGCTTTCGAAGCGCCCGTGAGCGCCTTTTCCTCTCCGGCCGCGGAAAAGCCGGCTCCCGCTCCCGCAGCGCCGCTGCATGAGCCCTACCGTCCCTCTGTCTACACCGCCGAGCCTGCGCGCAAGAGCGCGCGGCCGAGCGACGCCGAGGTGCGCGAATTTCTCGACGCCTTCAAGCGCGGCGATTTCCTCAACCTGGCCGAACAGGAGGTCAGCAATCCTCCCGTGCAGCCGGACGAGCGCTTTTACATGGGCGGCGCGCGCACGAGCACGATCCAGTACGACGGAAAAGAAGTGGACATGAGCGCCGACGAGAACTACCGCGCGCCCCAGTCCGCGGAGAGCGTTTACAGCTACGCGCGCGAAGAAGACGGCGAGCCCGAACAGCCCGACCGGCCCTCCGGCCCGCTCGGCGCCCTGGGCGCAAAGGTCTCCGAAGCGATCCGGCCGCCGAAGCGTCAGCGGAGCGAGCGGCGCGCCGTGAAGGGAGAAAAGCGCCCGGAGCCCCCCGCCGAGGAGAAGGTATCCTTTGAGACGCTCGACCGAGCCGAGGAAAAGATCCGCGACGAGGAGCGCTTCGAGTCCGCCTTCAGCGATTATCAGGAGGGCGACTACGCCGTCAAACGCGAATTCGAGACGGCGCCCGCGCCCGATTACGACGAGCTCTTCGATGAGGTCGCCAACCCCGGCAGCTTCCGCGAGTTCGTGTTCGCCCGTCTCACCGCGCTGCTCTACGGCCTGCGCCGCAGCGGCGCCGGCGCGCGGACGATGACGGTCGACGACGAGGACCTGGGCAGCGAGCTCAGCTGCGCCAAGGCCTCAAAATACTACGGGAGCTATATCCGTTCGATGCGGCTGCGCCTGCGGATCTGCGGGATCCTGCTGTTCGTGATGTTCTGGATCTCGATCGGACTGCCCGTCCCGGGCATGCTCAAGCTCTCCGTCGTTTCCAACGCCGTCTGCCTCGGGCTGCAGCTGGGCGTCCTGCTGCTGTGCCTCGACGTCGTGACGACGGGCGTGATGAACGCCTTCCGCGGCAAGATCGGCGCCGACAGCATGGCCGTGTTTGCCTGTCTGCTGACCTCGATCGACGCGCTTCTGACCGCGAAGACCGATTTCGTGACGCCGCATATGTCGCTGTGCCTGATCTCCTCGCTCTCGCTCGCCGGCGAGATGTTCGCCGCCGTGCTGCACGCGCGGGCGATGCGCAAGGCGCTGCGCGTCCCGGCCATCGGCAAGCGCTGCTTCGCCGTGACCGGCGAGACCGACGCCAAGACGGGCGACATCACGATCCTCAAATCCGTGCGGCCCTCCTTCGGCTTCGTGCGCCGCAGCGAGCAGTCCTCCCCCGACGAGGACCTCTTCCGCAAGATCTCGCTGCCGCTTATGGTCCTCGCGCTGGTGTTCTCGCTGGTGATCGCGTTTGTGAAAAAGGATCCGGCGGATTTCGCCTACATATTCTCGGTCGTCTTCTGCCCCGCCGTGCCTTTTGCGGCGATGTGCTGCTATTCCCTGCCCTTCTTTCTCGGCTCGATGCGCATCTTCCCCTCCGGCGCGGCGATCGCCGGCTGGTCGGGCATGAGCGACATCGGCCAGAGCAAGAACCTGATCGTCACCGACCGCGACCTCTTCCCCGACGGGACGGTCGAGATCGGCACGATCCGCGTTTTCGCCGACGAGGATCCCGCGCGCATCATCTCCTACGCCGGCAGCATGATGGCCGCCGCGGGCAGCTGCTCCGCGCCCGCCTTCGGCGCTCTGATGGAGCGAAACGGCTGCCGCACGCGCAGCATCGAGAACTTTGAATACCTTGCCGGCGGCGGCATGAAGGGCGTTATCGACAGCCGCATGATCCTGTGCGGCAGTACGGACCTGATGCGTCTGATGAACGTGCGCATCCCCTTCCGTCTGGTGGACAAGACCTCCGTGCTGCTCGCCGTCGACGGCATCCTCTGCGGGATCTTCAACATGAAATATACCGCCAAGCCTCAGGTGCGCGAGGCGCTGATCGATCTGATGCGCTCGAACCGCCACCCGGTCTTCGCGATCCGCGATTTCAACGTCACGCCCGAGATGCTGCACGTCGCCTTTGACGTGGCCACCGACGGCTACGACTTCCCGCCCTATATCGACCGCTTCGACATGTCCTCCGCCGAGCCCGGCGAGGACAGCCAGATCGCCGCGATCATCTGCCGCGAGGGGCTCGGCCCGCTCGTACATACCGCCGACACCGCGCGCAGCATTTACAGCGCCACGCGCATCAACACCGCCCTCGCGGTCTTCAGCGCGCTCTTCGGTCTTTTCTTCGCCGCGCTGCGCCTGCTCGGCGCGGGCAGCGTTTCGATCGGCCTGCTGCTTGCGGTCATGCTTTTCTTCGCGCTGGCAACGGCGGCGGTCAGCTTCTTCACGCGGCTTTGAAAAAGCGCCGTATTTCGGTCATTTTCCTGTTGCCAAAGAAAAACGGATAGTGTATAATTAAAATGTTGAGATCGTTTAATCCAATCACTTTTGAAGATATCTGACAGAGAGGACAATCACCTATGGAAACCAAAAACATCCGCAATATCTGCCTGATCGGCCACGGCAACTCCGGCAAGACCAGCCTGGCGGAGAGCATGCTCTACGTCACCGGCGCGATCGACCGCATGGGCAAGGTCAGCGACGGCAACACCGTCTGCGACTACGACGCCGAAGAGACCGCCCGCCAGATCACCATTTCCACCGCCGTCGCCCCCGTGAACTTCGGCGGCTGCAAGATCAACGTGCTTGACTGCCCCGGCTACTTCGACTTCGTCGGCGACGTGCTCTGCGCGCTGCGCGCTGTCGAGGCCGGCGTGATCGTCCTCTCCGCCAAGGACACGGCGGAAACGGTCGGCGTCGGTGCCCAGCGCAGCTGGAAATACCTTAAGAAGGCCGAGCTGCCCGTCATGTTCTGCGTCTCCAAGTGCAACGAGGAGCACGGCGACTACTTCAAGGCTCTCGAGACCCTCAAGGGCAAGTACGGCAGCATCGTCTGCCCCGTCACCATCCCCACCTCCGACGGCAAGGGCGTCATCGACCTGGTGCACAACGTGGCCTACGTCACCAACGGCGCCAAGTTTGAGAAGACCTCCGTTCCCGCCTCCGACGCCGGCCATGTCGAAGACATGCGCGCCGAGCTGATGGAGGCCGCCGCCGGCGCCACCGAGGAGCTGATGGAGAAGTTCTTCGAGAACATGGAGCTCGAAGAGGCCGACATCATCGAAGGCCTGAAGGTCGGCGTGGCCGAGCGCGCGGTCGTCCCCGTGTTCGCCACCGACGCCATGACCAACGTCGGCACCGCCGCCATGCTCCAGGGCATCGCGGACTACTGCCCCGCCCCCGAAGAGAAGGCCGGCCCCACGCTGGGCTTCGTGTTCAAGACCATTTCCGACAAGTTCGGCAAGTACAGCTTCATCAAAGTCCTCGCCGGCAGCGTCTCCGCGGGCATGAGCCTGCGCAACGTCCGCGCCTCCAGCACCGATAAGCTCGGCCGCCTCTACACCATGTGCGGCAAGAAGTGTCGACTCCAAGGACGACGTCGAGCTGCCCGCCATCGAGCTGCCCGAGCCGATGTACTCCATGGCCATCGCGCCCAAGACCAAGGGCCAGGACGACAAGGTCGCGGCCGGTCTCGCCAAGCTGGGCGAGGAAGATATCTCCTTCACGCTCGTCAACAACGCCGAGACCCACCAGATGGTCATCTCCGGCGAGGGCGACATCCAGATCGGCGTGCTCTGCTCCAAGCTCAAGAACCTCTACAACGTCGACACCGAGCTTCTCCCCGCGCGCGTCGCGTACCGCGAGAAGATCAAGTCCAAGGTCGAGGCCCACGGCCGCCACAAGAAGCAGTCCGGCGGCAGCGGCCAGTTCGGCGACGTGTGGATCCGTTTCGAGCCCCAGGAGGAGCAGGACGACATGATCTTCGCCGAGGAAGTCTTCGGCGGCTCCGTCCCCAAGAACTTCTTCCCCTCCGTTGAGAAGGGCCTGCGCAACGCGGTGCAGAAGGGCGTTCTCGCCGGCTACCCGCTCGTCGGCCTCAAGGCCACGCTCTACGACGGCTCCTACCACCCCGTCGACTCCAACGATATGGCCTTCCAGACGGCCGCCCGTCTCGCCTACCAGGACGGCATCCCCAAGGCCCGCCCGACGATCCTCGAGCCGATTGGCCAGCTCTTCGTCACCATCCCCGACGAGTATCAGGGCGCGATCATCGGCGACATCAACTCCAAGCGCCGCGGCACCATGATGGGCTCGCTGCCCGCCGAGGACGGCATGACCACCATCGAGGCCGAGGTCCCGATGGCCGAGATGAGCACCTACACGATCGACCTGCGCTCCATGACCCAGGGCGCCGGCTCCTTCACCTGCAAGTTCGTGCGGTACGAGGAGGCCCCCGGCAACGTCCAGCAGAAGGTCATCGAGGAAGCCAAGGCTCTGGCTGAGGCCGAATAAGCAAGTCCCTCCTGACAGCTTAAAAAGCGGGGTCCCCAGACCCCGCTTTTTTTCTCCGTTTTCCATTGCACGCGAAAGGGTTTGAAAACCATGTTTGACAAAGTGACCGGTTTGAAAAATATCCTTTGGGCGATCGGGATCGTGGTATGTCTTCTCGCTCTGCTCGTCGGCTTTCTCGTCTCGGCCGTCACGCCCTATCACGGCGAGGCCGATCCCCGCACGCCGGATCTCAACGCCGTGCGCGAGAAGAACTCCTCCGCCGACGTCTCGGCCATGACCTTTGTCGAGCCGGACGGACAGCTGCACCTGCTGCGCGACTCGAAAGACGCGGGCGAGGAATACATCCGCTCCTCCGTCTTCCTCACCGACAGCGTGCTGCTCATCCTGCGTGAGCAGTCGCTCACCGGCGGCGACGTGTGGAGCAGCGACTCCGGCGATCTGCCGATGGGAAGCGTCGCCGCCTGGAACATCCTGTACAGCGACGGCTCGAAGATCTCTCCCGCCGACGCCTGCATGGTCACGAAGCCCGCGCGGCTCTTCATCGCGGTCGGCAGCGACGGGCTGGACAAGCTCAGCCGCGACGACTTCATCAACGGCTATACGGGCCTGATCCGGTCGATCCAGCGCGTCAGCCCAGAGACGCAGATCGTCTGCTGCTCGATCTCCCCGCTGGCGGAGGGCTACGACGTCCCCGACGATCTCGACAACGGCGTGATCGCCAACGCCAACGACTGGCTGCGCGAGGTCTGTCTGAACACCGGCGTCTACTTCGCCGACACCGCTTCCGCGCTGACGAGCGGCGGCGTTCTCGATCCGCAGTACGCCGCGGCGAACAACCGTTCGCTCAACACCGCCGGCGCGCAGGCCGTGCTCGGCTACCTGCGCACCCACGCCATCCCCACCGTCTGATAAATCTCTCGGCCCCGCTTCACCTTTCCGTGAGGCGGGGCCTTGTTTTTTTTGAAATGCGCTTGACAAATTGCTATTAGTTTGATATCATTCTGATATCATCCAAAACAGGAGGATTCTAACTATGCAGGAAAAGATTCTCAATACCAGGAAAAACGGCATGACCGTGATGCTGCTGTGCATCCTGCTCTATGTCGCCGCGATCCTCTGCGTCGTCTTCGGCGCGATCAACATGGACAGGGGCAACATGCTCGGCCTGCTGCTCTTCATCCCCGGCCTCGTCTGGGCTCTGCTGGGCTGGATCCCCTTCTGCGGTCTGAAGGTCCTCAAGCCCCAGGAGGCCCTGGTGCTGACGCTCTTCGGCAAGTACATCGGCACGCTCAAGGGCGAGGGCTTCTACTTCGTCAACCCCTTCTGCACGGGCGTCAACCCCGCCGCGGCCACCCGTCTGAACCAGAGCGGCGACGTGGACAGCAACTCGCAGAACAACCTTCTCGGCGTGCTCTCCAACGCCAACAACGCCAACGCGGCCGCCGTCATGGCCGCCGAGAGCGGCAAGAAGATCTCGCTGAAGATCATGACCCTGTCGAACAGCCGCCAGAAGATCAACGACTGCCTGGGCAACCCCATCGAGATCGGCATCGCGGTCATGTGGCGCGTGGTCGACACCGCCAAGGCGGTCTTTACCGTCGACAACTACAAGGAATACCTCTCGCTGCAGTGCGACAGCGCCCTGCGCGACATCGTGCGCATCTACCCCTACGACGTCGCGCCCGGCGTGGATACGACCGGCGACGGCGTGGCGGACGAGGGCAGCCTGCGCGGCTCGTCCGAGACCGTTGCGCAGCGCATCCGCGACGAGATCCAACAGAAGGTCGAGAGCGCGGGGCTCGAGATCCTCGAGGCCCGCATCACCTATCTCGCCTACGCGCCCGAGATCGCGGCGGTCATGCTGCAGCGTCAGCAGGCCCGCGCCATCATCGACGCGCGCAAGATGATCGTCGACGGCGCGGTCGGCATGGTCGAAATGGCGCTCGAGCGCCTGAGCGAGAAGAACACCGTCCAGCTCGACGAGGAGCGCAAGGCGGCGATGGTCTCGAATCTTCTTGTCGTGCTCTGCGGCAACAAGGACGCCCAGCCCGTCGTGAACTCCGGCAGCCTGTACTGATATGGCCGACAACGCCAAGAAGCAGGTCCCGCTGCGTCTGAGTCCCAAGCTCTACGACGCGATCGCGTCCTGGGCGGAGGACGACTTCCGCTCGATCAACGGGCAGATCGAATACCTGTTGAGCGAATGCGTGCGCCAGCGGAAGAAGAACGGCAAATACGTCTCGGACGAGCTCGACGTCCCGCCCGAGCTGGACATTTCCTGAAAGGAGCAAGACTATGGACGGAATCACCCGCGTTTCGGCGCTGAACATGGCCGGCATGGCCCTGAGCCTGCTCGTCTCGCTCGCCGCGGTGATCGCGGTCTTCGTGTACGGCCGCAAAAAGCTCCATGCGCCGGTCGCCAGCTTTTTTGTCGGCGTCGGGACCTTTGTGCTCTTCGCGCTCGTGCTTGAGAGCCTGCTGCACAACCTGATCTACCCCACGCCCGTGGGGCAGAAGATCTGGGGAAACACCTGGCTCTACGCCCTCTACGGCGGCGCGGCCGCCGCGCTCTTCGAGGAGACGGGCCGCATCTTCGCCGCAAAGACCTTCCTGCGCAGGCGGAACGACCCCGTGAACGCCTATATGTACGGCGCGGGCCACGGCGGCGTCGAGGCGCTGACCGTCGGCGTGGTCACACAGATCAGCAACCTGGCCCTTGCCGCAACGATCAACGCCGGCAAGGCGGGAGATCTGCTCTCCCCGCTCTCCGGCGCGCAGTATGACTCCGCTCTGGCGCAGCTCCGCGCCCTCTGCGGCGACGGCACGGGCTTCTTCCTCGCGGGTTATGAGCGCATCCTCGCCGTCGCGACACACATCTGCATGTCGATGCTCCTCTTCCGCGGTCTGCGCGAGCGCAGAGTGGGGCTCGTCGCGCTGTGCTATGTGCTGCATTTCGCGCTCGACGCGATACTGGTGCTGATCAACAAAGCCTTCGGCATGATCGCGGCGGAGGCCTTCTGCACGGTCTTCGTGCTGCTCGTCGTGCTGCTGACGGCGAAGCTCGCTCCCCTGCCGAAGAAGGACGAGGAGGCGGCGGCATGAACACGAAGCCGCGCATCGTCGACTATGTCTTCCTCGGCCTGGCCGTGCTGTGCTTTCTCTTCACGCTGATCTTCGTGATCGTGAAGTATCCCTCGCTGCCCGACCTGCTGCCGAGCCACTTCAACGCCCGCGGCGAGATCGACGGCTGGAGCGGCAAGGCCTCCGCAGCCTTTTTCCCCGCGATCATCGGCTTCATCCTGCTGGCGATCCTGGGTCCGATCCAGTTTTTCCCCAAGCTTTGGAACAACACGCAGGGCGTGCCTGCCTACAAGCTGCCGCGCGTGATCCGCTCGACCCGCACGGGGCTTTGTCTGATGCTGTTTCTGACGGAGGGCTATTTCGCCTGCGTCGCGGTCTGCACGGCCCTGCTCTTGCCGATCCCCGCCTTCGTCAGCTACCTTTTCATGGGGCTTACGGCGGCCGTCATCGTCTTTATCCTCGTACAGACTTACCGGAAATAGTTCCCTGCTTTTCAGGCGGGCCGGTATGCCCGGCCCGCTTTCATTTCCGTCCAATAAATAAATTTTTCACATATTTGTAAAGCAAGCTTGACATATCATGAAGACGGTGCTATGCTGTCCATGTAAAGCAAACTTTACAAGAGGTGAAGCGCATGAAAAACCGGATCGAAGAGATCCGACGGAC
>ONQJ01000111.1 GCA_900319935.1 uncultured Eubacteriales bacterium | reverse complement strand
GATGCTCTGGGAATGCCGCGCCCAGCCGCAGGAGGCGCGCGACCGTCTCGCGGCCTTCGGCTTCCGCGGCGAGGACGTGTTCAAGCGCGTCTCGACGCTCTCCGGCGGCGAGAAAAGCCGTCTGAGGCTGTGCATGCTCATGGGAGGGCAGATCAACCTGCTTGTGCTCGACGAGCCGACCAACCACCTCGACATCGCCAGCCGCGAATGGATGGAGGACGCGCTCTCGGACTATGAGCAGACCTTGCTCTTCGTCTCGCACGACCGCTATTTCATCGAAAAGTTCGCCACGCGCATCTGGACGCTGGAAAACGGGGCCTTCACCGACTTCCGCGGCGGCTGGCGGGAATACGGCGAGTGGCGCGCCCGCCAGGCCGTGTTCAGCCGGAGCGCCGAGAAGAGCGAAAAAAAGGAAAAGCGCGACACGCGCGCGCCGCGTCCGGCAAACGCCGAGCGCCTGATCGCCAAGACCGAACGCGAGATCGCCGCGCTCGAGGAAAAGCTCGCCGCGCTCACGCGCGAGGAGGCGGAAAACGCCAGCGATTATCAGAAGCTCATGGCGCTCGCCGAAGAAAAAGATGCGCTTGATAAAGCCCTGACGGCGCTGTATGAAAAATGGGAGGAGCTCAATGGCTGATAAGAAAAAAGCGAAAAAGCGTCTGCTCGCCTGGCTGCTGCTGGCCGCCGCGCTGATCCTCGCGGCTGCGGCGCTGGGGATGGCCCGCTACGGGATGGGCTATTGGCCGTATCCGCTTGCGGGAGCGGCGGGCGTGCTGCTCATCGCCGCCGTGCTGTTCCTGCGGCCGAACTGGGCCGCGGTGAGCGCGACGCTCGCCTCACTTGCCTTTTTGCTGCGCTTTGCCGCGCGCGGCTATGCCTGGTGGGGCTACGCGCTGCTTTTCGTCGCGGCGCTCGTGGTGCTGCACCGCTTTCTGCCCGCCGCGCTGTGGAAGCTCGTCGTGGCGCTCGTGTGTCTGGGGCTGGCGTACTTCTGCTTCGTCGAGAGCTTCATCATCAAAAACGCCCGCACCGACCCCGAGCCGGAGCGCGATTATCTCATCGTGCTCGGCGCGGCGGTCTACGGCGATCAGCCCTCGCTGACGCTCATCCGCCGCATGGAGGGCGCGATGGATTATCTCGAGCGTTATCCCGAAAGCGTCGCCATCGTCTCCGGCGGCATGGGCGCGGGCGAGACCGTGACCGAGGGGCAGGCGATGTACGACTGGATGGTCGCCCACGGCGTCGACCGCGCGCGCCTCATTGTTGAAGACAAGGCCACCTCGACGGAGGAGAACCTCATAAACTCCTTCGCGATCATCCGCGAGAGGGGCGACGAGCCGCAGGGCAGGGTCGCCATCGTATCGAGCGCGTATCACCTCTACCGCGCCAAGCTCTTCGCGCAGAAGCTGGGCGTGACGGACGCCGCGGGCGTCGCCGCGCCATGGGGCTATTTCTTCGTGATGCTCAACTACTTCATCCGCGAGGCCTTCGGCGTGACGCATTTCTGGGTATTCGGAAACTGAACACAGAGAGGTAACAAGATGGGAAACGTGTTCTATTTTGACTGGGAAGTCAGTCTGATGCTGTGGCTCCAGGCGCATCTGGGCGCTTTCGGCGTCAAGCTCGCCTCGCTCTGCTCGGCCTTCGGTGAGGAGATGATCCTCATTCTGGTCATGGGCTTCAGCTACTGGTGCTGGAACAAGGAGCTGGGCGTCTTCATCGGCACCAACTTCTGCATGACCAACGTGTGGAACCCGATGGCCAAGAACATCGCGCTGCGCCGCCGCCCCTATTTCGACACGCCGGTGAAGTGTCTCAAGGTCGTCGATCCGAGCGCGGACATGTACGATATCGCCGCGCAGGGCTTCTCCTTCCCCAGCGGCCATTCCGCCGGCGCGGTCGCGACCTACGGTTCGATCGGCGCGTTCGTGAAAAAGGGCTGGGCCTGGGCGATCGCGGTCGTGATCCCGCTGCTCGTCGGCGTGTCGCGCTTCTGCGTCGGCGCGCACTACCCCACGGACGTGCTCTGCGGCTGGCTGCTCGGCGTGCTCGCGATCTTCATCGTGTCCGTGGTCGGACGGAAATTCCGGCACAAATGGGCCTTCTACCTGCTGCTGACCGCGACGGCGCTGCCCGGCTTTTTCTACTGCCGGACGAACGACTATTTCAGCTCCTTCGGCATGATGATCGGCTTCTTCGCGGGCAACCTTTTTGAGGAACGCTACGTGAAATTCCAAAGCACCCGCGTGTGGTGGAAGATCATTCTGCGCCTCGCGGGCGGCGTAGCGGTCTATTTCGGACTCAACATCGTGCTCAAGCTGCCCTTCTCCTCCGCCTTCCTCGATTCCGGCACGCTCGCGGCCTATCTCGTGCGCACGCTGCGCTACGCGATCATCCTCTTCGTCGACATCGCGATCTACCCGATGACCTTTGACAGGATCGGCGCTAAAAAAGAGAAGTGAGTGAAAACTCACTTCTCTTTTTTTAGTTTTTAGTTTTTAGATCTTAGTTTTTAGAGAGGAGTAGCGCTGTGCGGAAAACAAGCCGCTAAAAACTAAAAACTAAAATCTAAAAAATAGCAAAACCCCTGCATCGCGTCGAGCACGGCGAAGAGCGCGTGCTCGCGCTCGTCGATCATCTTCGTCTCGTCTCCGAAGCCCATCAGACGGTCCGAGCCGATGTTCTGCTCCCACTCCGGCAGCCCCGCGCCGTTGGGATCGCCCGTCGCGGCGAAGTTCGCCCAGTAGGAAAGCATCTGCGCGCTCAGCTCACGGTCCCGCGCGTCGTAGAGCTTCGAGCCCGCGGGGATATTGCCGTAGCAGTAGACCTCCTCGCCGCTGTGCCAGGGGCCGAGGCGGCCGTTGGTCTTGGAGAAATAGTACTCCCAGACCGGGATGCCGTTCTCGACGGCAAGGCGGTTGAGGCAGTAGTGCGGATAGTCGAAGAAGATCGCGCCGTAGATCTCCGCCCAGTACGCCTTCGCCTCCGCGTCCGTCGAGGCGGGGTAGATCGCGAGGATCTCGTCGGTGCGCTCGCCGAAATAGCGGCGGATACGTCCCTCGAAATCCTTCAGCTTCGCCTGCGAGAACATCACGAAGGGGGCGCTCTCCTCGCTGTTGTAGCCGTGCAGGATCGCCTGTTCGTTGTGGACGCCGCGGCGGTAGGACTCGTACGGCGTCTCGGTCAGGGCGTAGCCGTCGATCGTCATGTGGTGCTGCGTATCCGCCTCGCCCACCAGCTTTTCGGCCGGGAGCGCCCGCAGCTCGGCGATGCTCGCCGCGCCGTAACGCGCTTTGAGCTCGCGTCCGCTCTGCAGCGCCTCGTCCAGCGTGCGGAAGGAGTGCGGCGGCTCGACGGAGGCGACGGTCGAGCTCTCCAGGACCACGCGGTCGAACAGGCCCGCGGCCAGCGGCGAGGTGCACAGCGCGCTCACCGCCGCCGCGCCCGCCGACTCGCCGGCGAGCGTCACGTTGTCCGGATCGCCGCCGAAGGCGCGGATATTGTCCCGCACCCATTCGAGCGCCTTGATCTGATCGAGCAGACCGTAGTCGCCCGTCGTGCCGTTGGGCGATTCGGCGATCAGCTCCTCGTCTGCGAGGTAGCCGAACACGCCCAGGCGGTAGCCCATGTTGACGACGACCACGCCCTCGCGCGCGAGCCCCAGGCCGCTGTAATCGGCGTACCAGGGCTGTCCGGTCTGCAGCGAGCCGCCGTGGATGAAGACGTACACCGGCAGGCCGCTGACCTCGCCGGAGGGCTTCCACACGTTGACATAGAGCGAATCCTCGCTCACGGGCGTGATGTAATTGTCTTCGAGCGTGATCTCATAGTCGTGATAGCCGATGATCTGCGCCAGCGAGCTGTACAGCGCCGAATTCGTCGGCTGCATGGACTGCGGCGCGAAGCGGTCGCAGATCAGCGTGCCGGGCCAGGACACGGGATCCTGCGGCTCGCGCCAGCGCAGCTCGCCCACGGGCGGCTTGGCGTAGGGGATGCCCGTGAAGACCTCCACCGCGCCGTCGGCGCTGATGAGGCCCTGTACCTTGCCCTTCTGCGTCAGCACGACCTGCGAGCGCGCGGGCTTCTTCCCCTCGACCGCCGGGACGCTTTTCACCGGCGGCTTCGTCAGGAACAGGATGCCGGCGAAGAGGGCAAGCAGACCCAGCCAGCAGAGCGCACGTTTTCCCTTTCCCTCCGCGGCGCCGTGCAGAAAGACAAAGATCGCCGCGGCGAGCGCCGTCAGCACAAAACCCCAGAGCGTGTTTTTGCACAGTTCCACCAGCGCCAGCATCAGAAGCAGCGTCAGCGCAAAGCCGATCCAGAAGCCGGGTCCTCGTTTATTCATGTCTCATCCTCCGCGTTTTTTCTTTATTATATCGCCCGCTCTCCCTTTCCGTCAATCGTCCCGACCTGTCGAAGCCGGGGCGAAAGGGACGAATTTCGGGGAACGCAAAAAGCACCCTCTCACGAGGGTGCTTTTTTATTCCGCTTTCCGCGGCTGGCGAGCTTGCCGACGATCTCGATCGTGCGCTCGACGCCCTTCTTGACGATGCCGTCGCCGCCGAAGAACTGGTTGCCGCCGCGGTACATCGCCAGGCCCAGCAGCCCCGCGTCCACGGCCGCGGCGATCTTGGCCGCGCAGCTGGCCTTCGCGCCGTCGCAGACGATGCCGGAGGTGACGGCCACGGTGTTGACGATCGTGTGGGCGATCACCTCAAAGCGTCCGCCCTGCAGATACGCGATGCCCGAGGCCGCGCCCGCCCCGGCGCTGACCGCGCCGCAGTAGGCGGAGAGGCGGCCGATGCCGGTCTTGAGGTGGATCGTCACGAGGTTCGACACGCACAGCGCGCGCAGCAGCTCCTCCTCGCTCGCGTCCGTTTCGCGCGCGTAGACGATGACGGGCACGGAGGTCGTGATGCCCTGGTTGCCGCTGCCGGAGTTGATGACCACGGGCATCTCGCAGCCGTTCATGCGCGCGTCGCTGCCCGCGGCGGCCCAGGCCCGCAGCTTGTAGTTGATGTCGTTCTCGTGGCCCCTGAGCAGCGTCTTGCCGATGTTCGCGCCGTAGTTGTTGGTAAGGCCCTCCTCGGCAATGGCCATGTTGTAGGCGATCTGCCGCTGCAGAAGCTCGCGCACGTCGCCGAGCTCCACGCTGTCGGCGAAGTCCACGATCTTCTCCACCGTCATGCAGCTGCGGTCGGTCAGCGAGGCTTCTCCTCCTCCGCCGCCGTCCTTCTTTTCCAGCAGCGTCTCGGAATTGCGGCGGATGCAGACGATGTTGGTGTGGAAATCCGTAATGCGCACGTACGCGCTCTCCGCGCCGGAGAAGACGCTCACGGCGATGTCGAAGATATGCGGCGTGTCGGCGTGGCGGACCTCGATCGGCGCCTTTTCAAGAAACTCCCCGATCGCTTTGATCTGCTCGGGCGTGATGGAGGCGAGCACCTGCAGCTCGGCGGAGGCGTCCCCGGCCGCGACGCCTGCGGCGGCCGCCGCCGGAAGGCCCTTGAGCCCGCCCGTGTTCGGCACGACGACGCTCTTGACGTTCTTGATGATGTTGCCGCTGGCCTCGACGAGCACGCGCTCGGGCATGACGCCGAGAGTCTCGCGCGCCTTCGCGGCGGCGTAGGCCACGGCGATCGGCTCGGTGCAGCCCATGGCGGGCAGCAGCTCCTCACGGAGGATCTGCACGTACTGCTGATAACATCGATCGCATTTTTCCATGATATCGTCCCTCTTTCTGTAAAAATGAAGCAGGACCCGAAGGACATTTTTTTCATGTCCTTCGGGTCGGATATTACGGATTCATCGTGTAGTTGGGCGCTTCCTTGGTGATATAGATATCGTGCGGGTGGCTCTCCTTGAGGCCCGCGCTGGTGATGCGGACGAACTTGCTCTTCGTGCGAAGCTCCTCGATGTTGTGCGCGCCGCAGTAGCCCATGCCGGAGCGCAGGCCGCCCATCATCTGGAACACGGTCTCGGACACCGGTCCGCGGAAGGGCACGCGGCCCTCGACGCCCTCGGGGACGAGCTTCTTGTTGTCCTGCTGGAAATAGCGGTCCTTCGAGCCCTTCTGCATCGCGCCGATGCTGCCCATGCCGCGGTAGACCTTGAACTGGCGGCCCTGGAAGACCTCGGTGTCGCCGGGGGCCTCCTCGCAGCCTGCGAGCATCGAGCCCATCATCACGACGCGGCCGCCCGCGGCGATGGCCTTGGTGATGTCGCCGGAGTACTTGATGCCGCCGTCGGCGATCACGGGGATGCCGTAGCGGTCGGCCATCTCGGCGCAGTGCAGGATCGCGCTGATCTGCGGCACGCCGATGCCGGCCACGACGCGCGTGGTACAGATCGAGCCCGGGCCGATGCCGACCTTGACGCAGTCCGCGCCCGCCTTGATGAGAGCCTCGACGGCCTCGGGCGTGGCGACGTTGCCGGCGACGAGCTGGGCGTCGGGGAACTTTTCCTTGACCTCGCGCACACAGCGCATGATGTTGGCGCTGTGGCCGTGGGCGCTGTCGAGCACGAGCACGTCCACGCCGGCGTCGATGAGCGCGCCCGCGCGGTCGAGGATGTCCCGCGTCACGCCGATGGCCGCGGCGCAGAGCAGCCTGCCCGCGCCGTCCTTGGCGGAATTGGGGTATTTGAGGACCTTTTCGATGTCCTTGATCGTGATGAGGCCGCGCAGACGGAATTCGTCGTCCACGATGGGGAGCTTTTCGATGCGGTGATGGCGCAGGATCTCCTTGGCCTCGTCGAGCGTCGTGCCGACCTTGCCGGTGACGAGCCCGCTGCTGGTCATGACCTCGGAGATGCGGCGGCTCAGCTCAGTCTCGAACTTCATGTCGCGGTTGGTGATGATGCCCACCAGCCTGCCGTCCTCGTCCACGACGGGCACGCCGGAGATGCGGTACTTGGCCATCAGGGCCTCCGCGTCGCCGAGCGTCTTGTCCGGCGTGAGGGAGAAGGGATTCGTGATGACGCCGTTTTCCGAACGCTTGACCAGGTCGACCTGCTCGGCCTGCATGTCGATGGACATGTTCTTGTGGATGACGCCGATGCCGCCCTCGCGCGCGATGGCGATGGCCATGCGGTACTCGGTGACGGTGTCCATCGCGGCGCTCATGACCGGGATGTTCAGGCGTACGTTTTTCGTCAGATACGTGGTCAGATCCACGTCGGCGGGCAGGATATCGCTCTCCGCCGGGACCAACAGCACGTCGTCAAAGGTCAGGCCCTCGCCGATGATACGCTCGGAATACTGCTCTTTCAGCTCCATACG
>ONQJ01000112.1 GCA_900319935.1 uncultured Eubacteriales bacterium | reverse complement strand
GGTGTAGGTCACGGCCCCGCCGAGGAAATGCGCGCTCGCGCCGGGGATGTCGGTGAAGCGCTTGGCGATCTCTCCGCCCGTGCAGCTCTCGGCCGCGGCAAAGCTCATGCCGTTTTGCTCCATCAGGGCGAAGACGGCCTCCTCCATGCACTCGACGTCCACGCCGTAGACGAATTCGCCCAGACGCGCCGCCGCGTTCTCCATCACGGGACGGATCATCGCCTCGGCCTCCTCGGCCGTGCCGGCCTTGGCCGTGATCTGCAGCAGGCAGTCGCACTCCTTGGCGTAGGGGGCCATCGAGGGGTTGGACATTTTGTCCATCTCCTCGCGGAAGAGCTGGTCGACCGCGCTCTCACCGATGCCGAAGATGCGCAGCGAGTGCGACACGATCTGCCCGCCGGAGAGCTTCTGCAGATAGGGCAGCGCGCTCTCGGCGAACATGGCGCGGCACTCCTTGGGCGGGCCGGGGATCATGATCACGGTCTTGCCGTCCTTCTCAAAGGCGCAGCCGGGGGCCGTGCCGCAGTTGTTGTGAAAGACCGTGCAGCCCTCCGGCAGCAGGGCCTGGGCGTAGTTGTTGGGCGTGAAGTTCCGGCTGTACCGGATGTAGTCGTACAGCCCCTCGCGCTCGGCCCTGTTCTCCACCAGGGGAAGGCCGAAGGCCTCGGCGAGGATCTGCTTGGTCAGATCGTCGCAGGTCGGCCCGAGGCCGCCGGTCGTGACGATGACGTCGGCGCGGCTCTTGGCGATCTCGACGCAGGCGCGCAGCCGTTCGGGGTTGTCGCCCACGACGGTGTGCCAGCGCACGTTGATCCCGATCCTCGAGAGCATCTCGGAGATATCGCGCGCGTCGGTGTTCGTCACATGGCCGAGCAGCAGCTCGGTCCCGACCGAGAGGATCTCGGTATCATAGCTTCCGTTCGTCATCTGCCCACCATGATCCTTTCCACGCCCGCGAGCGCCTCTTCCACGAGACCCTCGATATCCATCGCGCTCTCGGCGCGCTCGACCTCCTCCAGCTTCGGATGGGTCTTCGGATGGCGCGGCGTGAAGACCGTGCAGCAGTCCTCATAGGGCAGGATCGAGGTCTCGAAGGTGCCGATGCGGCGGGCAAGGCGGACGATCTCCTCCTTGTCCATGCCGATGAGCGGCTGGAGCACGGGCAGCGACAGCACCGCCTGCGTCGAGGCCATGGCCTCCATGGTCTGGCTGGCCACCTGGCCGAGGTTCTCGCCCGTGACGATGGCCTTCGCGCCCTGCGCTTCGGCGATCCTCTCGGCGATGCGCATCATGAAGCGGCGCATGACGAGGGTGAAATACTCCTCGGGGCACTTGTCGCGGATCTGCTCCTGGATGTGCGTGAAGGGCACGACGAGCAGAGGCATCTTGCCGCAGTAGGGCGTTAAGAGCCGCGCGAGCTCGATCACCTTTTCCTTCGCCGCCTCGGAGGTGTAGGGGAAGGAGAAAAAGTGTACGGGCACAAGGCGTACGCCGCGCTTGGCGATCATATAGCTCGAAACCGGGCTGTCGATCCCGCCCGAGAGCAGCGAGACGGCCACGCCGTTCGAGCCCACGGGCATGCCGCCCGCGCCGTCCACCGGCGAGGCGTGCACGTAGGCGGCGGTCTCGCGCACCTCGAGGTGGACGACAAGCTCGGGCTCGCGCATCTCGACCTTCAGGTGCGGATAGGCCTCGGACAGCTCGCCGCCGACGTACTGGCTCAGCTCGATGCTGGTCATCGGGAAGCGCTTGTCGCTGCGCTTGCTCTCCACCTTGAAGCTCTTTGCCGCCGTCAGCTCGCCGCGCAGGTATTCCTTCGCAAGAGCGGTGATCGCATCCTTGTCCTTTTCGCACTCAGCCGCGCGGCTGAGCTTGATGATGCCGAAGACCTTTCCCGCGGCCTCAAAGGCCGCGTCCATGTCGCTCGCCTCGTCCGCACCCTCGATGTAGACGGTGGACTGGCTGTACCAGACGCGGTATTCGCCGACGCCGTAGAGACTGTGGCGGAGGTTCGACAGCAGCTTCTGTTCAAATGTCCTGCGGTTGAGACCCTTCAAAACGATCTCACCGAGCTTGCAGAGGATGATCTCTTTCATGGTTCTTCCTTATTTCTTCAGTTCGATCCGGACGGGCAGCTCAAAGAGCGTCCCGCCGTCGTCTCCCCGCGCGTTCACAAAAAAGCCGATGCTCTCAAAGGGGCCGCCGCCCTCCTCGGGGATGAGGGGCAGCGTCAGCGTCCAGGTCCAGTCCTCTCCGGCGGGGACGGAGAGCTGCTCTTCAAAGGGGAAGGTACTCCCGTCGGCCGCGTAGGCGTCCACGGCAAGCCCGGCCTCATCCCGGCCGCCGTTGACGGCCCGCAGCTTCAGCCGGACGCAGGGGGCGCTCCCGCCCGCGAGCTCGGCGCCGTCGAAAAAGAGAAGGAAGCCGTCCTCCTGCCGCAGCAGCGTCCCGTTCCCGGGCGCGGAGACGAGCAGCTCTTCGCCCGTGCGGAAGGAGGCGGCGATCGTCTCGAAAATCTCGACGACGACCTCCTCGCGTCCGTCGAAGCAGGAGCCGTAGAGCAGATAAAAGCGCTCCGGCGTCTCCCAGGCGACCCATCTGCGCCAGGTGTCGTATTTCAGGTGCAGCGCGCGCAGCGCCGTCCAGCCCGTGCCGACCGTGCCTTCCTCGGCATAGGAGTTCCATTTGCCCGTCTCGAGCAGGTCGAGCAGCTCGTCCGGCGCGTTCTCATCGTCGCGGAGGACGCTCGTGAAGAACATGCGCGCAAAGAACCAGCTGGGATTGAAGCGGATCGCGCCTTTTTCCACCCAGCTTGAGCAGTAGGAGGGATAGACAAAAGCGCAGTCGAATTCCTCGGCTCCGCTGCAATAATACGCAAGCTCCTCCTCCGACTCCGCCGCAGGCAGGGCGAAGGAAAGCTCCAGCGCCTCGGGCAGCTCGACCATGACGGGCTCGGCCGTCGCGGCGACGGTCTCCTCTTCGGGCGCGGCGCTCTCCTGCGGCGCTTCGGGCGTCTCCGTGCCCGGCAGGGGCGGCAGAGACGGCAGCGATCCGGCGCAGCCGGACAGCAGCGAAAGGAGCAGGCACAGGATGACGATCAAACAAAACGTGCGTTTCATGTTGTTACTCTCCGCTCGTAAAGTCAAAGGCGCGGTACTGAACGGCCTCTGCCACATGCTCCGGCAGGATGTCGGGGCTTCCGGCGAGGTCGGCGATCGTGCGCGCGACGCGCAGCACGCGGTCGTAGCTGCGCGCGGTCAGGCCCATGGCCTCGAAGGCGCCGCGCATCAGCTCCTCGCCCTCCGCCGTCAGCGGGCAGAAGGCGCGCAGCTCGCGGCTGTCCATGCGCGCGTTGCAGGGCGTGGGGGAGGCGGCGAAGCGCTCGCGCTGGATCAGCCTGGCCGCGTCCACGCGTTTTTTGATCTCTTTCGAGCTCTCCGCCGGCGCGCGGCGGCGCAGCTCGTCGAATTCCAGAGCCGGGACCTCTGTGATGATGTCGATGCGGTCCAGCAGCGGCCCGGAGATACGGCTCTGATAGCGGCGCACCTCCGCCTCGCTGCACTTGCAGCGCCCGGAGGGATGGCCGTACCAGCCGCATTTGCAGGGGTTCATCGCGCACACCAGCATGAAGCGGCTGGGGTAAGTGACCGAGCCGGACACGCGCGAGACCGTGACGAAGCCGTCCTCGAGCGGCTGGCGCAGCACCTCCAGCACGTCGCTGCGGAATTCGGGCAGCTCGTCGAGGAACAGCACGCCCGTGTGGGCCAGACTGATCTCGCCGGGCCGCGGCGTCGTGCCGCCGCCCGCGAGGCCCGGGCCGGAGACCGTGTGGTGCGGCGAACGGAAAGGCCGCGTGCAGACGATGGGGTTCGCCCTGCCCGTGAGCCCGGCGACGGAGTGGATCTCCGTGGCCTCGATCATCTCCTCGCGGCTCATGTCCGGGAGGATCGAGGAAAGACGGCGCGCCATCATCGACTTGCCGGAGCCCGGAGGCCCGACGCAGAGGATGTTGTGCCCGCCCGCGGCGGCGACCTCAAAGGCGCGCTTGACGCTCTCCTGCCCCTTGACGTCGGCAAAGTCCGGCAGCGAGAGCTCCGCTGGCCCGATCAGCGGCGCGGCGGCGGGCTCGATCGTCTTTTCGCCCCTGAGATGGGCGACGAGCTCCGCGACGTTTTCCAGCGGGATGACCTCCACGCTCTCGGCGAAGGCCGCCTCGGCGGCGTTCTCGGCCGGGAGATAGAGACGCCTGACGCCGCAGCGCTCCGCGGCGATGGCCATCGGCAGCGCGCCGGAGATGCGGCGCAGCGTGCCGTCGAGCGCGAGCTCGCCCAAAAAGGCGCTGCCCTCCTCGATGCGGGGCAGCTCGCCCTGCGCGGCGAGGATGCCGACGAGGATCGGCAGGTCGTAGAGCGTGCCGGCCTTCTTACGGTCGGCAGGCGCGAGATTGACGGTCAGGCGGCTCGGCGGAAAGCGGAAGCCGTTGTTCTTGATCGCCGCGCGGACGCGCTCGCGCGCCTCCTTGACGGCCGCGTCGGGCAGCCCGACGATCTCAAAGCCGGGCAGGCCG
>ONQJ01000146.1 GCA_900319935.1 uncultured Eubacteriales bacterium | reverse complement strand
ACGGGGAGCTTTTACTAAAAACTAAAAACTAAAATCTACTCGACCTCGACCACGCCGTCCTCCTTGACGACGACGAGCATGCCGGTCTTGACATAGGAAAGGAACTCCTCGCCGAGGGTGTCGACGACGGGCATCTTCGCCTCGGTCCACACGTCGCCGAGGATCGCGCCGGAGGCCGCCAGCGAGTCGATCGGCTCGGAGAAGAGCATGCAGGCGGGCTGCTTGCCCATCGAGCAGGCCGCGTAGAGGATCATGCCGCCGGTCGTCGAGCCGATGGTCATCGGCAGGCACAGCGCCTTGCCCAGCATTGGCTTTTTGTAGATGTCGGGGTTGTTCTGATCGCCGCATTTGACCAGCTTGTCGCCGAACATCAGGGCCATCTGATAGCTCGCGAGCGTGTTGAAGCCGCCGCGGCTGACGAGCGCCTCGGCCGAGCAGGTGCCGGGAACGATGACGCGTCCTTTGAACTGCCTCATTTCGCCGCCTCCTTTGCCGTGATGATCGCGAGGATCTCATCCTCGGTGTAATACCGCGCGCTGGTGTAGGTGCGCAGCTTGTTCGAGCAGGTGATGACAGCCTTCTTCTTGCACAGGGGATTGTTCATGTACATCAGCGGGCAGATATAGCTGAGGATCACGCCGTAGGAGCGCAGCTTCGAGGCGTAGATCGTCTTTTCCAGCGCTTTGAGCACGGGCGTCGAGGCCGTGAAGACCGTCGGCACCGAGACCTTGTCCAGGCCGTTTTCACGCAGCGCGGCCTCGAGCCGGTCGGCCCAGGAGATCAGCTGCGAGGTCGACAGGTGCGGGCAGCCGATGAAGCACAGCTCCGGCTTCGCGCCGGGATCCTTCCACACGACGGGATAGCTCTGCCTGACGCGCTCGAGCTCCTGATCGTCGATCACATAGAGCTGCGCGCCTTCCCGGATCAGCGCCTCGCCCTGCTTTTTCGCCTCGGGCGTGAGGTTTTCGATGTGGTAGAGACCCACCGCGCCGTTCGAGGCCGTGGCCGCGCCGAAGTCCTTGAGATAGGCGCAGGCCTCGTCGCTCAGCTCGGCGCCGAGCCATCGGTCGAGCCCCTTGACGTAGGGCACGTCCTCCATGACCTTCATGCCGACGGCCGAGCCGAGCAGCTGGGCCTCCGGGCGCTTCGAGCAGCGGACTTCCACGACCCAGCTCGCCTTGCGGCCCTCGTCGGTCAGCAGACCGAACTCCGGCACGAAGCCGGCGATCGAGCCCATCAGCTCGATAATGCCCGAGTTGCGGTTGCAGCGCGCGCCGAGCACCGAGTTGGCGTACACGACGGCCGAGCTCTCGGCCCAGGAGAGCACGTCGCCCTCTTCGGGCTTGTTGCCGACCTCGTCGAGATAGCAGGTGCAGGTGTAGCCGTCGTCGGAGGTGATGCCCAAGCGGCGCAGCTGCTCCTCATAGGGCTTCTGGTCGGTGTACATGATCTTTTTGAACACGAGGTCCTCCGCCAGGGAGGAGGGGACCCTGGGATCGAGCGGCCTGGGGTCGGCGGTGAATTTCTGCGCGCTCGCAAGACCGCCGTCCAGCAGCTGGTCGTAGAGCTCGTAGACGGGCTTGATGGCCTTGAGGCCGAAGGAAATGACCGTATGGCCGTACTTGCTCGTCACGGGCACCATGCGCTCGGCGCCGAAGGCGTCGCCGTACATGACGAGGGTCTTCATGACCTTGGCCATGGTCTCGCCCCGGGAGCCGTCCAGCAGGGCCTGCTGCTCCGGTGTCAGGATCAAGTTTATCACTCCTTTTGTAAAATTTTTCCTTGTTTTTCCCGCCTTTTGGCGGGTTATCGCCTGTTTTTATTCTATCATCCCGCCGCGCGGAAGTCTATGCTTTTTTCTCCTTCGGCGAGACGCCGCGCGTGGCGTCGGCCATGAAGCGGCACAGGGGCATGAGCTTTTCGAAGTCCCGCGCCATCGCGGCGACGAGATCGGGAGAATACAGCAGCGCGTCGTGGTCGCGCCGCGTGCCGAAGTCGAGATATTTGCGGTTGTACCAGGGGTTTATGATCTCGCCGAGATCGCCCTTGGGACG
>ONQJ01000115.1 GCA_900319935.1 uncultured Eubacteriales bacterium | reverse complement strand
GAAGGTCTCGCCGGCGCCGATGTAGGTGCCGCGGCAGAGGACGATCTCGTCGCTGTCGATATAGTCGTCGCCGTTGGCGTTGGAGTAGTTGAAGCGGACCTTCAAACGCTCGATCGAGCCTCGATGCCCTTCGGCAAAGGGGAGACTGGCGGTCAGCGGCTCGGTCTCGGTCTCGTTCGGGACCGTCCAGGTGCCCGTCCAGTCGCCGGCATATTCGATGGCCGCGCTCTCCCCGTCGACCTGCAGGTATTCGCCGGACGAGCTGTCCTTCCTCATCAGGACGGCTTCGCCTTCCGTTCCCTGCACGGAATCGACGTCGATCGAGTAATGCACCATCACGACGTCGCCGCTCGTCGTGTACACGTTTGTCGAGACAAAGGACGGCGTTCCGGGCGTGGGAGTCGGCGTCGGCGTGGGCGTCGGCGTGGGCGTGGTCGTGGGAGCCGGCGTCGGCGTGGGAGTCGGCGTCGGCGTGGGCGTCGGCGTGGGAGCCGGCGGATTGTACGGGTAGTACGGCGTATACGGCGTCGGCGACGGGCTCGGCGACGGTGAAGGCGACGGGCTCGGGCTCGGCGTCGGCGACGGTGAAGGCGACGGGCTGGCCGTGGGTTCCGTCGTCGCCGTGGGACTCGGCGAAGGCGTCGCCGTGGGAGTCGGCGTGGGAGTCGGCTCGGCCGAGGGGGCTGCGGAAACGACCGGCGGGGCCGGCGGCTCGTCGGGCGGAGTTCCCGCGCCGCCTCTGCCGCCCGTGGGAGGCACGACGGAGCAGAGCAGGATCAGCAGCGCGCCGGCCACGCCCAGCAGGGAGGTGGCCGCCGCGGATCCTACTCCGGCGAGCTTCTTCTTATGACGGACGCCCCGGACTTTTTCCATCATGGGGAAATGTTCCGGACCTCGTCTGTTTATCTCTGGAATATCCACGCTGTCAGTGCCTCTCTATATCTTGATCGGTACCCGTGATCTGTCAATAGTTATACACTATATATTATAGGTGTCGCGCTGCGGGAAGTCAACAGAAAGCTCGGCTTTTTTCGACGGTTTTTTCTTTTTTTCCCGCGCGGAGCTTCTCCGCGGCGTCGGGCATTGAAATCCCGCCGCGTTTTTGGTGGTCAAGGGCCGCTTCGCGCCGACGCCGAGCGGCAACATGCACGTCGGCAACGCGCTGTGCTATCTGCTCGCCTGGCTCTCCGCCCGCTCGCAGGGCGGCGGCGTCGTGCTGCGCTTTGAGGACACGGACCTTATGCGCATGCGCCCCGGCGCCGTGGAGCAGACCTTTTCCGACCTGCTCTGGCTCGGTCTTGACTGGGACGAGGGTCCCGCGCCGGACGAGCGCGGCGGAGCGTATTTCCAGTCCTGCCGGACGGAGATCTACGATAAGTACTTCGACGAACTGCGCGTGCGCGGCATGGTCTATCCCTGCTTCTGCTCGCGCCGGGACGTGCGGCTGGTCTCCGCGCCGCACGAGAGCGACCGCGCCGCCGTCTACCCCGGCAGCTGCCGCGATCTTTCGCCGCAGGAAGTCGCGGAGCGGATGAAAAAGCGCGCGCCCGCCTGGCGGCTGCGGCTCGGGGACGAGACCGTCGTCTTCCGCGACCGGATCCGCGGCGCGCTCTCCTGCGAGATCCTGCGCGAATACGGCGATTTCCCGATCCGCCGCGCGGACGGCGTGTACTGCTACCAGTTCACCGTCGCGCTCGACGACGCGCTCATGGGCGTGACCGAGGTGCTGCGCTCGCGCGATCTGATCTCCTCCTCCCCCTGGCAGGTCTATGTCCAGCGGCTCTTCGGCTTTGAGCCCCCCGTCTTCGTCCACATCCCGCTGCTGCTCGATCCCGACGGACAGCGCATGGCCAAGCGGGATTTCTCGCTCTCGCTCCGCGAGGTCCGGCGGCACTATTCCGCGGAGGAGGTCGTCGGCGCGCTGGCTTACCTCGCCGGGCTGCTGGACGAGCCGCATCCCTGCACCGCGGAGGAGCTGCTGCCGCACTATGCTCCGGAGAAGCTGCCGCGGGAGGATATCGTGCTGCCGCGCGCTCTTTTCGCGCGCTGCGGGGAGGGCTGAAGGATGAAGCGTCTGTTTGCCGACAAAAAACGGCGCGCCGATCTCATCGTGATCGCCTCTCTGCTGCTGCTCGCGCTCGCGCTCTATCTGATACTGGGCGCGCTGCGGACCGTGGGCGGCGAGGTCGTGGTGCGCGTCGACGGCGTCGAGACCGAGCGCCACGCGCTGACCGAGAACGGGACCTATCCGCTCAACGGCGGGAGCAACATCCTTGTCATCGGAGAGGGACAGGCCTGGCTGACCGAGGCGAACTGCCCGGATCTGCTCTGCGTCAGGCAGGGGAAGATCCGCTATACCGGCCAGTCCATCATCTGTCTGCCCAACCGCCTGACCGTGACGGTCGAGGGCGGCGAGTCGGACGGCGTGGACGCCGCAGTGGGGTGAGGATATGAAAACGAAAAAGGTCGCCCTCATGGCCATGTGCATCGCGCTGGCGATGATCCTCTCCTACGTCGAGAGCCTGCTCCCCTCGCCCGGCGTCCCCGGCGTCAAGCTGGGGCTGGCCAACCTGGTGGTGATCTTCGCGCTCTACAAGCTCGGCTGGGGCGAGGCCGCGGGGATCTCGCTGCTGCGCGTGTTCCTCGTCTCGCTGCTCTTCGGCCACGCGGCGAGTCTGATGATCGGCGGCGTGCTGCACAACGTCGGTCAGATCCTGACGGCCTGGCTGCTGATGGGCCCGAACGTCGTGTACTACCTGCCGGTGCTGATCCTCAGCGGTACGGCCGCGGGCGTCGCGATCGGCGCGGTCTCCGCGCTGCTGATCAGGCGCGTGGATCTGAAATGAGCCGTATGAAACCGAAAAAAGGAAGGTCTTGTCAAAAGACCTTCCTTTCAGAGAGCAGATAAACCCATGAGGAAATGTATCGATACGCAGGGGGAGAGCGAAGAGAGGGGGCGGGGAGCCCCCTTTCTTCGTTCAATCACAGCAAAACGGGAACTGTTTTGAAGTTCCCGTTTTGCCCGTCAAGCTGTCGACACTTTGTCGACAGCTTGAAAGGAAGGTCTTGTCAAAAGACCTTCCTTTTTTCTTTTATGCGCCGAGCTCCTGCTTGATCCGGCCAATCGCGCCCTTTTCCAGACGCGAGACCTGCGCCTGCGAGATGCCGATCTCGCGGGCGACCTCGGTCTGCGTGCGTCCGTCGTAAAAGCGCAGGGCCAGGATGCGCCTCTCGCGCGAGCTGAGCCGGGAAACGGCCTCTTCGAGCGCGATCTGCTCGAGCCATTGCTCGTCGCCGTTTTTCGTGTCGCCGATCTGGTCCATGATGCAGGCGCTCTCGCCGCCGTCGCCGAACACCGGCTCGTAGAGCGAGACGGGCTCGCAGATCGCGTCCATCGCGAAGACGATCTCCGGGCGCGCGATGCCGGTCTCGGCGGAGAGTGCCTCCACGCTCGGCTCGCGCCCGGTGGAGGCAAGCAGCTTTTCCTTGGCCTGCAGCACGCGGTAGGCCGTGTCGCGCATCGAGCGCGAGACGCGCAGCGCGCTGTGGTCGCGCAGAAAGCGCCGCAGCTCCCCGGCGATCATCGGAACGCCGTAGGTGGAGAACTGCACGCCCTGCGTGAGGTCGAAGGCGTCCACGGCCTTGATCAGGCCGATCACGCCGACCTGGAAGAGGTCGTCCATACTCTCGCCGCGGCCCGAAAAGCGCTGTACCACGCTCAGCACCAGCCGCAGATTGCCCGCGATCAGTTTTTCCCGCGCCTGTCTGTCTCCGGCGCGCGCCCGCTCCAGGAGCGTCTTCGTCTCCGCGCTCTTCAGGACGGGCAGCTCCGCGGTGTTCACGCCGCAGATCTCGACCTTTCCCTGCATAAAAGGAAAACCCACCTCCGAAAACAAAGGTGGAGTTAGTATTTCCCGCGCATCGGGAAAAGATACGGCGGTTTTTTTGCTCTCGACTTTTTGAAATAACGGTAGTATAATGTGTCGTACGCCGCGCGCTCCCCCGGCGGGGACGGCGGCAACGATACGAAAGGTCTTTTTTCAGATATGAAGCGCAGGAAAAGCATCCCGCTGTGGGCGGCGATCATCCTGGATATCGTGGCGGCCGCCCTGCTGATCGGCGGCTGGTTCGTCGCGCGCATCGTCGAGGATTCGCTGCACCGGGAGGAGCCGATCGTGGTCGCCGAAGCGCATCCGGCAAGCACCCCCGTCCCCACGCCCCCTCCCGCCGAGCCGGAGGAGCCCGAGGCCCCCGAGGAGACCGAGCCGCCCGTCGACGACCGCAGCGAATGGCAGATCCGCTTTGCCGATCACTTCACGCCCGAAGTGATCAGTTCGGACATGTCCTACTCCGGCCCCAACCTGGCCGTGAACATCAGCCACCACCAGTATGAGACCGACCGGGGGCCCGTGGTCTATCACCTCGCGGAGATCTGGATGGGCAACATCGACTGCTTCCGCTCCGGTCTGGCCGCAACGCCGCCGCGCTTCCATATGTCGGCGTCCCTGCAGAAAATGGCCGAGGATCAGAACGCCGTCGTCGCCGTCAACGGCGACTTCTGCAGCTACTCCTACGGCGGCATCGCCGTGCGCAACGGCGTCGTCTGGTCCAAGGTGCGCGGGGTGGTGGACCTCTGCGTGCTCTACCGCGACGGCGTGATGGAGACGATGACCGCCCGCGAATTTGACCTTGACGCCGCGATCGAGCGCGACGTCTGGCAGGTCTGGACCTTCGGGCCCGCCCTGCTCAACGAGGACGGCACGCCGCGCGACATCCCCTATTCCTCGATCCCGGAGATCCATATCACCGGGCGCAATCCCCGCACGGCCATCGGTTATTTTGAGCCGGGGCACTACTGCTTCCTGGTGGCGGACGGCCGTCAGCAGGGCTACTCCGTCGGCATGACGCTCGAGGAGATGTCGCAGATCCTCTCCGATCTCGGCTGCAAGGCCGGCTTCAATCTCGACGGCGGCGGCTCGTCCATGATGGTCTTTCAGAACGAGCTGATCTCGCAGGTTTACAGCAAGGTGCCGCGCAATCTCAGCGACTGCGTCCTGGTCACCGATTTCGATCCGCTCGCGCAGGAGACCGGGGAAGCCGAAGAGGCTGAAGAGCTCCCCGCCGAGGAAGCCGAAGCGCTTGAGGAAAGCGAGGTGGCCGAACCGTGAAGAGATTTGTCCGCATCCTGGCGCATCTGGTGTTCATCCTTGCGCTCGCGTCGATCACGCTGATGATCCTGAACGTCTACAATCCCCTGATGGGCTTTACCACCAGCGACTATTCCCGGGCGGTGTTCCTGGCGCTGTATGTGCTCGCCGCCGTGCTCGCGGTGCTGGTGTTCAGCCGTCCCGAAAAGAAACAAAGCCGCAGGGACGAGCCCCCGCGGGAAAAAGACATATGAAAAAAACAGGCCGCGTTCAAACGAACGCGGCCTGTTTCATATTTCCGTTCAGAAAATGCCCGTCAGAAAGATCTCGACGCCGATGCCGATGAGGATCAGCCCGCCGAGGACCGGCGCGATGCGGGTCGAGCTTCCGGCCGATCGTGCGGCCGAGGAAGAGCCCGCAGAGGCAGATCGCGAGCGTGACCGCGCCGATGATCAGCGACTCGGTCAGCGCGGCGGAGAAGGGGTATTCCTCGATCGTGAAGCCGACGGAGAGCGCGTCGATCGAGGTCGCCACGCCCTGGAGCAGCAGCGTACCGCGGCCGAGCGACTTTTTCTCTTCCGTCTCGTCCTCCGCGCCGCCGCGGACGCCCTCGAGCAGCATCTTGCCGCCGATATACAGCAGCAGTCCCAGCGCGATCCAGGGGATGAACTTCTGAAACGCGGTGAAGCTCTCGGCGATCGAGCGCACGCAGAGCCAGCCGAGCAGCGGCATGAGGATCTGGAACAGTGCGAAGCAGCCCGCGATGCGCAGTCTCTGCGCGAACTTCATATCGGGGTCGGCGATCGCGTTGGCGACCGAGACGGAAAAAGCGTCCATCGCCAGACCCACGCCGAAGAGCACGCTGTTGAGGAAAAAGGCAAATCCGAGCGTCATGGGACGCCTCCCGAAAAGATGGTGCGGCCATTGTAGCACCCGCACCGCGCTCTGTCAACGAAAGGCGGAGTTTTTTTGAAAAAAAGCTTGACTTTTCTCACACGGCGGGATATATTATACAAGCGCTCCGAAGACAGCAGGTGGCCCCCGGGCCGTAAATCCTGCCGAGGACAACAACAATCGAGTCCCTTCATTGTTATTGTGCCTTTGCGTCCTTTGGATGCAGAGGTTTTCTTTTTGGGCGCCATCAATCGTGTGGAGGTGAAAAAACACACATGCCGAACGCAAAGGTTCTCAGCGAAAAGCAGGCGATCGTCGAAGCTCTGGCCGAACGCATCAAGTCCGCCGGCGCGGGCATCCTGGTCGATTACCGTGGCATCACGGTCCTCGAGGATACCGCTCTGCGCGCCGAAATGCGCAAGGAAGGCATCGACTACACGGTCGTCAAGAACACCCTGACCAGGAAGGCTCTGGACAAGCTCGGGATGAGCGGTCTGGACGACGTGCTCAACGGCACGACCTCTCTGGCCACCACCGCGGGCGATCCCATCGCGCCTTTCCGTATCGTCAGCGACTACTCCGAAAAGCTCAAGGAGCGCTTCAACATCAAGGCCGCCTTTATGGACGGTCAGATCCTGAGCGAGTCCGAGATCGCGGAGATCGCGGCGCTTCCTTCCAAGGACGCTCTGTACGCGAAGGTCCTAGGCACCATGATCGCACCCATCACCGGCCTGGCCGTCTGTCTCGGCCAGATCCTGGAGCAGAAGGGCGGCTCTCTCGAGTCCGCCGCTCCCGAAGCCGCTGCGGAATGATCGCAGCAAAGAAAAACAATTTGGAGGAAAATTAAAATGAGCGAAAAAATCACCGCTATGATCGAGGAGATCAAGGGTCTCTCCGTTCTTGAGCTCAGCGAGCTCGTCCATGCCCTCGAGGAGACCTTCGGCGTCTCCGCCGCCGCTGTCGCCGCCGGCCCCGCCGTCGCCGCCGCCGGCCCGGTCGTCGAAGAGAAGACCGAGTTCGACGTCGTCATGACCAGCTTCGGCGCCGAGAAGATCAAGGTCATCAAGGAAGTCCGCGCCATCACCGGTCTCGGCCTTGCCGAGGCGAAGGCTCTCGTCGAGTCCGCCCCGAACGCCAAGATCAAGGAAGCCATCTCCAAGGAAGACGCCGAAGCTCTCAAGGCCCAGCTCGAAGGCGTCGGCGCTACCGTCGAGCTCAAGTAAGTTTGAGTCAAACGCCGCGTTGTTTGCCTGATCTGAGGCAAACGCCGAAAAGCAAAAAAACAGGGATCGTTTTCGATCCCTGTTTTTTTGTTGCAAAAGCGCCGAAAAGCGGGCGCGCGCCGCCGGATGTTTGGCGGGAATGACAATTGCCCGCGCGCCGGCGCGCAGGGTATACTAAAGGCGTGGCAAACAAGTTCATACCCGGTATAATTGAGGCGGTCAACGGGGCCTCGAGTTTCTACCGGACAGCCCTCTGATCTGTCCGACTACTGGTTTTTTGTATGCGGAGGCGCGCAAGGCGCCGCCGCACGCTCGGATTTTCAGGAGGGCAGACCGTTTTCTGCGCCTCCCCTTTTTTTGCGAAAAAGCCGTGATCCTCAGGATCGGAAAGGAAAGAAGCATGATCAACAAGTTCTGCAAGACGCCCCTCTGGGAATGCTCCGCGGCCCTCTCCTCCGTCGCGATGGGCAGGCTCCCCGCCGAGACGGTCATCACCGACGCAAAGCTCGTCAACGTCTGCACGCACGAGATCCTCGAGCACACCGACGTCGCGATCCACAGCGGGCGCATCGCGCTCGTGGGCGACGCGAAGCACTGCATCGGCGAGGGGACCAGGGTCATCGACGCCGCGGGCGCCTACATCTCCCCGGGCATGCTCGACGGCCACATCCACATCGAGTCGTCCATGCTCTCCGCCGGCGAGTACGCCCGTTCGGTCATCCCCCACGGCACCTCCGGCATCTTCTACGACCCGCACGAGATCTGCAACGTCATGGGTCTGCCCGGCGTGGACCTGATGGTGGCGGACGCCGCGCGCACGCCGCTCAAGGCCATGCTGACCACGCCCTCCTGCGTCCCCGCCGTCCCCGGCTTCGAGGACGCGGGCAGCACGATCGACTCCTCCGATATCGCCTCGGAAATGCGCCGCGACGAGGTCGTGGGCCTGGGCGAGATGATGAACTTCCCCGGCATCATCAATTCCGTCGAAGAGACGCACGCCATCACCGGCGAGACGCTCAAGGCCGGCAAGACCGTGACGGGCCACTTCTCGATCCCCGAGACGGGCCCCGCGCTCAACGCCTTCATCGCAAGCGGCATCCGCTGCTGCCACGAGTCCACCCGCATGGAGGACGCGCTGGCGAAGATGCGTCTGGGCATGTACGCGATGTTCCGCGAGGGCTCGGCCTGGCACGACCTGCAGGAGGTCAGCCGCTCGATCCGCGAGCATGAGATCGACACGCGCTTCGCGATCATGATCTCCGACGACACGCACCCCTACACCCTCGTCAACGACGGCCATCTCGACCACATCGTGCGCCGCGCGGTCTCCTTCGGCGTCGATCCGATCACCGCGATCCAGATGGTCACGATCAACTGCGCCCAGTGCTTCCAGCTCGACCACGAGCTCGGCTCGATCGCGCCGGGCAAGTGCGCGGACATCGTGTTCTCCCGCGACCTGAACGATTTCCGTCCCTTCCGCATGATGATCGACGGCGAGGTCGTCGCCGAGAACGGGAAGATGCTCCGGGACTTCGCGCCCTATACCTATCCAGAGAGCGCGATGCACACGATGCACGTCGGCGAGACCATCACGCCCGCAACCTTCCGCGTGCCGACCGACAAAAAGGACGAGGCGCTCGTGCGCGTGATCGAGATCATCCCCGCGCACGTCGGCGACTATGAGCGGCACATGACGCTCAAGGTCAGGGACGGCGCGCTGGAGTCCGACGTGGAGCAGGACGTGCTCAAGACCTTCGTCTTCGAGCGCCACCACGACACGGGCAAGCACGGCGTGGGCTTTGTCAAGGGCTTCGATATCCGCTGCGGCGCGATGGCCTCGACGGTCGCGCACGACGCGCACAACCTGCTGGTCGTCGGCACGAACGACGAGGACATGGCGCTCGCGGCCAACACGCTGATCCGCTGCGGCGGCGGCATGTGCGCCGTGCGCGAAGGCAAGATCCTCGGCTGCGTCGAGCTGCCGCTCGCGGGACTGATGAACCCGCTGAGCGCCGAGGAAATGAGCGAAAAGGTCGCCGCCCTCTCCGAGGCCTGGAAGGAGATCGGCTGCGACATCGTCTCGCCCTTTATGACGATGGCGCTCATCCCCCTGGCCTGCCTGCCGGAGCTGCGGCTGACCGACCGCGGGCTCGTCGACTGCACGAAGTTCTGCTTCTCGAGTTTGGAAGTCGAAGAATAAAACCATAAAAAAAGAAGGCACAGACCTTGTCTGTGCCTTCTTTTTTTCTCTTTTACAGCAGATTCTCCGCGCGGAGCAGGGGCGGGGAGGCCTCCTCGCTCGCGGCGGCGATCGCGCCGGCCATGACGGCCGCGCGGGCCGCGGCGGCGAGGCCGAGCCCCCGTACCGTCGCCCAGACGATCGCGGCCGTGGCCGCGTCGCCCGCGCCGGTGGCGCTGACGAGCTCCGTCCTTTCGCAGGGCAGCAGCACGCGCTCCTCTCCCGAGGCCGCGAGCAGGCCCTTCGCGCCGAGCGAGAGGAACACGCTGCCCACGCCCGAGCGCAGCAGGGCGTCGGCGCAGTCCTCCTCACTCTCCCGCCCCGTCAGGGCGCGCGCCTCCAGCAGGTTCGGCTTGATCGCCGCGAGGCGGCCGAGCACGGAGGCGAAGCGCGTGGCCTTGGCCGTGGAGACCGGGTC
>ONQJ01000116.1 GCA_900319935.1 uncultured Eubacteriales bacterium | reverse complement strand
CGGCCGCGTCGAAGAAAAGCGGCCGCATGACCGGGATCCCCGTCTCGGCGTTCTCCATCACGCAGGCTCTCATGTAGGGCAGCAGCGCCGTGTGCAGCTTCGACAGCCGCGCGGCCTTGGCGATGATCGCTTCGCTCGAATAGAGCTGGACGTTGCTGTCCGGGCGGTTTCCCTCGTGCGTGCGCATGACCGGCGTGAAGCAGGCGAATTCCAGCCAGCGCAGCAGCAGCTCCTCGTCGCGGCGCAGATGGAACAGCGTCGTATAGCCGCCCGCGTCGCAGGTATGCAGGCCGAAGCCGCTCATGCCGAGCGTCAGCGCCGCCGTGACGACCGAAGGCAGACCGTCGTCCTCGCTCCAGTCCACGCACTGGTCGCCCGCCCAGGTAAGCGTGGAGTATTGCTGGCTCCCCGCCGCTCCTGCGCGCATATAGAACACGCATTCGCCGAGAAGACCGCTCTCCTCCACCGCCTCGCGGTTGCATTTCGCCCAGAGCATCGGCCAGGCGTTGTGCTCTTCCATCCCGCCGCCGCCGAAGCAGACCGCGTCGGCGGGCAGGTATTCGCCGAAGTCCGCCATCCAGCCGCGGAAGCCCAGGCCGATCAGGTTTTTCCTGATGACCTTTTTATACCACGCGAAGGCCTCCGGCATCGTCAGATCGACCACGCCGCAGTCATATTCGCCGAAGTCGAAGAGATAGTCCCCGCCTTCGCGGTTTTTGACGAAATAGCCCTTCTCCTTCGCCTCGGAAAAGAGCACGCCGCCCTCGACGAGGTAGGGGTTGATATAGCCCATCCAGCGCGTTTCGGGATCGGAGGCGATCACGGCGTCGAGGCCGGGATACATCTCGCGGTTCCAGCGCCAGTCCCACTGCAGACGCTTGCCGAAGGAGGTGACGCGCTTGCCCTCCCAGTCCTGGATCCACACGGCGGGAACGTCCATCCCGCCCGCGCGGCAGCGCTCCAGCAGCTCCGTCACGCGCTCGGTGCCGCCCTGCGCGCCGAGCCAGATCCCGCGCATCGCCCAGTCGGGCAGCATGGGCTGGCGGCCGAGCAGTCCGGTCAGCTTGGAAACGAGCTCGCGATAGCTTTCGCCGGAGGCGAGCACGAGCGAAAAGGCCGTCGACCAGAGCGCGATCTCATGGAAGCGCTCGCCGCGGAAGTCGAGCTCGCAGTATTCGTAGTTCTCCAGATGCGCAAAATACAGGCGCGAGGAGATAAAGGTCGGCTGCGGGAAGAAGGTCGTGTGGTAGTCGCCTCCGCCGCCGTCGCTGCAGTCGGCCAGGCGCGTGATCTCGGTGAGCTTGTTGCGGCCCACGCCCTGCTCGCGCGTCCAGATCGGGAAAAGCCGGCCCCGCAGGTCGAGATACGAAAACTGCTCGCCGCCGCCGGTGACGTGCTCGTCCTTCTCCGCGCGCAGGCGCAGATACAGGCGGTTGAAGCGCGGGTCCTCCGCGTGTCCGGCAAGGCGCACAAGGCCGTCCTTCTCCTCGATCCGCAGGCGGAAATCCCCGGCGAGCTCCGCGTTCGTGAAGACGGCGGCGCCGCCCTCCATGCCCGCGAAGCGCAGCGCGAGGCGCTCGGACACGCGGTCGGCGATGTCGAAGTTGCCGCGGAACATGCGGATCGTCTCCTCCCCCTTGCCGAGGAAGAGCGCCGGGGCTTCCGGCGTGTGTACGATCAGCTCCCTGCCGTCGAGGCAGAGAACAAAGCTGTTGTTTTCGGTCTTGATAGAAAGCATGGCTACCCTCTGTCCGTTATGATAATTCATTTACTCGTTGAACCAGTCGTCCCCGTCCGCGGTCGTCATTTCGGCCGTGATGGGCTTGAAAACGGGCTCGATATGCAGGCTCAGCAGCAGGCAGACGAGCCCGGGCAGGATAAAGACGAGCGGCGGCATCAGCCAAATGATGAGGCCGAAGCCCAGCAGCTCGATCGTCATCAGCAGCGTCGTGCCGATGTTCTTCAGCGCCAGATACCCGCAGAACTTCAGCGTCGCGGAGACGGTGTTGGAAAAGCGCGAGACGAAGGCGAAGACCCAGGGGAAAAACGCCAACAGCGCCAGGAGCAGGATCCTTCCGATCATCCCGAACAGGCCCGGGACCTCCATCCGTCCGAAGGCATACACGTCCGCGCCGAGGAGCAGCGCCGCGGTGAGGAAGATCAGCCACAGCAGCGTCGCGGCCTTGAAGTCGCGCCTGAAGGCGGCGAAAAAGCTCTTCACCAGGCGGCCGCGCTCGTGCCGGATGCACTTGACGACGCAGTAGTACAGCGCCGCGCTCGACGCGCCGATCGTGACGACGGGCAGCGAGCAGAGCAGCCACAGCAGTCCCGCCGTGACGATGTCGATCACGGCCGTGATCGCCGCGCCGATCTTCGAGCTTTTCTTCATGGCTGTCCCCTCCTTTGCGCTTCACAGCATAATACAGCCCCCGGGCAAAGTCAATTCGTAAAAAACGCCGGAACGATAAAAGCGGAGAACGCCGTCTCCGCTTTTATGTGTTTTTCAGTATCTGCAGATCTCGAAGCCGTACATGTTCGCCAGCGCCTCGAGCGCGGCGGCGTGGCGGCCGCGGATCACCACAAAATGCGGCTCGAAGCCGGCCTTGACGCTCTCCTCCACGATCTCGCGCGCGGGATTGTCGGTCCTGACGACAATCGAGGTGCCGATAAACTGCTTGGGCTTGTCAAGCGCCTCGCCCTCGAGGATGAAGAAGCGGATGAAGCCGTCCGGTTCTCGGCCGATGCGGAAGACCGTGGCGTCCGGGAAGGCCTCGCAGCCGAAGTCCATCGCCGGGCCGATCCTGCGGTTGGGGTGCACGCCCACGACCGCGCCGGTGTCCTTGCGCGCCAGTGAGCAGGCGGCCGCGCCGCAGTGCCAGAAGGTGATCGTGTTCTCGCCCTCGTCGAGGGAGACGGGGTCGCCGAAGAAGACCGGCTCGCCGCTCAGGCGCATGCCGATCCACATCGACAGCGCGCCGTAGATGTCGGCCTCGCAGGCGGCGGCCACGCCCTCGTCGTTGAGCATGGACAGCACGGTGCACACGGGCGTGCCGAAGGCGGTGAAGAAGTCCGGCCAGCAGCGGGAGGCCAGTGCGCCGATACCGTGCTCGCGCACGTAATCGCTGTACGCCTTCAAAAGCCGCGCGTGGTCGAGGCGGTTGTTCTCGGGCGTTTTGTCCAGCCCGCAGGTCGCCTGCGCGGTCTTTTCCAGGTATTCCGCGCATTCCTCATCGGAAAAACTCTTTGCTTTCTCGATCAGCTCGCGCGCCTCGATCGCCTCGAGCTCGACGCCGAAGGCGTTCATCAGCTCGCCGTCCAGCGCGCGGCCGAAGCCGAAGCCCTGCGGCGTGTGGCCGACGGCGGACATCTTCAGGCTGCGCATCTCCTTTTTGACCGCGGCGGCCCTGACGACGGCCGAGAGCGCGTCCTTCACGCGCTCCTCCTCGGGCGAACCGAAGAGATACTCGAAGCTGCGCTCGTCAAAGGCGCGCAGGGTGTTGGCCGCGCTGTAAGCTCCGGTCAGGGAGTTCAGGCGCAGCCGTCCCCCGTCGATGACGGGCTCGCGCAGCGTCCAGAGCAGCATGGGGCAGTCAAAGCGGCGCAGCACCTCGGAAATATAGGCGGCGTTGGCGAAGGTGAGGTTCTGGAACACGATCAGATCCGGCGAAACGCTGTCGAGAAATGCGCGCAGATCGTCGATCGAGAGCAGCATCTTTTCCGGAACGGCGAAGCGCTCGTCGATCGAGCGCAGCAGCCCTGCGGACAGATCGAACTGGCGCTGCGCGCTCTCGAGATGGAAGGTCGGCACGCCGACGGGAACGTAAACGGGAGTAAAGCTTTTCATGGAACTCCTCCGATAGTAATTGATAAACTGCGTGAATTATCATAGCCTCGATCCCGGAAGATGTCAACAGGGAAGAGGAAAAAGTTTTTCTTCATTTTACGGGCAGACACCTTGACAAAGGCGCGCGTCGGGATTACAATCCGATTTAGTTAAACCTTTTAATCAAATTAGGAGGAATTACCATTGAACACCGATCTGAAAGAAATCTGCAAAGATATCCGCTGTGATATCATGACCTGCATCGGCCATCTGGGCGTGGGCCACATCGGCGGCTGCCTGTCCATCGTCGAGCTGCTCGCCGTGCTCTACTTTGAAGAGATGCACATCGATCCTGCCAATCCCAAAATGGAAGGCCGCGACCGCTTCATCTGCTCCAAGGGCCACGCCGGCCCCGCGGTGTACGCCGCGCTCGCCAACCGTGGCTACTTCCCCAAGTCCGAGCTGCTCACCCTCAACCAGGGCGGCACGCATCTGCCCAGCCACTGCGACATGAACCTCACCACCGGCATCGACATGACC
>ONQJ01000117.1 GCA_900319935.1 uncultured Eubacteriales bacterium | reverse complement strand
TTCACCGCCAACTCCGGCGAGATCCTGGGCATCGCGGGCATCTCCGGCAGCGGCCAGAAGGAGCTGCTGGAGGCCATCGCCGGCCTGCAGCCCGTCGAGTCGGGCAGCATCGAGTATATCAACGACGACGGCAGCCGCGAGCAGCTGCTCGGCAAGGACCCGCTCGCGATCGCGGAAATGGGCGTGGCCCTCTCCTTCGTGCCGGAGGACCGGCTGGGCATGGGCCTGGTGGGCAACATGGACCTTTCGGACAACATGATGCTCCGCTCCTTCCGCAAGGGTCGTTCCCTCTTTACCGACCGCCGCAGCCCCAAGAAGCTGGCGGAGACCGTGGTGCAGGAGCTGGAGGTGTCCACCCCCGGCGTATCCACGCCGGTGCGCCGCCTCTCCGGCGGCAACGTGCAGAAGGTGCTGGTGGGCCGCGAGATCGCCAACGCCCCCACCGTGCTGCTGACGGCCTACGCCGTGCGCGGCCGTGCCCGGCCGCGGCGCGCAGAAGCGCGAGGTCGGCATGATGATGACGAAGCTGGGAGGGACGGACGATGAATAAACGCACGCGCGAACCTCTGTTCCACATCACCAAACGCGCCGCGCTCCCCTGGTGGGCCGTGTGGGCCATCCGCGGCGGCGCGCTGCTCGCGGCGCTGATCGTCTGCGGCGTGATCACCTCGCTCGTCACGGGCGAGAACCCCTTCCAGGTCTACGCGGCCATTTACAAGGGCTCCTTCGGCACCGCGCGCAAGCTGTGGGTGCTGCTGCAGAACATCGCGATGCTGCTGTGCGTGTCGCTGGCCGTCACGCCCGCCTTCCGCATGCGCTGCTGGAACCTCGGCGGCGAGGGCCAGGCCCTGGCCGGCGCGCTGGCCGCCGCGGCCTGCATGATCTGCCTGCGCGACAAGCTGCCCAACGGCGCGGTCATTTTGCTGATGATCGTCACGAGCATCCTCGCCGGCGCGGTCTGGGCCGGCATCCCCGCCTTCTTCAAGGCGCGCTTCAACACCAACGAGACGCTCTTCACGCTGATGATGAACTACGTCGCGACCCAGCTGGTGGCCTACTACTGCGTGGTGTGGGAATCGCCCAAGGGCTCGGGCAACATCGGCATCATCAACCCCAACACGCAGATCGGCTGGTTCCCGCAGATCGGCTCGTACAAGTATCTGCTCAACATCATCGTCGTCGCGGTCGTGTGCCTGGGGATGTACGTGTACCTGAACTACTCCAAGCACGGCTATGAGCTGGCCGTCGTCGGCGAGAGCGAGCGCACCGCCCGCTACGTCGGCATCAAGGTCGACCGCGTCATCATCCGCACGATGCTGCTCTCCGGCGCGATCTGCGGTCTGGCGGGCCTGCTGCTCGTCGGCAGCACGCACCACACGCTCACGCCCACGATCGTCGAGGGCCGCGGCTTCACGGCCGTCATGGTCTCGTGGCTGGCCAAGTTCAACCCGATCTGGATGATCCTCACGAGCTTCCTGCTGGTCTTCCTCGGCCGCGGCGCCAGCGAGATCGCGACCAAGTTCTCGCTCAACTCGAGCTTCGGCGACATCCTGACGGGCATCATCCTGTTCTTCATCATCGGCAGCGAGTTCTTCATCAACTATCAGCTGAAATTCCGCCGCAGCGCCGGAAAGGAGGGCAAGTGAGCAATGTTTGACGTCATTTCCTTCATCCCCCGCGCGGTCGTCCAGGGCATCCCGCTGCTGCTCGGCAGCACGGGCGAGACCCTGACGGAGAAATCCGGCAACCTCAACCTCGGCATCCCGGGCATCATGTACGTCGGCGCGATCAGCGGCGTCATCGGCTCGTTCTTCTACGAACAGTCCGCCGGCGCGGCCTTCCGCCCCCTCCCCGGGATCCTGATCCCTCTCGTCTGCTGCCTGGTCGGCTCGCTCCTCATGGGCCTGCTGTACTGCTTCCTCACGGTGACGCTGCGCGCCAACCAGAACGTCACCGGCCTGGCGCTGACGACCTTCGGCGTGGGCTTCGGCAACTTCTTCGGCGGGTCGCTGATCAAGCTCTCCGGCAGCGAGCTGCCCTCGATCATCCTCTCGTCGACGAGCTACGCCTTCCGCAGCAGCCTGCCCGCCGCGGAAAAGCTGGGCGCCTTCGGCAAGCTCTTCCTCTCCTACGGCTTCCTGGCCTACCTGGCCGTCGTCATCGCGCTCGTGGCCTCCTATATCCTGAAGCGGACGCGGCTGGGCCTGCACCTGCGCGCCGTGGGCGAAAGCCCCACCACCGCGGACGCCGCCGGCATCAACGTCGCGCGGCACAAGTACATGGCCACCTGCATCGGCGCGATGATCGCGGGCCTGGGCGGGCTGTACTACGTGATGGACTACGCCTCGGGCGTGTGGTCGAACAACGCCTTCGGCGACCGCGGCTGGCTCGCGATCGCGCTGGTCATCTTCACGGTCTGGCGGCCGAACGTCGGCGTGCTGGCCTCCTGGAGCTGTACAAGATGGCGCCCTACGTCGTCACGATCATCGTGCTGGTGCTCACCTCGATGCGCAACAAGCGCGAGAACCAGCCGCCCGCCTCGCTGGGCCTGCCCTATTTCCGCGAGGAACGATAGGGACTTACCCCGCTTTCCCGGCCTTCGCGGCCGAAAAAAGCCCCGGGGCTGCGGCCCCGGGGCAGGCTTCCGGCCTTGACTTTGTTTCGTTAGCGTGTTAAATTTAAGAAAACCCTTCGGGAGGGATCTCGATGCTTTGTGACAATATCAGCCGCGCCGCGGACGGCCGCCTGCTCTTCGCGGGTCAGGACGTGAACGCGCTGGCGGACCGCTGGGGCACGCCGCTGTATCTGATGGACGAGGACCGCATCCGCCTCAACTGCCGGATGTACACCGGCGCCTTCCGCGCCGCCTTCGGGCCCGACGCGCTGCCGCTCTACGCGGGCAAGGCCGCCTCCTTCCGGCAGATGTACCGCATCATGGCCGAGGAGGGCCTGGGGATCGACGCGGTCTCGCCCGGCGAGATCGGCACGGCTCTCGCCGCGGGCTATCCGGCGGAGGGGATCTATTACCACGGCGACGGCAAGACGGCGTGGGCTGCTTCATCGTGGACAACGGCGACGAGCTGATCGCCCTGTCCGAGCAGGCGGCCGCGGCGGGAAAGCGCCAGAAGGTGCTGCTGCGCATCACGCCGGGCATCGACCCGCACACCTACCACGCGATCAACACCGGCGCGGTGGACGTGAAGTTCGGCGTGCCCGTCGAGACCGGGCAGGCCATGGAGTTCGTCCGCGCAGCGCTGGGCATGAAGAGCCTCGAGGTGGCCGGGCTGCACTGCCACGTCGGCTCGATGGTCTTCGACGAGGACGTGTTTTTGCGCACGATCGATCTGATGGTCGGCTTCATGGCCGACGTGCGCGACGAGCTCGGCTTCACCTTCCGCGAGCTCAACGTCGGCGGCGGCTACGGCGTGCGCTACACCGACGACGACCCGATGGCGGACATCCCCGCGCGCATCGCCGAGGTCGGCGCGCGGCTGAAGGCGCGCATCGGGGAGGCCTCCCTGCCGCTGCCGCGCTTTCTGATGGAGCCGGGGCGCAGCATCGTGGCCGACGCGGGCATGACGGTCTACACGGTCTGCAGCGTCAAGCGCATCCCGGGCTACAAGAGCTACGTCGTCACCGACGGCGGCATGACCGACAACCCGCGCTTCTGTCTCTACGGCGCGCAGTACACGGTGCTGCACGCCGCGCCGCGCGGACGGCTGCGCGCGATCTTCGATCTCGCGGGCCGCTGCTGCGAGAGCGGCGACATCATCCAGCCGGCGATCAGCCTGCCGGCCGCCACCGCCCGCGGCGACCGCATCGCGGTCTGCACGACGGGGGCTTACAACTATTCGATGGCCTCGAACTACAACCGCTTCGGCCGCCCGCCCGTCGTGATGCTCCGCGGCGGCGAGAGCTTTCTCGCCGTGAAGCGCGAGAGCGTGGAGGACGTTTGCGCGCTGGACGTGTGAAAAAAGGCAGGGAAAGCCGCGGTGCCTTCCCTGCCTTTTTTAGTTTTTGGTTTTTAGTTTTCAGCATGCGGGCGGCTGATAGCCGTCCCTGCGAGCAAAACGCTTGGCTTGCGAGAACAGGTGCGGCGGCTGCCGCACCTGCGAGGATGGCTTTTCGGAGGCCGAAAGCTCTCAAACCAGTACAACGGAGGGGAGTTTCAAAAGAGGGGATAAGCCCCTCTTTTGTCGTTTCAATTAGGGGGTTTCCAAAGGGGGGAAGAAATCGAAATCTTCCCCCCTTTGGCGTGCTTTCTCTTTTTGTCCGTTTTCTCTTTGCACGAGCAAAGAGAAAACGGACACTGACCAGATCGTTCGTTTGCAGAGACCTCATCCACCGCAAGCGGTCCCCCTTCCCCGTGCGCGGGGAAGGCTGCGGGTGGAAAAGCAAACCCCCGGCTTCCGAGGGAAGCCGGGGGTCGGTATGTTGCCGGGTCGTCGAAAGCTCCCGTCGTGGGGCTCAGAACTTGCCGAGCGAGCCGGAGTTCTCCTGGTTGGGCATGTACTCGTCGCGCTTGCCGGGCAGGATCGCGTTGAGGACGATGCCGACGATCGAGGCGATCGCGAGGCCGGAGAGGGCGATGTTCACGCTGCCGACCGCGAAGGAGATCGCGCCGCTGTCGGAGAAGTTGACGCCCAGCGCCAGGCCGAGGATGACGGCCGCGACGATGACGTTGCGGGACTTCTGGAAGTCGGTGTGGTTCTCGACCATGTTGCGCACGCCGACCGCGGAGATCATGCCGTAGAGGATGATCGACACGCCGCCGATCGTGGCCGCGGGCATCGCGGAGATCAGGGCGGCGAACTTCGGGCAGAAGGCGAGGACGATCGCGAAGTAGGCCGCGATGCGGACGACCTTCGGGTCATAGACCTTGGTCAGCACGAGGACGCCGGTGTTCTCGCCGTAGGTGGTGTTGGCGGGCGCGCCGAAGAGCGCGGCGATCGCGGTGCCGACGCCGTCGCCGATCAGGGTGCGGTGCAGGCCCGGATCCTCGATCAGGTTCTTCTCGATGGCGCCGCTGATCGCGGAGATGTCGCCGACGTGCTCCATCATCGTCGCGAAGGCGATCGGGACGATCATGATGATCGAGGAGACGAGCAGGCCGGTGTTGACCTTGCCGGAGCCGAGAAGGCCGAAGACGGTGTTCTGCATCTGGACGGGCAGGCCGATCCAGGCGGCTTCCTTCACGCCGGAGAAGTCGACGTTGCCGGTCACGGCCGCGAGCAGATAGGAGACCAGGACGCCCATCAGGATCGGGACGATCTTGAGCATGCCCTTGCCCCAGATGTTGCAGACGATGACCACGACGATCGCGGCCAGGGCGATCCACCAGTTGGAGGAGCAGTTATTGATGGCGGACGGGGCCAGGATCAGGCCGATCGCGATGATGATCGGGCCGGTGACCACGGGCGGGAAGAAGCGCATGACGTTCTTCGAGCCGAAGGCCTTGCAGATCGCAGCGAGGATGAGGTACAGCAGACCCGCGCAGGCCACGCCGACGCAGGCGTAGGGCAGGGATTCGGCCTGGGACAGGCCGAGCTCGGCGCCGGAGGCGACGACGGCGAAGTAGCCGCCGAGGAAGGCGAAGGAGGAGCCGAGGAACACGGGGACCTTGCGCTTGGTGACCAGGTGCATGAACAGCGTGGCGAGGCCCGCGAAGAGCAGGGTGGCCGAAACGCTCAGGCCGGTCAGGATCGGGACGAGCACCGTCGCGCCGAACATGGCGAAGAGGTGCTGCGCGCCGAGGATCAGCATTTTCGGCGTGCCGAGGGTGCGCGCGTCGTAGATCGGGCCGTCGACGGCCGCTTTGTTTTCATTGCTCATTTTCATTTTATCCTTTCTGAATAAATTAATGAAAATATATGGAAAGGCTCATTCCTGAGCCAGGTCCATCAGGAAAACGCCCGTCTCGCCGTCGAACTCCGGCACGCGGACCTCCACGAGCTCGCTGCGCGAGGTCGGGATGTTCTTGCCGACGTAGTCGGGGCGGATGGGCAGCTCGCGGTGGCCGCGGTCGATCAGCACGGCCAGCTGGATCGAGCGCGGGCGGCCGAGGGAGAAGATCGCCTCGATCGCGGCCCGGGCCGTGCGGCCGGTGTAGATCACGTCGTCGCAGAGCACGACGTCGCGGTCGGTCACGTCGAAGGGCAGCTCGGCGCGTCTGGTCTCGGGCTGCTCGGAGACATGGGAGAGGTCGTCGCGGTAGAACTTGATGTCGAGACTTCCGCAGGGGACGTCCTTGTCCTCGATCTTGTGGATGTTGCCGCGGATGCAGCGGGCGATGGGCACGCCGCGGCGGCGCACGCCGACGAGCACGACGTTGTCCACGCCGCGGTTATGCTCGTTGATCTCGTGGGAGATGCGCATGAGCGCGCGGCCGATCGCCGCCTCGTCCATGATCTGCGCCTTGAGTTTCATCAACGCCGTCCCCCTTTTGATCGGAAATGACCTGCAGACAAGGCTTTTTGCCTCGAGAGCAGGCTGCGAGAGAATTTGTGTTTTGACAAAGACGCTCTTTCGCGGGAATACTTTGTGTATTTCAAGAAAGAGCGGCGAAGTCAGGGCGCAAATTGTCCGCAGGATGCCGAAGGGGCGGAAAGCCGCGTCTGCGAAAAAAGACAAACAAAAAAGCCTTGCCGAGAACGGCAAAGCACAACAAGATAGGGGGGTACGTCCATGGTACCCGATCTATATGAGCGATTTTGCCGGTCTCTCGTACCGCGCTTAAAAACCTGTTTTCTGTGTGGGAGTATACGGGAGAAAGCGGAAAAAAGCAAGCCTTTTTTCGCTCTTTTTTTCAGTTCGTAGGAATGACCGATTTCCCCGCGAAACAGGCCCCGTTATTTCTGTGAAATGCGACAAGTTCACCAATCCGCTTTCTCTCTTTTCGTTTCCGGATCGTTGCTTTTCGCTCCCGGGCGGGCGGGAGAGCGGGGGTCGGGCCGGCCGTAAAAAGACCGGGCCGGGAGTTTCCTCCCGGCCCGGCGGATGATTGACTTATCAGAACTCGAGGTTCTTGTCGGTCTCCTTGGAGAAGACGTGGGCGACATTGCCGCCGAAGGTGAAGTGGACGGTGTCGCCGATATTGTAGTTGCCCTTCATCTCGATCGTCGGGACGATGATGATGACGTCGCGGCCCTCGGCGTTGACGTGCAGGTGGACGGAAGAGCCCATCATTTCCGCCACGTCGACGCGGGCGGCCACGCCCTTGTCGGCAATGTCGGTGTGCTCGGGACGGACGCCCAGAGTGACCGGCTGAGACTGTACGTCGTTCTTGAGCAGGCGCGCGGTCTTTTCTTCGTCGAGCTGGACTCTCACGCCGGAGAGCTCGACAAAGAACTTGTCGCCCTCGCGCTTGAGTTCGGCGTCGAAGAAGTTCATGACGGGCATGCCGATG
>ONQJ01000124.1 GCA_900319935.1 uncultured Eubacteriales bacterium | reverse complement strand
CAGCCGCGGTAGAGGTTCATGCCGTTCTGAGCCGACAGGATCCCCTTTGCCTGTACGAAATGCATCGGTCTCCGCCTTTCTTTCGCCGCGGTCCGCGGCAGCCTACTCTTACCGGTACGCCTGCAGCGTCGGCGTCATGCTGAAAACGAGATCTTCCTGCTCGCCCGGCGCGGTGGTGACCGTGTAATCAAAGCTCACCGACGCGCCTGGCCGGATAAAGACCTGATGGGTATATTCCAGCGGAAGACCGTGATACTCCGCCGGACTGAAGGGCGGTCCGCCCGCCGGGCCGCTGATCTCGGAGATCGTCCCGCCTGCCGGCGCGAAGAGATACAAAAAGCCCGTGACCGTTCCGCGGTTTCCCGAGCCGCTGATGTACCAGGAGGCCGTCAGAAGCTCCTGCTCGGTCATCACGTTCTCCATATCCAGATGGACGGCGTAGGTCCTCGATCCGTCTTCGTGCGTCTCCAGCAGCTCGCAGGAGGGAAGCATATTGAGGAACCAGCCCATGCGGCTGGGATTGGTAAGCGCGAAATAGATCCCGGCCTCCGGCTTTGCCGGATCGTCGTTCAGGCTGCAGGCGAGCCCCGCGGCGCGGACGAGCTCCTGCTCGCTCTCATCCTTCATCCACAGCATCAGCGTGCGGTCGGCCGCGCTCTCTTCCAGGACGGACAGGAAACCTCTCGCATTGCTGAGGCTGAGCTCTCCCATGGCCTTTTCCATGACCATCTTTGCCGTTTCCGCAAAGAGCGCGTCGGAGATCTCATTTCCCTCTCCCGTATCGCTCCCGTAGCCGAAGAAGCGGTAATACATATCGTATTCGAGTATCCTCGCCGCGTTCGTGCCGTCCAGGACAGTCCCGTCGGAGAGTTCGACCGGCCCGACGACGGAAAGAATCCGCTGGATGATAACGGGCGTTGCGGACAGGACGCCATCGACCTGCTCGCCGTTGTTGACCGCGTAGGCGGACGCCCAGATCTCTCCGACGCGTTCAAAGTCGGGACAGAAGTCCGCGTCGCGCGGCGCGAAAAACCAGTCTCCGAAGATCCTCGCTTCCTCCTGCGTGATCAGGACGTCATGCGGTTTGTAAAAATAGAGCACATCGTTGACAGGCTTGAAGTCTTCTATCCGCAGGACGCCGTCCCGGATCCGGATCGTGCCGACCGAGCCGGGGAAACCGCCGGAGGCGCGGATCTCGGAGCTGTTCTGCGCCGCGAAAACATACAGGCGGTCCTCTCCGCTGCCGACAAAGGCCCGTAGAAGCGGCTGATATCGCTGCGTTTCGTCGTACAGCTCCAATAGAGAAACTGCCTTTTCGCGGAAGCGCCGGTAAGTCTCGCTGCTCTCAAGCTGTTCCGGTCCCTGCGCGTCGATCTTCTCCAGAAGGGCGCGGGCGCGGGGAACCGTGTCGTTCGCAAAGCGCAGGTATTGCTCAAGCGCCGCCAGATCGATCCCGCCGTCCCCGGTCTTCAGCCGGGACAGAGGCCACTCCTGCAGGAAGTCCACGGTCGGTGCAAGAAGATCCGCCGCCTCGTCCGCAAGCGGAACGATGCGGTCCAGCATTTCGATATCGTCCCGCAGCCCGGCGATATATTTTTCCAGTCTTCCGCACGGCATGGAGCCGAGCTCGTTGAGTTCGGCGGACAAGCGGGACAGATCGCCGCTTTTCTCCTGCAGAAACACGATGTAGCGCTTTGCGAGCGCGAGGTCGAAGCCCTCGTCGCTCTTCAGCGAAGAGAGCGGGATCTCCCTCATCAGGGCGATATAAGGTCTGACGAGGCTGTCAGAGCCGTCCGTTACGATCGAGGCGGCCTTGCGGATCACCTTCAGCTCGTCCTCCACAAAGCCCGAGCGCGCCGCGAGACGGCCGATCGGCGTGTCGAGCATCGCTTCCATCTCAAAAACGTCCGACTCGAGCTTGTCCGCGGTTTTTTCCGCTTCGTCGGCGTCCTGCTCCTTCAGGCAGACCATCAGCGCCTTGACGTCGTCCCTGACGTCGTAGGCGCGGCCCTTGAGCTCCGAGACGTAATCGCGCAGCAGGACATAAGCGCAGACGGCCAGCAGCAGGCATGCGGCCAGCAGCAGGAGCGCCGCCCATCGTCTCACGCGCGCCGCTTTGCTCTTATTGTTGTTTTCTTTCATTTCGTCGTTTTTCATTCGAGCCTCCCGGTTATACTGGCTGCATTTTACCACTTTCACGCGTTGATTTCAATCAGTATAACCCATTCGCGGCGCGAAAGTCTTCGGATGAGGATGAAAAAAACGGACGGTATCCGACGATACCGTCCGTTTTTTTAGATTGTTTCAGTGCTTGTCCGTGCCTTTCGCGCCGACGCCGAAGTGCAGCTCCTTCATGCCCTCGACCTCGTCGCAGATGCCCTTGAGCGAGCAGACCGAGCAGTCGGTCGGCAGGCCCTCGAGGATGTGCGTGAGGGTGCCGGTCACGTCGGCGGCCTTCTTGGCGTTGGCCTTCATCGCGGCGTAATCGAGGCCCGCTTTGGTAATGAAGATGACCGTGGCGTTGAGCACGTTCTCATCCTGCTTGTAGGCCTTGATGTAGCTGCTGCCGACCTGGCGGAAATTGATGCCCTTGCGGACAGCCTGCCTGCTGACGCGGACCTGCTCGCGGTAGGATTCCGGCGACATGCGGATCATGTAGCCCTCGAGGTTGACGTGGTATTTGGCAAACTCGATATCCTTGAGCGTGCGGTAGATCTTCTCGTCGTCGCCCTCGAGCACGCCGACGCGCAGCAGCACGATGCGGGCGAAGTCGCAGTCGCCGCGGACTTCCTTCAGGTCCGGACCGTAGAGCAGGACCTGATCCTTGTTCACAAGCTCGCTCGAGGAGGTGAAGAGCACGTAATTCGCCGAGCCTTTGCCGGAGGCGCCGAGCTCGTAGGCCGCGTCCTTCTGCAGTACCAGCTCGCTGTTGCCGATGTCCTTCCATTCCTCGCCGGGGCGGTAGGGCCAGACCCGCGGTTCGCTGTTTTCAAGCAGTTGCTGTGTTTCTCTGAAAAGAGAGTTGAACAGTTCCATAGATCAGACTAAAAGACGAGATCAACTTTCTTGCGGTCGAACATCAGATTGACCTGCTTGTACGCCCAGCCGAGCACCTTCTGATCGAGGTTCCAGAAGTAAACGACGAACAGGACGACGACCACGATCAGAAGCACTTTGATCAGGCTGAAAATGAACTTCAAGATTTTATCCATGCAGCAATGATGCAGCTTCAGCACGTGCTCGATGGCCTCCTTCAGACCGTCGTTCTTCGCGCAGCCGCCCGTCAGCGTGATGCTGTCCGTCGCGCCCGCCTTCTTCGCCATGACGAAGCAGCGCTTCGCAACCGCCATCTCGATGCCGGCCGCGATCTCGTCCATCGGCTTGCCCTCGCCCACCAGCGTGATGACCTCGGACTCCGCAAACACCGTGCACTGCGCCGTGATCGGGATCACGTTCTTCGCCGTCAGACTCAACTTCGAGAACTCCGGCAGGCTCATCTCAAAGCTCCGCGCCATCGCCTCGAAGAAACGCCCCGTGCCCGCAGAGCACTTGTCGTTCATCGCAAAGTTCTTCACCGTGCCGTCCGTGTCGATCGAGATGCCCTTCACGTCCTGGCCGCCGATGTCGATGATCGCCTTCACGCTCGGGTCCGTGATGTGCACGCCCATCGCGTGGCAGGAAATCTCGGAAATGTTCTCGTCCGCAAACGGGACCTTGTTGCGCCCGTAGCCCGTGCCGATCAGGTACTCAAGCTCCTTCGAGTCCTTCAGTCCCGCCTGCTTGCAGACCTCTTCCATCGCCGCGATCGCGCTCAGCTCCGAATTGATCTT
>ONQJ01000118.1 GCA_900319935.1 uncultured Eubacteriales bacterium | reverse complement strand
GCCCCCGAGGCCGAGAAGCTGCGCGAGACGATCGGCGCGATCGTCGGCGTGTTCGGCGGCGTGGAGCAGAACCCGCAGCTGAGCGGCATCGAGCAGACCGTGCGCCTCTGCCGCGAGCTCGAGGCCGACACCGTGATCGGCATCGGCGGCGGCAGCTCGCTCGACACGGCAAAGTTCGCCGCGGCCGTCACGCGCGGCGAGGGCGAGCCGCTGGAGTATTACCGCGGCGTCCGTCCCTTCCCCGCCGAGCGTCTCACGATCGTTGCCGTTCCGACCACCGCCGGAACGGGCAGCGAGGTCACGCAGGTCTCCGTCGTGTCCCACGGCACGGAGAAGAAGACCATCAACAACCCGGTCTTCATGCCGCGCGCCGCGATCGTCGATCCCGTGCTGTCCTCCACCGTGCCGCCGCGCACGACGATGAACACCGGTCTCGACGCGCTGGCCCACGCCCTTGAGGGCTACTGGAGCCGCAACCACCAGCCGATCTCCGATCTCATGGCCGTCGAGGCCGTGCGGATCATCCTCGCCAACCTTGAGAGTGCGTACAGGGACGGCTCCGACATGGAGGCGCGCGCAAACATGGCCTACGCCGCGCTGCTCGGCGGGCTTTCCTTCGCCCTGCCCAAGACCGCGGCCAGCCACGCCTGCAGCTATCCCCTCTCCGAGGATTACCACCTCCCGCACGGCGAGGCCTGCGCCTTCACGCTCGACTCTCTCGTGCGCATCAACGCCGACGAGCGGCTGGAGCATCTCTGCCGCGCCGTGGGTCTGAAGGACACCGAAGAGCTGGCGCAGCGCATCGCCGCGCTCAAGGCCCTCGGCGGGCTGCGCACGCGTCTCTCCGAGCTCGGCGAGGTCGATCTCGACAAGCTCTGCCGCGACTGCGCCGCGCATCCGCTGATGAACAACAACCCCGTCCGCATGGACGAGGCCGCGCTGCGGAGGATGTTTGAAGCGCTGAGATGAAAACGTCTCTGAAAAACGCCGGGATGATCGGCGCGATGGTCGTCTCCTGGTCGATCTATTACGCCGTGTCCAAGGTCCTGGTCGGGGCGACGGGCTCTCCCCTGCTGGCCGGCTTTCTCCTGCGCAGCGCTGCCCTGCTCTTTCTGACGGCGCAGCTGCTGCTCGACGGGAATTTCGCCCGGCTCTTCCACCAGGGCAAGGCCGTCGTGATCCTTGTCGTGATCGGCGTGTTCGGCTTTCTGCTGGACCTCTTCGCCAATCTCGGCTACGCGCACGGCTCGCTCTCGACCGGCACGGCGCTTCTCAAGACCGACGTGCTGATGGTGAACCTCGTCACGGTGGCGCTCTATCACAAGAAGCTCTACCTCTCCGACTGGGTCGGGACGCTGGTGATGCTCTTCGGCGTGCTGCTGGTGCTGGGCGTGGACTTTGCGAACATGAGCTTCAATCTCTACGACCTGTTCTTCATCCTCAGCGCGATGTGCGTCACGGCCAATGCCTTCATCATCAAGACCGCGCAGGAGCGCTACCACGAGGACGCCGACATGATCTCGTACTACAACAACTTTGTGGTGCTCGTCCTCTTCGGCGCCTCCGCCGCTTTTGCGGGCGATCTGAGGATCCCCGCCGCCGACACGATCCGCGGTTTCTGGCCGCTCGTGCTGCTCGGCGGCCTTGCGCAGACCGGCATCTATTTCTTCTACTACCGCAACCTCAAGCACTACGAGGTCTGGATCGTCAAGCTCTATCTCCTGCTCATGCCGATCATGAGCTGCTTCATCGGGGTCTTCTTCCTCGGCGAGGAGCTGACGCTCAGGAAGGCCGCGGGGATCCTTGTCGTGCTGCTCGGCGCGGCGGTGATCCTGCTGCGGGCCAAGCTGCACCGCGAGGAGAACACCCCGGACGGACAGCTGCGGCACCGCCGCCATCACCACCACGAGCACCGCGTCCGGCCCGGACGCTGAAACACCAACGGGAAGGGAGTGAGCGCCATGCCGTTCGAGGGCGACAACATGATGGGCGTCAAGCGCACGAACCGCAGCGCGGCTCTGCGCATCCTGCACGAGCGCGGCAGCATGTCGCGCAAGCGTCTCTCCGAGAGCATCAAGCTCACGCCCGCCGCCATCACCAAGATCGTCGGCGAGATGATCGCCGAGGGTCTGCTGACCGAGGGCAGCATGCTCCCGGGCAGCGGCGTGGGGCGGCGCGAGGTCATGGTCGAGCTCAACAACCGCGCCCGCGCGGCGCTGGGCATCTTCATCAACCTCCGCCAGGCCATCGTTTCGGCCATCTGGCTGGACGGCGCCGTGATCTTTTCCGAGAGCTATACCCTGCCGCCGAAGGCCCCCGCCGAGGAGAGCGTGCAGATGCTCTGCCGCCGTCTGACGGAGCTGACGGCGGAGCACGGTCTGGAAAAGGACATGCTCCTGGGCGTCGGCGTCGCGATGCGCGGCGTCACCTCGCCCGACGGCCGCGTCGTGCGCAACAGCTTCGGCGCTCTTTCCGAGCGCGACTATCCGATCTGCGAGCGCGTCGAGGCGCTCACGGGCCTGCCCTGCATGATGAGCAACAACGTGCGCGCGCTCTTTGCCGCGCAGATGTATCTCTCGCACGAGACCGAGGACGGCAGTCAGTTCTTCCTGCGCTGCGAAGCCGGCATCGGCGCGTCGTTTGCGATCGGCGGGCGGATCTGGCTGGGCAGCTCCGGCCAGTGCGCCGAGATCGGCCACATCCCCGTGGTGCGCCGCGGCGGCAAGCCCTGCTCCTGCGGCAAATCCGGCTGTCTCGAAACGCTCGCCTCCCCCGGCGCGATGGTGCAGGACGCGCTCGCGTTCTTCTCCGAGGAGCGCACCCCGGTCCTGTGGCGCATCATGCGCGGCCGCAGCCCGGAGGACATGACGATCGAGGACGTGTTCGAGGCCGCGCGCCGCGGCGACGGCGAGCTCGCCGTACTGGTGGATCGGGCTGTCGCCGCGCTCGCCGCGGCGCTCAAGGGCGTGATCTACACCTTCGATCCCGGCAAGATCGTGCTTTACGGGCGGATGTTCGAAAACCCCTACTACCTCTCCAAGCTGATCGCGGAGATGCGCGAGGGCGTCGACTCCGGCCACAACGTGCCGATCGAGAAAAGCCGTCTCAACCACAAGCTGGAGGACAAGGCCGCGGGCCTGCTCGTCGTCGAGGACTTCTTCGACAAGGGCGGACTGATGTGATTTTCAGTTTTCAAAAAAAGCAAAGCTGTCGGAAAAGGCGCGGCTTTGCTTTTTCTTTCGCCCTGTGCTATGATAATGATTATCGCCTGGAGAAAACAATCGACTTTTCGATTGTTTTCTCCACAAAACGATACGTTTTGTGGAGAATGATTCTTTGAATCATTCTCGCGATATTCATTGCAATGAATATCCGGCGCAGCAGCCATACTGCTGCGCTGAGCAGCAACGCTGCTCGGCGGAACGCCCTGCGGCGTTTCGCCATCAGATAGTCATTATGATAAATATGATTAAAGAAAAAGCAAAGGAGCGTGTCCCATGAAAGTTCTTGTCATCAACGGCAGCCCGCGCGCGAAGGGCTGCACCGCCCGCGCGCTCGAAGAGGTCGTCAAGGTCCTCAACGCGGAGGGGATCGAGACCGAGCTGATGCAGCTCGGCGCGCAGGATATCCGCGGCTGTCTCGCCTGCGGCGGCTGCCGCGGGACGCATCGCTGCGTGATCGACGACGCGGTGAACAAGGCGGCGGACAAGCTGCGGGAATGCGACGGTCTGCTCGTCGGCAGCCCGGTGTACTACGCCTCCCCCAACGGGAGCGGCCTCCTCCTTTGAGGTGCTCAACAAGTACTTCACGATCTGCGGCATGCCCGTGGCCTCCTCGACCTACTGGAACAGCGTGCACGGCTTCACGCCCGCGGACGTGGAGAAGGATCTCGAGGGCCTGCAGGTCATGCGCAATCTGGGGCGCAATATGGCCTTCCTCATGCGCGCGATCGCCGCGGAAAAAGGGAAAAACGGCCTCCCCGTCATGGAGAACGCGGCCTTCACCAGCTTCCCGGACGGAAAGTGAGGCGTCCGATGGAAACACGTGAGTTCCGCGCGGGCGACATCGTGCGCCACTTCAAGCGCGAGACCGTTGACCCTTCCTCGGACAGGTACCTCTATATGATCGTCGGCGAGGCCACGCACAGCGAGACGCGGGAAAAGCTGATGGTCTATGCCGCGCTCTACGGCGACGGCGGGCTTTTCGTGCGCCCGCTCGAGATGTTCCTCTCCGAGGTCGATCACGAAAAATATCCCGACATCAGGCAGAAGTATCGCTTCGAGCTCGAGGCGCGGGAAGAATAAAAAAGACAAAGCCTCCCCGGCGGGAGGCTTTTCGCTTGATGAAAGCATTGATGTTTCCTCCCCGATGTGATATGCTTTTGA
>ONQJ01000120.1 GCA_900319935.1 uncultured Eubacteriales bacterium | reverse complement strand
CGCTCGGAGACGGACACCGAGGTCGTCGCGCAGCTGCTGGGCTATTACTACAAGCGCTGCGGCAGCATCCTCGACGCGGTATACCGCGTGCTCGACCGCATCGAGGGCGCCTACGCCCTCGGCATCCTCTGCGCCGACCTGCCGGAGAGCTTCATCGCCGCGCGCAAGGACGCGCCGCTGCTGCTCGGCTACGGCGAGGGCTGCCATTTCATCGCCTCGGACGTGACGGCGATCATCAAGCACACGCGCGACGTGGCCTATATGGAGGACGGCGAGGTCGCCGTCGTCAGCCCCGACAGGATCGTCGTCTACAACGCCCTCGGCGCGGAGGTCGAAAAGGAGCACCACACCGTCGACTGGGACGTCAGCGACGCGGAAAAGGGCGGCTACGCCCACTTCATGTTCAAGGAGATCATGGAGCAGCCCGAGGCCATCCGCAAGACGATCTCGCCGCGCATCCGCGAGCGGCGCATCGTCTTCGACGAGCTGAAAATGAGCCCCGAGGAGCTGCGGAGCTTCAACAAGCTCTACATCGTCGCCTGCGGCTCGAGCTATCACGTGGGCATGGTGGGCAAATACAACCTCGAGCGGCTGCTGCGGATGCAGGTCGACATCTCCCTGGCCTCGGAGTTCCGCTACGCCGAGCCGCTCGTGGACGAGCGGACGCTCGTCATCGTCATCAGCCAGTCGGGCGAGACCCTCGACACGATGGCCGCGCTGCGCAAGGCCAAAAGCCTCGGCGCGCGCATCCTCTCGATCGTCAACGTGGTCGGCAGCTCGATCGCGCGCGAGAGCGACGACGTGCTCTACACCTGGGCCGGGCCGGAGATCGCCGTGGCGACGACGAAGGCGTACAGCACGCAGCTCGTGCTGCTGGACATGTTCGGGATCTATCTTGCGGAGCTGTACGGGAAGCTCACGGCCGAGACTTACGACGAGCTCGTCGTCGAGCTGCTGGCGCTGCCGGCCAAGATGGAGAGCGTGCTCGAGGACACCGAGACCATCAAGTATCTCGCCTCGCGCTCCTTCAACCGCGATTCGCTCGAGGGCAGTCTCAAGCTCAAGGAGATCTCCTACGTCCACTGCGAGGCCTACGCCGCGGGCGAGCTCAAGCACGGCACGATCTCGCTGATCGTGGACGGGACGCTGGTCGTGGCGCTGTGCACCTACAAGGCGCTGTTTGAAAAAAGCGTCTCGAACATCGTCGAAGTCCAGTCGCGCGGCGCGGACGTGATCGCGCTGACGGACGAGAGCATGGCCGACGCGCTTGCGAAGACCGTCAAAAACATCCTCACGATCCCCGACACGCACCCGATCTTCGCGCCCTCGCTCGGCGTGGTGCCGCTGCAGATCTTCGCCTACTACGTGGCGCTGCAGCGCGGCTGCGACATCGACAAGCCGCGCAACCTCGCCAAGAGCGTCACAGTGGAGTGATCGAGCCCCGCCCGTTCACGGGTCCGCAGAACGGAATAAAAGGAATAAAAGGAATAAAAGGCCCTCTCTTGTACTTTCAAGAGAGGGCCTTTGCGACAGTCGAAAAATCTCACAGAAAACCCGATCAACAGAGCCGCAGGGGAGCTCGAGGGGGCAAGGCCCGCCTCGAGTACGATCAGACGCCGTCCGAAAAAGGCTGATTTTTCAGCCGTTTTCGGGTAACCGCATTTTGTCCTGCGGCAAAATGCGCGGCGGCCGAAGCGCAGTCAAAAAGTCCGGACGGACTTTTTGACAAGCTGAAGGCCCTCTCTTGCGTTTCCAAGAGAGGGCCTTAATCGTCAGTCTGAAATTTTCCTGCCGTCATGGCGTTCCTCAGCCTCTGCCGTGGACAAAGGAGACATACAGCTTTTCGAGCAGAACAGAGATCTTTTTCATGGGGATTTCCTTCTTTCATTTTTATTTCGTCCCTTTCCCTCGGGACGACTGTATCATAACACGGCTTGATGAAAAAAGGAAATACATATCGTAAAGATGTTTCGATATGTAAATAATATGATACTCACGCGTTTTCCGCGGCGGCGGGGGCTTTCGCTTTATCGGAAAACATACAGGAGGTTCAGGCTGTCCGGCGCGTCGGGATCGACGTAGCCGCTGTCGACGAAGCCGAGCTTTTCGTACAGACGCAGCGCGGCCGTGTCGCGGCGCTTCACACAGACCTCGACGCAGCCGTATTTCCGCTCCGCCTCCAGCGCGGAGAGGATCAGCCGCAGGGCCTCCGTTCCGTAACCGCGGCCCTGAAAGCGGCGGTCGATCATGAACTGCTGCAGATCGTAGCAGGCCGGCTCCTCGTCCAGATCCCGCACCAACGCCAGCCCGACGGCCGTACGGTCCTCGGCGACGCCGAAAACGCGTCCGCGGCAGGCGCGGTAGGCATAGCCGCGCGCCAGGATGCCGACGGCGCTGTCGAGAAAGCCGCGCTGCTCTTCCGCGACCTCCAGCGCGCGGAAGGCAAAGAAGTTGTCCTCGCTGATATCGACAAGTCTGATCATAGGCCTCTCCTCCCTGTGCCGCAGCGTGCGCTTCACTCGTATTCCACGGTGGCGGGGGGCTTGGAGGTGATATCGTAGAGCACGCGGTTGACGCCGCGCACCTCGTTGACGATGCGCACCGACACGGTCTCCAGAAGCTCCCAGGGCAGGCGCGAGAAGTCCGCGGTCATGAAATCGCCGGTCTGCACGCTGCGCAGCGCGATCGCGCGGTCGTAGCTGCGGCCGTCGCCCATCACGCCGACCGAGCGCAGGTTCGTCAGCGCGGCGAAATACTGGTCGGCGGCGATCCCGGCGCGGGACATCTCCTCGCGGAAGATCGCGTCGGCCTCGCGCAGCGTATCGAGCTTCTCCTTCGTGACCGCGCCGATCACGCGGATCGCAAGGCCCGGGCCCGGGAAGGGCTGGCGGCTCACGAGCGCCTCGGGCAGGCCGAGCTCGCGCCCGAGCTGGCGCACCTCGTCCTTGAACAGCAGCCGCAGCGGCTCGAGGATCTCGCGGAAATCCACGCAGTCGGGCAGCCCGCCGACGTTGTGATGGCTCTTGATGACGGCGGCCTCGCCCTGGCCGGACTCGATCACGTCCGGGTAGATCGTGCCCTGCACGAGGAAGTCCACCGCGCCGACCTCATGCGCGACCTCCTCGAAGACGCGGATGAACTCCTCGCCGATGATCTTCCGCTTCCGCTCCGGCTCTTCAACGCCCGCCAGACGGGACAGGAAGCGCTCCTGCGCGTTGACGCGGATGAAATTCAGCTCGCGCTTCGAGAAGGCGGCCTCGACCTCGTCGCCCTCGTTCCTGCGCATCAGGCCGTGGTCGACGAACACGCACACGAGCCTCTCCCCGATCGCCTCGCTCATCAGCGCGGCGGCCACGGAGGAATCCACCCCGCCGGAGAGCGCCAACAGCGCGCGGCCGTTCCCGACCTTCTCGCGGACGGCCTCGATCGCCTGCGCCTTGTAGTCCGCCATCGTCCAGTCGCCCGCGGCACGGCAGATCCCGTAGAGGAAGTTGCGCAGCATGCCGCGTCCGCGCTCGGTGTGTTCCACCTCCGGGTGGAACTGCACGCCGTAAAAGCCGCGCGCCTCGTCGCAGATCGCCGCCGTCGGGCAGGCCGCGCTGTGCGCGGCCAGACGAAAGCCCGCCGGGACCGCGGCCATGTAGTCGCCGTGGCTCATCCAGGTCACGCTCTCGCCGCCGAGACCGGCAAAGAGCGCGCAGCCGCCGTCGAGCGCCGTCGGCGTCTTGCCGTACTCGCGCGCGGAATCGTCCTGCGCGGCGGTAACACGCCCGCCGAGCATCTGCGCCATCAGCTGGCAGCCGTAGCAGATGCCCAGGATCGGCACGCCCAGCTCGAACACGCCGGGGTCGACCTTCGGCGCGTCCGGCAGATATACGCTTCCCGGTCCGCCGGTGAAGATGACGCCGATGGGGTCGAAGCGGCGGATCTCCTCCAGGGGCATGTCGTGGGGATGCACCTCGCAGTAGACCTTCTGCTCGCGCACGCGGCGCGCGATCAGCTGGTTGTACTGCCCGCCGAAGTCCAGGATCAAAACTTTCTGCATGTTTTATGTATTTCCTTTCATGGCCGCCTCCACCAGTCCGACGAACAGCGGATGCGGGCGGTTGGGACGGCTCTTGAATTCGGGGTGGAACTGCACGCCGACGAAGAAACGCCTGTCCGTGAGCTCGACGGCCTCGACGATGTGCCCGTCCGGGGACAGGCCGCATAGCCGCAGCCCCGCGCCGGAGAGCGTTTCGCGGTAGTCGTTGTTGAACTCGTAGCGGTGGCGGTGGCGCTCGGAGATCAGCTCCCTGCCGTAGCAGGCCGCCATGCGGCTGCCCGGCTCGATCCGGCAGGGCCAGGCGCCCAGGCGCAGCGTGCCGCCCTTGGACACAGTATCGCTTTGATCGGGCAAAAAGTCAATGACCTTGTGGGGAGAATCCGGGTCGAATTCGCCGGAATCCGCGTCGCGCAGGCCGCAGACCTGCCGCGCGAACTCGATCACGGCCACCTGCATGCCCAGGCAGATGCCGAGATAGGGGATGTCCTTTTCGCGCGCGTAGCGCGCCGCGGCGATCATGCCGGGGATGCCGCGGCCGCCGAAGCCGCCCGGCACGATCAGCCCGCCGCAGCCCGCCAGGAGCTCGCCGACGTTTTCGTCCGTGACGCTCTCGCTGTCGATCCAGCGGATCTCGACCTTCGTGCCGAGGGCGTAGCCCGCGTGGTGCAGCGCCTCGGCGACGGAGAGGTAGGCGTCGTGCAGCTGCACGTACTTGCCCACGAGGCCGATCGTGACCGTGCCGGAGAGCGTGCGGATGCGCTCGACCATCGCGCGCCACTCGCCCAGCTCCGGCGCGCGGGTCCACAGGCCCAGCTCGCGGCAGACGATCAGCGAGAAGTCCGCCTCCTCGAGCATCAGCGGCGCCTCGTAGAGGATGGCGGAAGATCTCGGGCTCGAGCGGCTCGTCGCAGCGCAGCACGATGATGTCCGGCGCGATGCCCATGCCCTGCAGCTCCTTGACCGAGTGCTGCGTGGGCTTGGTCTTGTGCTCGTCGCTGCCGCGCAGGAAGGGCACGAGCGTCACGTGGATGAAGAGCGTGTTCTCCTTGCCCCGCTCCAGCGCGACCTGCCGCGCCGCCTCCAGGAAGGGCTGGCTCTCGATGTCGCCGGTCGTGCCGCCGATCTCGGTGATGATCACGTCCGCGCCGGTCTTTTCTTCCAGACTGTAAATGAAGTCCTTGATCTCCTGCGTGATGTGCGGGATGACCTGCACCTTGCCGGTCGTGAGGTTGGAAAAGCGGTTGAGGTCCTCGTCGATGAAGCGCTCGTAGTGCCCGAGGTCGAGGTCGGTCTCGCTGCCGTCCTCGGTCACGTAGACCTCGCCGTGCTGATAGGGGCTCATCGTCCCCGGATCGACGTTGATATAGGGGTCGAGCTTCTGCGCCGCGACCTTGAGTCCGCGGCACTTGAGCAGCCGCCCCAGCGAGGCCGCCGTGATCCCCTTGCCCAGACCGGACACCACGCCGCCGGTCACAAAAATATATTTCGCCATGTGTTTTCCCTCCGTTTTGCAGGCAAAAAAATTCTCCGACGCCTTAAGGGGGCACTAGGCCCCTGGCTCCGGAGAACGCACAAAAACACGATATTCAAGATAAAAAAAGCATAGCACGCGCCCCTTTTGCTGTCAAGGCGCGCCCCGCCGCGCCATACGGCGGACGAGGGGTTTATCATACGTCTTCGATATGACGGGAGAGCGGACAGCTCGTGCTTGCAATCCGACCAAATACTGGTTATAATACTATTTCATGGGCCCTCTGTTTTGCCCTGAAAAATATGCGTATCCGGCAAAGGGATACAAAGAAAGGACGAGTGAGAAATGAAACGCCAGAAAATCGCGGGGATCTGGGCCGACGCGGCGGCTTTCGCAGACAAAGAGATCACGGTCTGCGGCTGGGTCAGGACGGTGCGCGACATGAAGAACTTCGGCTTTGCCGAGCTCAACGACGGC
>ONQJ01000122.1 GCA_900319935.1 uncultured Eubacteriales bacterium | reverse complement strand
CCTTTTTTATACAATAAACAAAAGAGGGAACACAGCAAAAGCAGCATCTGACAAGGGAGGAGAGAATCGCATGGCCCACAGACCGAACATACTCAAGCTCGCGACCAAGATCAGTCTCGAGAGTCTGACCTACACAGGCATCACCTACAACGACCCGGAATACAAGGTCCTCGAGCCCATCGTGGACGACGACATGTGCCACATCATGATGCACATGCGCCTCGAGGCCAACCGCACGGCGGAGGAGATCGCCCGCCGCGCGAAAAAGGACGTGGATTTCACGCTCGAACAGCTGAACAAGCTCAAGGACGCAGGCGTCTGCCGCAGCCGCAAGGTGGACGGCAAGCTCTGCTGGTACTACCCGATCTGGGTGCCCGGCATCATGGAGGGCGTCCTTACCAACAAAGAGAACTGCGAAAAATACCCCGTGCTCGGCGAGTGCTTCGAGGAGTATACCCGCGTGCGCGTGTCCATGCTGGCGCCCTTCCTGGACGCGGGCATGAACCTTGTGCGCGTCGTCCCGGTACAGAGCGCGATCGAGAACGACAGCCGCAAGGCGAGCTACGACGAAGTCGCCAAGCTCCTCGACGACGCCTGGGCCGTCTCGGTCGGTCCCTGCTCCTGCCGCCGCACGCGCCGCCTGATGGGCGAGGGCTGCGGCCATCTCGAAGAGGACATGTGCATGTACCTCAACGACAACGCCGTCAACTTCTCAGAGACCGGGACGCACCGCCTCATCTCCAAGGAAGAGGCCTATGAGATCCTCAAGCGCGCCGAGGACAACGGCCTTGTCCACGAGCTCAACGTCACGCCCGGCTTCGAGGATACGACGGCGATCTGCAACTGCTGCAGCTGCTCGTGCTTTTCGCTGCGCATCGCCTCGTACTTCCGCGCGCCGGACGCGATCCGCTCCAATTACATCGCCAAGGTGGACAAGGACAAGTGCGTGGCCTGCGGCCAATGCGTGGAAAACTGCCAGCTCAACGCCGTGAAGCTCGGCATGAAGCTCTGCAACCGTCCGACCGCGGAGGACCGCCCGGCCGATACGCCGCGCAACTCGCTGTGGACGAGCAAGCACTACGATCCCGACTTCCGCATCGACCGCACGAACGTCATGCCGGAGGGCACCGCGCCCTGCAAGGCGGCATGCCCGGCGCACGTCCCGGTCCAGGGCTATATCAAGCTCGCCTCCGAGGGCCGCTTTGACGAGGCGCTCGAGCTCATCCGCAAAGAGCTGCCCTTCCCGGCGGTCTGCGGCAGGATCTGCAACAAGAAGTGCGAGGAGGCCTGCACGCGCGCCGCAATGGACGCGCCGGTAGCCATCGACGAGATCAAGCGCTTCATCGCGGAAAAGGAGCTCTCCGGAGAAGCGCATTTCGCGCCGAAGATGGTCAACCAGATCGGCAGACCCTATCCGGAGAAGATCGCCGTGATCGGCGCGGGGCCCGCGGGCCTGAGCTGCGCGTATTACCTCGCGCTCAAGGGCTACCCCGTCACCGTGTTCGAAAAGGAAGAGCAGCCCGGCGGCATGCTCACGCTGGGCATCCCCTCGTTCCGTCTGGAGAAGAGCGTCATCAACGCTGAGATCGACGTGCTGCGCGAGCTGGGCGTGGAGTTCCGGACCGGCGTCGAGGTCGGGAAGGACGTGACGCTCGAAGGACTGCGCGCCGACGGCTACAAGGCCTTCTATCTCGCGATCGGCGCTTCGCAGGGCGCGAAGCTCTCCATCCCCGGCGAGGAGCTCGAGGGCGTGTCCACGGGCATCGACTTCCTGCGAAAGATCAACCGCGGCGAGCGTCCCGGGATCGGCGACAGGGTCGCGGTCATCGGCGGCGGCAACGTCGCGATGGACGTGGCGCGCGCTGCCGTGCGCCTCGGCGCGGCCGTCACGGTGTATTACCGCCGCGGCGAGGAGGAGATGCCCGCCGATATCGACGAGCTGGAAGAGGCGAAGGCCGAGGGCGTGGCTTTCCGCTTCCTCTGCGCGCCCGTCGAGCTGATCGGCGAGGGACGCGTTTCCGAACTGAAGCTTGAAAAGATGGCGCTCGGCGAGCCGGACGGGAAGGGCCGCCGCAGCGTGAAAGGCACGGGCGAGTTCGAGACCGTGCCCGTCACGGCGGTGCTCAGCGCCACCGGACAGCGCGTGGATCTCGGCTCGATCGGCGTCCCGGCGGGGAAGAAGGGTACGGTCGAGGCCGATCCCGTCACCTGCCAGACCGCGGTAAAGGATGTGTTCGCGGGCGGCGACGCCGTCACCGGGCCGCAGTTCGTCATCGACGCGATCGCCGCCGGCAAGGAGGCCGCGGTGTCGATCCACCGCTTCGTGCACGAGGGCCAGACGCTGACGCTCGGCCGCGATCACCGGGATTACAAGCCCTTCGACCGCACGACGGCGCAGCTCACGCCCGGCGGCTTTGACAGCGCGCCGCGGCAGAAGCCCGCGCGCGTCTCCGGCGAGACGGCGAAGAGCAGCTTCAACGACCTGCGCGAGGGCTTCACCGCCGAACAGATGAAGGCCGAATGCGCCCGCTGCCTCGGCTGCGGCACGGCGGTCGTGGACGAGTATATGTGCGTCGGCTGCGGCGTCTGCACGACCAAGTGCAAGTTCGACGCGATCCGGCTGGAGAAGATCCACGACGCGGACAACCTGGAGTATTTCCACACGCTTGGCCGCGTGGTGAAGAACGTGCCGAAGATCGGCATCAGCGCCGTGAAAAAACGCTTCGGGAAGCTCGGTGGCACGGATGCATGAGATCGGGCTTCTGCGCCAGCTCGTGCGGACGGTCACGGCCTTCGCCGAAGAAAACGGCGTGAGCGAGATCCTTGAGGTCGTCGTGGACTGCGGCGAGCTCTCCCTCGTGATCCCGGAATACCTCGAGGAGCTCTATCCCGTGGCGGCGAAGGACAGCATCCTCAGGGACGCGAAGCTGACGATCAACATGATCCCGGGACTCGCGGAGTGCGACGACTGCGACGAGATCTTCAACGTCATTGAGCACAAGGGCTACTGTCCGAACTGCGGCAGCTTCGAAAAAACCGTCCTGAGCGGGAAGGACTTCACGATCCGCGAGATCGTCGTGCCGGAAAAAGGCGCGGACGGATAAGACAAAGCAAAAAGATAGGGCGAGACCCTATCTTTTTGTTTTCCTTTCCCGGGAAATGTGGTATAATCCTGCCAACAAAAGGATCCGGAGGGAGAATATGGACATTCGCGACGAACTGGAGCTGCAGGACTGCCCCTTCTGCGGCGGCCCGGGACTGCTGGAGGAGGAAAACGGCTGGTGCTGGTATGTGATGTGCATGGACTGCGGCGCGCAGACCGCGCACGCGGAGTATAAAACGCCCGCCGAGCGGGACGAGGCCGCGCGCAGGGCGGCGCACGTCTGGAACATCGGCAAGGTCGTGCGCGGCGACATCGGCGAGTAAGAGGGACCGCAGGAGGGCGGGAGCATTTCATGCTCCCGCCCCTTGCGCTTTCGGCGCGGAAATGGTACAGTATCCCTAACCGATTATTGGGAGATGATCCTCATCATGGATGAAAAGACCAACCGCAGGAATCTGATCATGTTCCCCCTCGGCACCGTGGGGCGCGACATGGTCTATTCTCTTGTCACCAACTTTCTGCTGACCTTCGTGCTCTTCACCCGCTCGCTGACGGCGGCCCAGCTCTCGGTCGGCGCGCGCATCTTCGACGCGCTCAACGACCCGATCATGGGCAACATCATCGAGCGCACGCGCACGAAGTGGGGCAAGTTCAAGCCCTGGATCCTTATCGGCATGTTCTCCACCTCGGCGGTCATCTATGCCGCGTTCAATACCAAGCTGCAGGGCTGGAGCTTCGTGTGGTTCTTCGGCGTGATCTACTTCCTGTACAGCATCACCTACACGATGGGCGATATCTCCTACTGGGGCATGATCCCCGCGCTGAGCTCCGACGGCGACGCGCGCAACACCTTCACCGCGCGCACGACGCTTTTCGCCGGCATCGGCGGCACCGCGGCGAGCATCTTTATCCCGATGCTGACCACCGGCGCGAACGCCATCGGCGGCAGCACGAGCATCGCCTACGGCCGCATCGCCCTGGCGATCGCCTTCCTCGCGCCGGCCTTTCTGTGCTTCGTGCTTTTCGGCGTGAAGGAGAACCGCGCCTATAACGACGAGCCCGTTCCGCCGGTGAGCTTCAAAAAAATCTGGAGCACGATCACCGGCAACGACCAGCTGCTGTGGATCGCGCTGATCTTCCTCATCCACGAGATCGGAAACGGCGTGGTCATGTCCGGCGTCGGATCGACCTACATCTACTTCGAATTCGGCTATGAGGGCGGGCTCTACTCGCTCTTCACCACCGTGGGCATGTCCGTCACGGCGCTGCTGATGATCTTCTATCCGGCCATCTCCCGCAAGATGCCGCGCAAGAG
>ONQJ01000123.1 GCA_900319935.1 uncultured Eubacteriales bacterium | reverse complement strand
TTCAGAAACGGCGTTACCTTTGAGATGGACGGCCAGGTCATGCAGGTCGTCGAGTTCCAGCACGTCAAGCCCGGCAAGGGCGCGGCCTTCGTCCGCACCAAGATGAAGAACGTCATCACCGGCGCCGTGACCGAGACCTCGTTCAACCCCACCGCCAAGTTCGAGAACGCGACGGTCGACCGCGTCACCATGGAGTATCTCTACAACGACGGCGATCTGTACTACTTCATGAACCCCGAGACCTATGACCAGGAGCCCGTGAACGCCTCCGTCCTCGGCGACAACTTCAAGTTCGTCAAGGAGAACATGGAGTGCACGATCTACTCCTACAAGGGCAAGGTCTTCAACGTCGAGCCTCCCTTCTTCGTCGTGCTCGAGGTCACCGATACCGACCCCGGCTTTGCCGGCAACACCGCCACCAACGCCACCAAGCCCGCCACGCTTGAGACCGGCGCCGAGATCAAGGTCCCGCTCTTCATCGAGCGCGGCGAAAAGATCCGCGTCGACACCCGCACCGGCGAGTATCTCGAGCGCGCGAAGTAAGATTTGTCCGCCCCTTCTCTGTCACTTCAAAAAGGAGGAGAAAAGCTATGACGATCGTTGAAAAGGCCGCCTACCTCAAGGGCCTGTGCGAGGGCCTGGGCGTCGATCCCGATTCCCGCGACGGGAAGCTCTGGGGCGCGCTCAACGAGCTGCTTTCCGACATGGCGCATGAGATCGAAGATCTCCAGTCCGGCTCGCTCGATTTTGCCGACACGCTCGACGAGTTCGGCGACGAGCTGAGCTATCTCGAAGAGCTCACCTGCGATCTCGACCGCCCGGAGGACATGGACGACGAGTTCTGCTCCGGCGACTGCGACAGCTGCGGACTCGACTGCTTCTCCGACGAGGAGGAAGAGGACGAGGGCGAGGACGAAGAAGACGAGGAAGAGGACGACGAGGAGCCCGGCTATGACGGCGTGCTCTACGACGTCAAGTGCCCCGTCTGCGGCGAAGAGATCACCTTCGACGAGGACACGCTCGAGCTCGGCTCGATCGACTGCCCCAAGTGCGGCGAGACGCTGGAGTTCGACCTCTCCGGCGAGGACAAGTAAAGACGGCCGAAAAGACGGCGCGCAGCGCGGCGGGAGCTCCCGCCGCGCTTTCCTTTGACCAGGCTGTCGCGCGGGCGTTTTTTCTTTGCCCGTGCAAAGGACGGGGGAAGGACACATCTATTTGCCCCGGTCGGTGTCCATTTTCTCTTTGCTCGTGCAAAGAGAAAATGGACTCTGACCAAGGTAAAACAGAAAAACAGGGCGAGAACAAGTTTCCCCACGTGTGTTCTCTTTCCCCTTGTGTTTTTCTTTGCAATCCTCCGATTTGATGATATAATAAAGGGTAAGAAATTCTTCCCGGAGGTGGACCATGTACAAGCCGCTGGCGGACGAGATCCGCCCCAAGAGCCTGGACGACGTCGTCGGCCAGCAGCACATCCTCGGCCCGGAGGGCATGCTGCGCCGCATCGTCGAAACCGGCCGGATCCCGAACATGATCTTTTACGGCCCCTCCGGCACCGGCAAGACGACCGTGGCGCGCATCATCGCCGAGCAGACCAACCGCACGCTGCGCAAGCTCAACGCCACCACCGCCGGCATCGCCGAGATCCGTCAGATCATCTCCGAGCTCGACACCCTGCTCACGCCGGGCGGCGTGCTGCTCTACCTCGACGAGATCCAGTATTTCAACAAAAAACAGCAGCAGAGCCTGCTGGAATTCATCGAGGACGGGCGCATCACGCTCATCGCCTCGACGACCGAAAACCCCTATTTCTGCGTCTTCGGCGCGGTTTTGAGCCGCTCGACGGTCTTTGAGTTCAAGCCCGTCTCGGTCGCGGACGTGAAGATCGCGGCCGCGCGCGCCGTCGCGATCCTGAACGGGCGCGAGGCCGAGCCCGTGGGCTTTGACGACGAGGTGCTCTCCTATATCGCCGCCTCCTGCGGCGGCGACGTCAGGAAAGCCATGAACGCGGTCGAGCTGCTCTTCACCGCCGCTCCGGCGAACGGCCGGGTCACGCTCGAGGATGCGAAGGCCATCACGCAGCGCAGCGCGATGCGCTACGACCGCGAGGGGGACGAGCATTTCGACTGTCTCTCCGCCCTGATGAAGTCGCTGCGCGGCTCGGATCCCGACGCGGCGCTGCACTATCTCGCGCGGCTGCTGGAGGTCGGCGATCTCATCGGCGCCTGCCGCCGCATCCTCTGCTCGGCCAGCGAGGATATCGGCCTGGCCTATCCGCAGGCCGTGCCCGTCGTGAAGGCCTGCGTGGACAGCGCGCTGCAGCTCGGCCTGCCCGAGGCGCGGCTGCCCCTGGCCGAGGCCTGCATCTTCCTCGCCACGCTGCCGAAATCCAACACCGCCTGTGTCGCTATCGACGCCGCGCTCGCGGACGTGCGCGCGGGGCATATCGGCTCGATCCCGCGCGAACTGCAGAACGTCCACGCCGACGGCGCGGGCTTCGAGCGCGAGCAGGGCTACCTCTACCCGCACGACTTCCCGCACCGCTGGGTGAAGCAGCAGTACCTGCCCGACGAGCTGAAGGACCGGAAGTACTACGAGTACGGCGACAACAAGACCGAGCAGACGGCCAAACGCTACTGGGAGGAGATCAAGGGCTGATGGATATCCGGGTCGGCGACGTGCTCACGATGAAAAAGCCGCATCCCTGCGGCAGCCGGGACTGGGAGGTGCTGCGCGTCGGCGCGGATTTCCGTCTGCGCTGCCGCGGCTGCGGCCACGAGGTCATGGGTCCGCGCGCGAAATTCGAAAGAAACGTCCGCGCCGTCGCGCGCGGAGAGGAAGTATAAACGCCCGTTGAAAAAGGGAGGCATTCTTATGAAAAAAAGCCGGAAACTGCTCGCGCTCCTGCTCGTGCTGACGCTCGCGCTGTCGCTGCCCGCCGCGGTCTTCGCCGACGCGGACGGGGCGGAGGAAAGCGAGCTCGCCGAAGAAGCCGGGATCGTCGAAGAAGCCCTCGAAGAAGCCGTCGAGGAGACCGAAGCGCTCGAAGAAGCGGCCGAAGAGGCCGAGCCGCCTGAAGAAGCGGCCGAAGAGAGCGGACGGAGCGGCGAGCCCTCTCCCCTCGTCTGCGGCGCGGGCGAGACGCTGACCGCCGCGGAGGGCGCCGTGATCTGCGCCGAGGGCGGCGTCGTATTCAACAACGGCGCGACGGTCTACAACAACGGCGGCACGGTCTACAACAATCTCGGTCTCGTCTACAACAACGGCGGCACGACCTTCAACAACAGCGGCACGGTCTACGTCAACGGCGGCGTCGTGTTCAACAACGCGGGCGTCGTGTTCTTCAACGTACGTCAACGGCGGCGTCGTGTTCAACAACGCGGGCGTCGTGTTCTTCAACGACGGCGAACTGATCGACAACGCCGCGCCCGCCGAGGAGGAAGCTCCCATCGAGGAGGAGGCCCCCGCCGAGGAGGAAATCCCCGTCGAGGAGGAAGTTCCTGTTGAGGAGGAAGCCCCTGCCGAGGAGGAAAGCCCCGCCGAGACGGAAACCCCCGCCGAGACGGAAGCTCCTGTCGAGGCGGAAGCCCCCGCCGAGACGGAAGCCCCTGCCGAGGAGGAAAGCCCCGCCGAGACGGAAACCCCCGCCGAGACGGAAGCTCCTGTCGAGACGGAAGCCCCCGTCGAGACGGAAACCCCCGCCGAGGAAACGCTCGTGCTCACGCCGCCGGCCTTCGAGGACCTGACGGCGGGCTATCGGCGCGACGCGCTGCCCGTCGCCGCAGCCGTGCTGGAAAACGCCGGCGAAGAGCCCGTCACGGTCAAGGGCGCGCGTCTCAACGGCAGCAGCTCCAACTGCTTTACGCTCACGGCCGCGAAGAACGTGACCGTGGCCCCCGGCGAGACGGACGAGAGCTCCTTTACCGTCGCGCCCATCCCCAATCTGCCCGCCGGCGAGTACAGCGCCGTGCTGGTGCTGATCCTGGAAGACGGCAGGCTCTTTGAGCTGCCCTTCTCCCTCTCGGTCGTAAAAGGCTGATAAATCCAATAACAGCCCGGGGCGGGATCTGCGATCCCGCCCCGGGCTGTTTATGATTGCCGTCAATACATCGCGCCCTGCTTCTGCTTCAAACTCAGATGGTCCGCGATCATGGCGATGAACTCCGACACCGTGTAGCCGAAGAACTTCTGCAGCACCTCGATGTCGCCGCGGTCCCAGGCGACCTCGATCGCATGGCGGATCGCGCGTTCGACGCGGCTGGGCGTGGTCGAGAACTTGCGCGCGACCTCCGGATAGAGCACCTTCGTGACCGCGTTGATCATATCCATGTCGCGGATCGTCAGGATGATCGCCTCGCGCAGATACTGATATCCCTTGATGTGCGCCGGGACGCCGATCTCGTGGATGATGTCGGTGACGACGCTCTCAAGCCCCGCGTCGGCCGAGCTCCGCCGGGAGGCGTTCAGCTCATAGCCCGGCAGCGGGCCGTCGCCGCGCCCGGCCCCGACGAGCTGGCGGATGCGGATGAGCAGCGCCGCGGGGTCGCAGGGCTTGGAGATGAAATAATCCGCGCCGAGCGCGGAGCATTCGCCCACGACCTTGCCGTTGACGAAGCCCGAGAGCACGATGACCTGCGGCCGCCGCTCTACCTCGCCGAGGCGGCGCAGCAGCTCCAGTCCGTCGAGCTTGGAAAGCACGAGGTCGAGCAGCAGTACGTCGGGCTTGAGTTCTCCGATCAGCGCGAGCGCGTCCGCGCCGTTGTCGGCCGTGCCCACGACCTCCATATCCCCCTCCCCCGCGACGAGGTCGCTCACGAGCGAAGAAAAATCCGGGTTGGCGTCGGCGATGAGAATGCGGGTCTTGGTTTCCATAACTTTTATCCTCCCAAAATACGTTGTGCGGAGCGATCCTGACTTTTCGCAGGAAATTTACCGGTCTGTCGTAGTAAAAATACCATAACTGACACTCTCAAACAACAGAACGCTGTCGAATCAGGCGGAGAACTTGTTGACATAATATGATATCAACTCGGGAATATCAACCGGTTTCGACAAATAATCCCTTCCGATTTCGTCCGCTCGTGTCGAAATCTGTCGAATCGCCCGGGAGAAATGGGACGCGGCATATACGAATACCTGACGGAGGGCTTTTCAGAGACTTCCGTCAGGTATGCTCCTTATCCGGCCGTTCTACGGTTCTCCGTAGAGCAGCTCAAAGCTGTCGTAATGGTCGGCCGTGTAGTAGACGAGCCCGTCGTTGGAGAACACGATGCGCTCCGGCCCGCGGGTCTTGCGTCTGTCCCCCACGTCGCACTCGGTCCAGACGCGGCCGGAGGCCTTCGGCAGCAGTCCCTCGCGGTTGTAAAAGCGGTCGCCGCCGATCGACTTGCCCGGCAGCACCTTGCCCACCGCGCCGCCCGTCCAGCCGGCGGCCTCGGCCTCGGCCTTCGTGACGAAGTTGCCCGGCAGATGGCCGTAGAGGTGGATATAGAGCGCGAGCTCGTCCTTTTCGGTGTATTCCCCGTCCTCGTCGACCGTGAGCTCGTCCGCCGCTTCCGGAGAAGGCGCGGGCGCGGCGTCCGGCGGCGGCGCGCTCTGCGCGGCCGTCGCGGCGGGCTCCGTCGCGGCGGGCTCCGTCGCTCCCGGCGTTGCGGAGCCGAAGAGCGCGGGCAGGATCACGCTCTCGACCAGCATGACGAGCGCGAAGATCAGGATGAACATCAGCGCGAAGCGCAGCAGTTTTTTCATGGGGGAGGGCCTTCCCTTTCCGGTAGCTTTTCTTTATTTTACCACAGGCGCGGCGCGCGCGCAATTGCCTCGGCGCGCGATGTGTGGTAGAATAGCGAAAAAGCCGTCGGACCGGGAGGGACGAGATATGACAACGAGACCGATCGCGCTGCTGCTCTGCGCCGCGCTGCTGCTCACGCTCGCGGGCTGCGGATCGCCGCGGCAGGTGAACGACACCCGCGCGGGCGCGCCGGAGCCGGAGCGGACCGCGCCGCAGACGGAGCAGGGGCAGACGCTCCCGCCGGCCGCGGAGGCTCCGGAGCAGCCCCGCAGCACGGAGGCGAGCTTTCCCTTGCTCGCGCGGGCGTTCTCCGACGCCGAGAGCGAGGACATGGCCAACCTCAACGCGCGCCGCTGCGCGCTGCTGGTCGTGAATTATTATTACTGCCGCTGTCTCTACGCCGACGGATCGAGCGCGCTCGTGCGCTATGAGATCGTCGACAACAACCTGCGCCACCGCAGCGTCCTCACGCCCGACTGCCCCGCGGACTTTCTCAGCGAGAGCGAGGGGCGGCTGTATTATCTGAACGCGGACGGCGCGGCGGAGAGCGTGGGGACCGACGGAAGCGGCCGCCGCGTCGAGCTCGACGCGCCCTGCCTGAGCCTGCAGCTCTTCAACGGCGCGCTGTACTGTCTGCTCGCGGACGGGACGCTGCTCGCCCTGCGCGGCGGCGAAAAGGAAGCCCTGCTCGCCGGCTGCGCCCGGGCCTTCGTGTCGGAACAGGGCGTTTTCTACACCGCCGCCTCCGACGGCCGCGCGCATCTCTTCGATCCCGAAGCGCTCACGGACGTGACGCTCACGGCCGAGGCCGCGCTCTGCCCGACGCTGATCGGCACGACGCTCTATTACGCCGCGGAGGAGGCCGACGGCCGGCATCTCCGCGCGCTGGATCTCGCAGACGGCGCGCAGCGGCGCATGGCGCAGGCCTTCCGCGGCGAGCTCGAATTCTTCCGCGGCTGGGACGGACAGTGGCGGCTGCGCCTGGACGGTCTCGGCGGCGCGGCCGGGCAGCAGACGCTTTTCCTCGCCGCGGCCTTCGACGACGCGCCGGCCGTACAGAGCGCGGCGGACGCGTATCGCCGCCTCTGCCGCGGGCTCGGCGACGGGCTGCGCACGGACGAGCTCTTCTCCGCAGACGGCGCGGCGCTCGGCTTTGAGCTGGTGCTGCCGGGCGGCGGCGCCCACACGAGCCTGGCCGCGGACAACCCGCCGGAAAAGTGACGATTGACAATCCGCGCGCGCGTGTTATAATGACCACGTAAAAAGTGAACACCTTATCAAGAGCGGTGGAGGGAACGGCCCTGTGAAGCCCGGCAACCTGTGCGGATGCATAAGGTGCCAAATCCGGCGGTGAAACGAAAGATGAGGCTTTATCAAAAGACGATTCTTGCGTCCCGTCGGCAGACGGGACGCTTTTTTCTTTCCCCGCCGCGCGGGATCGTTTGTCAAAAAAATAAAGATAAAGGAGAAAACAAGCATGAAAAAATCCCCCATCGTAACGGTCGTCGCCATCGGCATCGGCGCGGCTCTGTTCTTTGTGCTGGCCCGCTTCGTCGCCATCCCCAGCCCGGTGCCCAACACCAACATCTCGATCCAGTACGGTCTGCTGGCCTTCATGGCCGCGCTCTTCGGGCCTGTCGCCGGTCTGCTGATCGGCCTGATCGGCCACGCGCTCGCCGACTTCAGCTTCGGCTGGGGCATCTGGTGGAGCTGGGTCATCGCCTCCGCCGTCTTCGGCGGTCTGATGGGCATCGCCGCCCGCAAGCTCCGTCTGGAGGAGGGTGAGTTCAGCAAGAAGGATCTCGTCGGCTTCCTGATCGCCGTCGTGATCGCCCACGCCGCCGCCTGGTTCGTCATCGCCCCGGTCCTCGACATCGTCATCTACGCCGAGCCCGCCAACAAGGTCTTCGTCCAGGGCCTCTTCGCCGGCGTGTCCAACATCGTCACCTCCGGCATCATCGGCTCGCTGCTCTGCGCCGCCTATGCCGCGGCCAAGCCCAAGAAGGGCAGCCTCAAGGAAGAGGAATAAGCAAACGGGAAGATCGGGCAGGTGCCTGCGCACCTGCCCGCTTTTAGACTCTGGAGTTTTGTATGAACGATCCGATCATACAATTTCATCATTTTTCCTTTCAGTACCACGCGCAGAGCGAGCCGACCCTGCACGATATCGAGCTTGAGATCCGCAAGGGCGAAAAGGTGCTGATCTGCGGGCCCTCCGGCTGCGGCAAGTCCACGCTGGCGCACTGCATCAACGGCCTGATCCCCTTCTCCTACAAGGGCGAGTGCGGCGGCAGTCTGACGATCGCCGGGCGCGAGAGCCGCGAGCTGGGGATCTTCGAGATCTCCCGCACGGTCGGCACGGTGCTGCAGGATGCGGACGGCCAGTTCGTCGGGCTCACGGTGGCGGAGGACATCGCCTTCGCGCCGGAGAACGACTGCGTGGGCGAGCCGGAGCTGCATGAGCGCGTCGAAAAGGCCGCCGCGCTCGTCGGCGTGGGGGATCATCTCCGTCACGCGCCGGGCGAGCTCTCCGGCGGGCAGAAGCAGCGCGTGTCCCTCGCGGGCATTCTCGTCGACGACGTGGACGTGCTGCTCTTCGACGAGCCGCTGGCCAACCTCGACCCGGCGACCGGCAAGCAGGCCATCGAGCTCATCGACGAGATCCAGCGGAAGACCGGCGCGGCCGTCGTCATCATCGAGCACCGGCTCGAGGACGTGCTGCACCGGCACGTCGACCGCGTGGTGCTGATGAACGCGGGGCGCATCCTTGCCGACACGACGCCGGACGAGCTGCTCGCCGGTGATCTTCTGAAGGAAAACGGCATCCGCGAGCCGCTGTACATCACGGCCCTGAAATACGCCGGCGTCGCCGTCACGGCGGACAAGCGGCCCGACAGCATCGGGCACATCCGCCTTGACGAGGAGGACATGAAAAAAGTGCGCGACTGGTTCGCGCGCACGCCGCCCGCGCCGCCGCGCCCCGAAAGGCCCATGCAGCTGGAGGCGAAGGGCCTCCGCTTTGCCTACTCCAACGGACACGAGGCGCTGCGCGAGCTGTCCCTCTCCGTCCGCGAGGGCGAGCTGAGCGCGATCGTCGGCACCAACGGCGCGGGCAAATCGACCTTCTGCAAGCTGCTTTGCGGCTTTGAGACCCAGCAGGAGGGCACGATCTCCCTGTCCGGCGCGGACATGGCCGCGCTCTCGATCAAGGAGCGGGCCGACCACATCGGCTATGTGATGCAGAGCCCCAACCAGATGATCTCGCAGACGATGATCTACGACGAGGTGGCCCTCGGCCTGCGCACGCGCGGCCTTTCCGAGGACGAGATCCGTCCCCGCGTGGAGGAGACGCTGAAGATCTGCGGTCTCTGGCCCTTCCGCAGCTGGCCGGTCTCGGCGCTGAGCTTCGGGCAGAAAAAGCGCGTGACGATCGCCTCGATCCTGGTGCTGGAGCCGGAGATCATCCTGCTCGACGAGCCCACGGCCGGGCAGGACTACCGCCACTACACCGAGATCATGGAATTCCTGCTCGCGCTCAACCGCCGCGGTCTGACGGTGCTGATGGTCACGCACGACATGCACCTGATGCTCGAATACGCCCGCCGCGCGATCGTCTTTTCCGACGGCGCGCTGATCGCCGACGCGCCCTGCGCCGAGATCCTGACGGACGAGGAGATCATCCGCCGCGCCAGCTTGAAGGAGACCTCGCTCTACACGCTCGCGCAGCGCTGCGGCGTCGGCGACGGCCAAGCCTTCGTCCAGCGCTTCATCGACTATGAGCGGCAGGAGGTGCGCGGGACATGAGAAACATCTTCAACTATGTCGAGCGTTCCTCGCCGATCCATCGCCTCACCGGCGCGACCAAGCTCATCTGCCTGCTGCTGTGGAGCTTTGCGGCCATGACGAGCTACGATACGCGGCTGCTCGCCGCGCTGACGATCCTGAGCGTGCCGCTCTTCGCCGTCTCGCGCATCCGGTATTCCGACGTGTCCTTCATGCTGGGCTTCACGCTCGTGTTCATGGTGCTCAACAACGTGCTCGTCTTCGCCTTTGCGCCGCAGCACGGCGTGAGCATCTACGGCACGTGCCATGTCCTCGCCGATCTCGGCGGGCGCTGGCTGATCACGAAGGAACAGCTGTTTTACCATTTCAACCTGGTTTTGAAATATCTCTCGACGATCCCGATCGTGCTGCTCTTCGTCTGCACCACGCAGCCGAGCGAGTTCGCCGCCTCCCTCAACCGCATCGGGGTGAAGTACACCGTCGCCTATTCCGTCGCGCTGGCGCTGCGCTACATCCCCGACATCCAGCGGGAGTATCACGAGATCTCGCAGGCCCAGCAGGCCCGCGGCATCGAGATGAGCAAAAAGCAGCGGCTCTCGAAGCGTCTCAGGAGCGCGAGCGCGATCCTCATCCCGCTGATCCTCTCGAGCATGGACCGCATCGAGATCATCTCCAACGCGATGGAGCTGCGCGGCTTCGGCAAGCACAAAAAGCGCAGCTGGTACATGGCGCGGCCCTTCCGCGCGGCCGACTTTCTTTCGATGGCCTTCTGCGCGCTGCTGCTGGCGGCCGCCCTGCTGCTGAATTATCTCAACGGGGGACGTTTCTGGAACCCCTTTATTTGAGGCAAACGCCGCCCCGTCGCCGCATCGGCGCTTGCCCGAAAGATCAGAAGATTTCAGGAGAAACACGTTTATGAGTCATTATCTTTTTACCTCCGAGTCCGTCACCGAGGGGCATCCCGACAAGATCTGCGACCAGATCTCCGACGCGGTGCTCGACGCGATCCTCGAGCAGGATCCCAACGGCCGCGTCGCCTGC
>ONQJ01000126.1 GCA_900319935.1 uncultured Eubacteriales bacterium | reverse complement strand
CGCTCCGGGGCTCGAGCCGCTGGGCACGGTGCTCTCCGGCTTCGGCAACAACGGCGAGGACAAGACCGAGGGCGCGCACTGGAAAAACGTCTTCGGCACGTACAGCCACGGCCCGATGCTGCCGAAAAACCCGGCCTTCTGCGATATGCTGCTCTCCACCGCGCTCGCGCGCAAATACGGCCGCGCCGGCCTCGAACCGCTGGACGACGCCGCGGAGACGGCCGCCCACGACGAGATGTGCGGCAGGATCTGAGGTATAGTTTTTAGATTTTAGTTTTTAGTTTTTAGAACGGAAGACGGGGCTTCATTTTGTAAAGACTTAAAGACCGTTTTCGGAGAAAACGCCATGATACGCTTTTACAACGGAAAAACGCTGCGTTTCGACGGCGGAGCGCATCTCACGGCCGACGAGGTCTGGACCGACGGCGGAGAGATCGTCCATGTCGGCGCGCCGCCAAAAGAAATGCCCGCCTTCGAGCGGGAGATCGACCTGCGCGGCGACGTCCTGATGCCCGGCTTCAAGGACGCGCACACGCACACGGCCATGGTCTTCCTGCGCTCGCTCGCGGACGACATGCCGCTGGACAAGTGGCTCTCCGAGCAGGTCTGGCCCAACGAGGCGAAGCTCGACGAAGAGTCCGTCTACGACCTTACAAGGCTCGGTATCCTCGAATACCTCTCCTCCGGCATCACGGCCTCCTTCGACATGTACGTGAAAAACGAGGCCTACGCCCGCGCGAACATCGACAGCGGCTTCCGCACGGTGATCTGCTCGGGACTGAACAACTTCGACGCGGACCCGGAGAACATCGAGCGGGAATATCTGCGCTTCAACGCGCTCGATCCGCTCGTGTCCTACCGTCTCGGCATCCACGCCGAGTACACCACCTCCATGGAGCGCATGGAGTACGCGGTCTCCCTCGCGGAGAAATACCGCGAGAGCTGCTTCACCCACCTGTGCGAAACAAAGGCGGAGGTCGAGGGCTGCGTGGAGCGATACGGCCTCACCCCGCCGCAGCTGCTCGACAGGCTCGGCTTCTTCCGCTACGGCGGCGGCGGCTTCCACTGCTGCTACATGAGCGAGGAGGATATCGCGCTCTTCGCCGAAAAGAAGCTCTGGGCGGTCACGAACCCGGCCTCCAACCTCAAGCTCGCCAGCGGCGTCGCGCCGATCGAGAAGCTGAGAAGGGCCGGCGTGCCCCTCGCCATCGGCACCGACGGCGCGGGCAGCAACAACGCCCTGGACATGTTCCGCGAGATGTACCTCGTCTCCGCGCTGGGAAAGCTCACGGCGGGCGACGCCTCCGCCTGCCCGGCCGAGAGCGTGCTGGAGATGGCCTGCGTCGGCGGCGCGAAGGCGATGGGCCTGGATAACTGCACGGACGTCGCGCCCGGCATGAAGGCCGACCTCGTCGTGCTCGATCTGCAGCGGCCGAACATGCAGCCGGAGAACAACGTCGTCAAAAACATCGTCTACGCCGGCTCGAAGGAGAACGTGCGCCTGACGATGGTGGACGGCGTCGTGCGCTATGAGGACGGCGAATTCTTCGTCGGCGAGAGCGCCGGGAACATTTACGAAAAAGCCGGGGCATTCATCAGAAAGATCAGAGGATAAGATGGACCGTATCGACCTTCACATCCACACCACCGCCTCCGACGGCACCTTCACGCCCGAAGAGGTCGTGCGCGAGGCGTCGCGCATCGGGCTTGCCGCCGTCGCGATCACCGACCACGACACCGCGGCCGGCTATGCCCGCGCGGCCGCGGAGGGGGAAAACTGCGGTCTCGAGGTCGTGCCCGGCATCGAGATCAGCACCAAGTTCCGCAGCGCGGTCCACATCCTCGGCTACTATATCGACGCGCAGTCACCCGCGCTCGGGGAGGTGCTCGACTGGATGCACCGCGACCGCGAGGAGCGCAACGTCAAGCTCTGCGCGATGCTGCGCGAGAGCGGCGTCGATATCGACATCGAGCGGATGCACGCGCGCTTCGGCGATCTCGTCGGGCGGCCGCATTTCGCCGAAATCATGATCGAAAACGGCATGGCGCGCGACATGAACGACGCTTTTGAGCGGCTGCTCAACAAAAACAAGCCCTACTTCATCCCGCGGCAGTTCCTGCCCATCGAGCGCTCCATCGAGATCATCCGGGAAGCGGGCGGCACGGCCGTGCTGGCCCATCCCTTCCAGTACCGCCTGGACGACGCCGGCCTGCGCGAGCTGATCGAGCACTGCATGGAAAGCGGGCTCGAAGGCATGGAGTGCCGCTATTCCGGCTACGACGCGGCCCAGACCGCCTATCTCGAGGCGCTCGCGGCCGAATACGGCCTCGTCCGGACCGGCGGCAGCGACTTTCACGGCGCGATCAAGGGCGAGATCCGGCTCGGCGAGGGGAAGGGCGGGCTGAACGTACCCTACGCCTTTCTGGAGGAGCTGCGCTCCCGCCGCGCGAAAACTTAAGTTGACAAAGCGGCGAAAATGCCGTTTACTTGTATAAACAAGACGACTTTACGCCGAATCCTTCGACAAGAAATAAAGCATCAGGAGACAGATAACATGGCCAAAACCAGAAAACGCGCCGGAGACAGACGGGACGGGCGGCTGCTGCGCTCGCTGCCGGCTTTCTGCAAGTTTATCCCCTTCATCATGCCTACGCGCAACGACGCCCAGATCTTCTATGACGAGAGCTTTGAGATCTCGACGGTGGACCGCCGCCTGCGCAGCCTGCGCGTGGACGGCTATAAGGGGATCGGCATGCTGCATTTCCTTATCGCCACGCACATCCGCTGCATCTCGATGCTGCCGGGCATCAACCGCTTCATCGCGGGCCGCCGCATCTACGCCCACGACGACATCACCGTCGTCATGGCGGTCAAGCGCTCGCTGTCCGTGGACGCGACCGAGACCACGATCAAGGTGCACTTCCAGCCCACCGACACGATCTTTGACGTCTACCGCAAGCTCAACGCGAAGATCGAGGAGATCAAGACCAGCGAGGAAGACAACAACACCGAGGAGGTCGCCGAGGCGCTCACCAAGGTCCCGCGCTTCCTGCTCCGCATCGCGATCGGCGTCCTGCGCGCGCTGGATTATTTCGGGCTGATCCCCGATTCGCTCATCGAGGCCAGCCCCTTCCACGGCTCGATGATCATCACGGACATGGGCTCGCTGCGCCTGCGCCCGGTGTTCCACCACATCTACAACTTCGGCACGCTGCCGGTCTTCATCGCTTTCGGCGCCAAGCGCCACGCCTATGAGATCGACCGCCACGGCAAGGTCGTGGACAACAAGTACGTCGACTGCAAGTTCGTCATCGACGAGCG
>ONQJ01000138.1 GCA_900319935.1 uncultured Eubacteriales bacterium | reverse complement strand
GGGTTACTGGAACGGAATGGAAGCAATCGCAAGGGATAAGGAACCGGAGCCCATCGTGTCGATTGAGGATATTGCACTCAAAAGTGTCGACAAGTCGAAGTGGGAGAGCTTCTGCGGCAAATACGAGCACCCCGCGGACGCCGATTTCATCGTCGACGAGGTCTTTATGAAAGATGGCGAGCTTCACGCGAAAGCGATCGACGAAGACGGAGATGAAATGTCTTTCCGGCTGTACCCCATCGGGGAGAACGAGTTCGGCCGCAAGGGCGGCATGCTCAAGCTGACTTTCGGCGACGGCTGCCTGATGTTCGACGATTACACCTGCAAAAAGCTGTAAGCACATCAAAACAGGGCGGCGGGGAGCGATCCCCGCCGCCCGACGCCTTATGCGCAGATTCGAGCGTGGTCGGCGCTCCCCCCTCGCCCTGTCCCGGGCCTTGTTCCTCCGCCGTGACCGCGCCTTTGATCCCCTGCCCTGCGCCTTTCGGCTGTTTTGCGGAAGGCTGCTGTCATTTCGCCGGAATTGCCGTGCGGCGTTTTTTGTGGTATGATAAGCGCAGCCGGATTTTCGAGGAAGGAGAGTCAAGCCGCGTGAAGACGAAAAGGATCCTGATGAGCGCTTTGGGCGTCGTGATCTGCGGGATCAGCGTGGGCATGTTCAAGCACGCCGCGCTGGGCGTGGATCCCTTCCAGTCGCTGATGAGCGGGCTGGACGCCGTGATCCCGATCCGCTTCGGCACGCTCTACGTCATCGTCAATCTGATCCTGCTCGGCTTCGCGCTCGTCTTCGACAGGCGCAAGATCGGTCTGGCCACGGTGATCAACCTTTTTCTTCTCGGCTATATCGCCGAATTTTCCCAGGCCTGCTGCCAAAGCGTCCTCCCGCGGATGAGCCTGCCCGGCAGGCTCGTCCTGCTCGCCGCCGCGATCGTGATCATGTGTCTGGCCTCCGCCTTCTATTTCACCGCGGACCTGGGCGTGTCCACCTACGACGCCGTCTCGCTGATCTGGTCGGAGAAGCAGAACCGCATCCGTTTCCGGCTCTGCCGCATCCTCTGCGATCTCGTCTGCGTCCTCGGCGGAACGCTGCTTTGCCTGGCGGGCGGCGTGAAGGTGTCGGGCGTGGTCGGCGTCGGCACCGTGATCACCGCTTTTTTCATGGGGCCGCTGATCGACTTCTTCAACCGAAAGCTCGCCCGGCCCTTCCTGTACGGCCCGCAGAAGGGCCCCGCGGACGGCCGCGAATGAACAACTGAGGAGGCAAAGCCATGGATATCTGCCTGCATGAGCTCCGGATCCGGAACGCCGTTCCCGCCGACTGCCGACGGCTTGCGGACTGGTGGAACGACGGCGCCGTCATGGCGCACGCCGGTTTCCCCAACGGGCTCGGCACGACGCCGGAGGAAGTCGGCGCACAGCTTGCCGCGGAAAGCGACGACCGCGGGCGCACGCTGATCCTCGAGCGCGGCGGGCGGGCCGTCGGCGAAATGAATTATCGTCTCCTCGGCGGCGGAACGGCCGAGATCGGCATCAAGATCTGCGAGGCCGAGCACCGGGAAAAAGGACTGGGAAAGCTTGCGCTGAGCATGCTCATCCGCGAGCTGTTTTCCATGGGCTGTACGAAGATCGTGCTGGATACGAACCTGAAAAACCTCCGGGCGCAGCACGTCTACGAACGGCTGGGCTTTGAAAGGAAGCGGATCAACCTCGACGCCTGGACGGATCAGCTGGGGCGGCCGCAATCCTCCGTTGATTACGAACTGAGCCCGGAGCGCTTCCGGGACTATTCAACGAATGCGGGAGGAACGACATGACTGAAAAGACCTTTGAAACGCGCTGCGGCGCGATCCATTACTGGACGAACGAGGGAAAAGACGGCGCGAGCGCGCTCGCCTTTCTGCCCGGGCTGACCGCCGATCACAGGCTTTTCGACAAGCAGGTCGGCTTCTTCCGGGACAAATGCCGCGTCCTCGTCTGGGACGCGCCCGCGCACGCCGCCTCCTGGCCCTTCGATTTCTCCTTCGACCTGGGCGACAAGGCCCGCTGGCTCGACGGCATCTTCCTGCGGGAAGGGATCGACGCCCCGGTGATCGTCGGGCAGTCCATGGGCGGCTACGTCGGCCAGATGTACGCGCAGCTCTTTCCGGACAAGCTCGCGGGCTTTATCTCCATCGACTCGGCGCCCCTGCAGCGGCGCTACGTGACGGCCGCCGAGATCAGTCTGCTCAAAAAGATGGAGCCTCTCTACCGGCGCTATCCCTGGAAGGCTCTGCTCCGCTCCGGGACGAACGGCGTGGCGACCTCGGAATACGGCCGCGCGCTGATGCGCGAGATCATGATGGTCTACGACGGCGATCAGGAGCGCTATGCGAAGATCTCCGGGCACGGCTTCCGGATGCTGGCCGAGGCGATGGAGGCGGACCTGCCCTACGAGCTCAGATGCCCGGCGCTGCTGATCTGCGGCGAGAAGGACCGGGCCGGCTCCTGCATCCGCTACAACAAGGCCTGGCACAAAAACACCGGCATCCCGCTGGAATGGATCAAGGGTGGATCAAGGGCGCGGGGCACAATTCCAACACCGACGCGCCGGACGCGGTCAACCGCCTGATCGAGGACTTTCTGAAAAAGCTCCCGCTCGCCGCGGAGGGCTGAAGCTGAGGCGGAGAACACAAGAGGGGGACGCACCATGGACATCGACGTTTCCAAACTCCGGGACGATCTGGAGGATTATTACGGCACGGCCGTGTTCAGCGGCATGCCGGCGGCCGTGATCGAGCTGACGCAGGCCGAGAGCGCCTCGCCGCAGGAGCTCGTCGACATGGCGCTGCGGGCGGGCTTCGATCTCGGCCGCTACGAGGCATGAACAGGCCGCGCATCCG
>ONQJ01000127.1 GCA_900319935.1 uncultured Eubacteriales bacterium | reverse complement strand
GACGACGGGGATGTTCAGCAGCTTGATGAACTGCTTGTTCGGGATGCCCAGCTCGATGATCAGCTGCGTCTCGGTCCAGGAGATGCCCTTGACGCTGGCAAAGCGGCCGGTATAGCGGTCGGAGTGGATGCAGTACTCGATCGACATGCGCATGTCGTTGCCTTTGACGGGCGAGCCGTCGTGGAACACGTGCGTCGTGTCGTAGGTCAGGGTCCAGATCTTGCCGTCTTCCGAAACGCTCCACTCTTTGATCAGGCCCGCGCCCTCGATGACCTCGAAGTTGTTGTCGATCTCGACGAGGTTCTCGTACACGAGCGAGCAGATCAGCTGGTTGGAGTGGTTCGTCGCCACGGAGGGGTTGAGCGAGAAGTTGCTGTTGGAGTTGAGCGAGAACACGTGGTCCGCCGCGTAGCCCTTTTCGATGTCCCTGCCGCCCGTGGAGACGGGGATGCCGCCCGCGCCGTCGTCCTTCGCGCCGCAGCCCGCCGTAACGAAAAGCACCGCGGCGGCAAGCAGCGCCGCGAGGATCTTTCTTGTCTTTGTCTTCATGTCGTTACCTCAATACGATGACCGCCGCCTGGCTGCCGCGCTGACCGCGGGTATAGCGGTGCGACCAGTATTTGTCGTGGCTGCAGAACGTGCACTCCTCCGAGACGTCGATATTCTCTTCCCGCAGGCCGAGCTGCAGCAGCCGGCGCCTGTTCGCCGCGCGCAGATCCACCAGCGTCTTGCCGTCCGCGCGGCGCGTGAAGAGCCCCCCGACCTCGCCGCCGAGCCAGGCTGTGACCGCGTCGGGCACGTCGTCGTCCGTCTCGAAGCAGCATCTCCCGATGGCCGGGCCGAGCGCGCAGCAGATCCTTTCTTTCCGCGCGCCGAGCGCTTCCATCGCCTCCACGGCGTTCTTCAGGATATCGCCCACCGAGCTGCGCCAGCCGCAGTGCACGGCGGCGATCACGCCCGCGTCCGCGTCGCAGAGCAGGGCGGGCACGCAGTCGGCCGTGAAGCACATGATCGGCAGGCCCCTTACGGCGGTGACGAGTCCGTCCGCCTCATAGGGAACGGCGCTCATGCAGACGTGGCGGTCTTCCTCCGTCACGCTGCGCACGACGGCGCCGTGCACCTGCTTCGTGACGGCCGCCTCGTCGATCCCCGCGCCCATGAGCGCGCAGACGCGGCGGTAGTTCTCGCGCACGGCCGCAGGCTCGTCCCCGCGGTTCGAGCCGAGGTTGAGCGAGGCGAAGATCCCCTCGCTCACGCCGCCGTACCGCGTCGTGAAGGCGTGGCGCGCCCGGATCACGGACGAAGTCATGTAGACAAGGCCGTTTTCGTTGTTCTCGATAAATGCCATTCTTGCTTTTCCTTTATTTTTCGTAGCGCCCGCAGCACTCCTTGTATTTCAGTCTGCGGCTGCCGTCGGCCTTCATCTTCCCGCAGGGGCAGGGATCGTTGCGGCCGGGCTTGGGGACCTTTTTGACGGGCTTTTTCTTCACCGGCTCGCCGCCGACGTTGGCCGCGGCGTTCTTCGCCACGGACTTGCGCTCGACGGGCGCCTCCTTGCGGACGCGCACGGTGTAGAGACGGCGCACGGTCTCCTCGCGGATGCCCTGCACCATGGCCTCGAACATGTCGAAGCCCTCCTGCTTGTAGGCGTCGATCGGCTTCGTGCTGCCGTAGCCGCGCAGGCCGATGCCGCGCTTGAGCTCGTCCATCGCGTCGATGTGATCCATCCAGTACTCGTCGACCACGCGCAGCATGACGACGCGCTCGAGCTCGCGCAGCAGCGGCGTCACGCCGTCGGGCATCAGCCCGAAGGCCTCCTCGCGCTCGGCGTAGACCTCCCTTGCGCGCTTTTCGACCGCGTCCACGAGCTTATCGCACTTGACGTAGCCGCCGAAGGCGCTCAGGTCGAACTCGCCGCGGCGCAGGAAGAGCTTCTCGAAGGGCTGCAGCGCGTCGTCGAGCTGCTGGGCCGTCTCCGCTCCGCCGCCGCCGAGGGCGTCGTTGACCGTGGTGCGGATGAGATCGTGCGTCATGGACATGATCTGCTCGCGCAGGTCCGCGCCGTCGAGCACCTTGCGGCGCTCGCCGTAGATGATCTCGCGCTGCTGGTTCATCACGTCGTCGTATTCCAGCACGCTCTTGCGGGTCTGGAAGTTGCGGCTCTCGACGGTCTTCTGGGCCTGCTCGATGGCGCCCGAGAGCATCTTGTTGTCGAGCGGCGTGTCCTCGTCGACCTTGAGGGCCTCCATCATGTTCATGATGCGCTCGGAGCCGAAGAGACGCATGATGTCGTCGTCGAGCGAGAGGAAGAAACGGCTCTCGCCCGGGTCTCCCTGACGGCCGGCGCGGCCGCGCAGCTGGTTGTCGATGCGGCGCGATTCGTGCCGCTCGGTGCCGAGGATGAACAGGCCGCCCGCCGCCCTGACCTTTTCGGCCTCGGCGGAGGTGACCTTTTTGTGTTCGGCCATGCGCTCGGCGAAGAGCTTTCTTGCCTCGAGGATCGTCTCGTCGTCGGTCTCGGCGTAGCCGGTGGCCTCGGCGATCACGGGATCGTCGAAGCCGGCCTTGCGCAGATCGGTCTTGGCCAGGTACTCGGCGTTGCCGCCGAGCATGATGTCCGTGCCGCGGCCGGCCATGTTCGTGGCGATCGTCACCGCGCCGAGCTTGCCCGCCTGGGCGACGATCTCGGCTTCCTTTTCGTGGTACTTGGCGTTGAGCACGGTGTGCGGCACGCCGCGGCGCTTGAGGAGCGAGGAGATGAACTCGCTCTTCTCGATCGAGACTGTGCCGACCAGCACGGGCTGGCCCTTTTCGTGGCAGCTCACGATCTGTTCGATGATCGCGCGGTTCTTGCCGTTTTCGTTTTTGAAGACCACGTCGGGGTCGTCGATGCGGACGACGGGCTTGTTCGTCGGGATCTCGATGATGTCGAGGTGGTAGATCGCGTCGAATTCCTCGCTCTCGGTGGCGGCCGTGCCGGTCATGCCGGAGAGCTTGCCGTAGAGGCGGAAATAGTTCTGGAAGGTGATCGTCGCGAGGGTCTTGTTCTCCTTCTGGACGTCGACGTGCTCGAACTCGTCGACGATGATGATCTCGCCGTCCTTGACGATGTAGTCGATGTCGCGCTTCATGATGCCGTGGGCCTTGAGCGCCTGGTTGATGTGGTGCGAGAGCGTGGTGTTTTCGATGTCCGCGAGGTTTTCCAGCCCGAAGGCCTTTTCTGCCTTGGCGACGCCGCGCGCGGTGAGCGTGGCGGTGCGGGCCTTTTCGTCGACGACGTAGTCGGCGTCGAGATCCTCGCTCTCTTCCTCCTTCTCGTCGACGGAGGCGTAGACCACGCGCTTGAGACGGCTCACGAAGTCGTCCGCCTGGCGGTAGAGATCGGTGCTCTCGTCGCCCTGGCCAGAGATGATCAGCGGGGTCCTGGCCTCGTCGATGAGGATGGAGTCCACCTCGTCGACGATCGCGAAGACGTGCCCTCGCTGGACCATGTCGCGCTTGTAGAGCGCCATGTTGTCGCGCAGGTAGTCGAAGCCCATCTCGTTGTTCGTGCCGTATGTAATGTCGCAGTTGTAGGCCGCGCGGCGCTCCTCGCTCGTCAGGCCGTGGACGATCAGACCGACCGACAGGCCCATGAAGCGGTGCACCTTGCCCATCCACTCGCTGTCGCGGCGGGCAAGATAGTCGTTGACGGTGACGATGTGCACGCCCTCGCCCGCGAGGGCGTTGAGGTAGGCGGGCAGCACGGCGACGAGCGTTTTGCCCTCGCCTGTCTTCATCTCGGCGATACGGCCCTGGTGCAGCACGATGCCGCCGATGAGCTGAACGTGGAAGGGCTTCATGCCCAGCACGCGCCAGGCGGCCTCGCGGGCCGCGGCGAAGGCCTCGGGCAGGATGTCGTCGGTCGTCTCGCCTGCGGCGAGGCGGGCGCGGAACTCGCCCGTTTTCGCCTGCAGCTCCCCGTCGCTGAGCGCGGCGTAGCTCTTGTCCAGACGCTCGATCGCGTCGGCGATGGGGTAAATCTTCTTCAATTCGCGTTCGGAATAGCTTCCGAAGATCTTATCCAAAAGTCCCATGGATGGTAATTGCCTTTCCCATGTACGCTCCCTTGCATATAGAGCGCATTATTACAAAATAAGAGTATAGCACAAGTTTATGCAGAATAAAAGTAAATTCTTGTGCTTTGAAAAAGGCTATGGTAAAATATCTTGATAGTTTGAGAAAGCTGCGGGGAGGGACGGAAATGGAACATCAGACGCGTCATCGCGCCGTGTGGCGGATCTTTCATCCGCTGGTGCGGCTGATCCTGTTTTTCCGCTTCAATTACCGCTGCAGGCCCGCGTCGGTCAAGGGGCCGGTGATCGTGGTGTGCAACCATGTCACCGACTGGGACCCGCTGCTCGTCGGCGCGGCCTTCCGCCGCCAGATGTATTTTCTCGCCAGCGAGCATATCATGCGCCTCGGCTTTGTCTCGCGGCTGCTGGACTGGCTCGTGCATCCGATCGTGCGTCAGAAGGGCGGCAGCGCCGCCGGCGCGGTCAAGGAGATGCTGCGCGCCCTCAAGGCCGGCTGCAGCGTCGCCTTCTTCCCGGAGGGCAACCGGACCTGGGACGGCGTGACGCGCGACTTCCCCGCCTCGACGGGCAAGCTGGTGAAAACGAGCGGCGTCAGCCTCGTCACCTTCCGGCTCCGCGGCGGCTATCTGTCTTCTCCGCGCTGGTCGGGCGACACGGCCCGGCGCGGCGAGCTGCGCGGCGAGCTGGTGAAGATCTACACGCCCGAGGAGCTCAAGGGTATGAGCGCGCTGCAGATCAACGCCGCGATCGCGCGCGATATCCATGTGGACGCCTACGAGGATCAGCGCAGCCGCCCGGTGCTCTACCGCGGCAGGCGCCTGGCCGAAAACCTCGAGACGCTGCTCTTCATCTGTCCGAAATGCTTTTCGCGCGGGACGCTGCGCTCCGCGGACGACAGCTTCTCCTGCAGCCGCTGCGGCTTTGAGACGCGCTACGCGCCCACCGGCGTCTTCGTCGGCGGCGACGCGCCCTTTCCCGACGTGCGCAGCTGGAACCGCTGGCAGGACAAGCAGATCGAAAAGCTCTGCGCCGAGGCGAAGGACGGCGAGCCCATCTTCTCCGACGAAGGGCTGGAGCTTTACAGCGTCCAGACCGGCCGTTCGAGCGAGCTGATCGCGCGCGGCGACATCGCGCTCTACCGCGACCATCTCGAGCTGCCCGGCGGCGTCTCGCTGCCGGTGTCTGAGATCACGGGCATGTCCCTGCGCGGGCCGACGGACCTGTATATCGGCAGCGCCAACGGCAGCAGCTTTCTTCTGCGCACGCATCTTGCGCTGTGCACGCACAAGTATCTCTCCGCCTGCGCCTTTCTCGGCAGTTCCGTGGGCGTCGGCGTCTGAACATTCTTTTGACGGGGTAAAAAGAGATGAACGCATTGGGTTTTGACAACGACAAATACGTCAAGCTTCAGTCCCAGAACATCCGCGACCGCATCTCCCACTTCGGCGGCAAGCTGTATCTGGAGTTCGGCGGCAAGCTCTTCGACGACTACCACGCCTCGCGCGTTCTGCCCGGCTTCAAGCCGGACAGCAAGGTGCGCATGCTCCTTGAAATGAAGGACGTGGCCGAGATCGTCATCGCCATCTCCGCCGACGACATCGAGCGCTCGAAGCGCCGCGGGGACCTGGGCATCACCTACGAGGACGACACCCTGCGCCTGATCGACGCGTTCCGCGGGATCGGGCTGTACATCGGCAGCGTCGTCGTGACGCACTACCGCGGCCAGGCCATCGCCGACAAGTTCATGAAGCGGCTCGAGGCTCTGGGCGTGCGCACCTACCGGCACTAT
>ONQJ01000128.1 GCA_900319935.1 uncultured Eubacteriales bacterium | reverse complement strand
TTGCCCTCGCCGGTGTGATCGTCGCCGCGATCTTCATCCCGCTGACCGCCATCCTCGGCGAAAAGATCATCGCCAGCGCCGACACTCTGACGCTCGGCGCGATGCAATTCCACCTCGCCGGAACGGCGGAGAACTATCTTGACCTCCCGAACATCAAGCTCAGCATCATCGTCATGCTCATCGGCATGATCCTCGCGTGCGCAGCCGGCTGGTACTGCCTGAAGGTCCTGCGCGAGATCCTCGCTCCGATGAAGGAAGGCAGCCCTTTCGCTGCAGGCATCTCCGGAAAGGTCCGCAAACTGGGCTGGACCGTTCTGATCTGCGGCGGACTCGTTGAGTTGGGCCGTGTGCTCACCGAGCTGTTCGAGGCGCGCGCCTACCGGATCGAAGCCCTGATGAACCCGGGCCTTGTCGATTCTTTTACCTACAATGTCGAGTTTAATCTCTGGTTCGTCGTTACCGCATTGATCGTCTTCTTCCTTTCTTACATTTTCCGCTGCGGCGAGGCGCTGCAGCAGGAAGCCGACGCTGCGGCTCGACCGCGTCATGGCGGATCGCAAGATCAGCCTTAAGGAGCTGTCCGAGCAGGTGGGGCTGTCCAACGTAAATCTCTCGAAAATGAAGACCGGCAAGATCAGCGCGATCCGCTTCTCCACGCTGGAGGCCGTCTGCGAGGCGCTGAACTGCCAGCCGGGGGATATTCTGGAATACGACCCCGACGCCCCCGACGACGCGTGAGACGCTCCGCGATTCCCGAAGCGCTGATCGCCGGATCCATTACAGACGTCTCTCCGGAGGCGTCTGTTTTTTCGGGCGGGCGGCCTGTCTTTACAACCTCCGGTTGAGCGGGGACGCCGAACGCGTCATTGCTTTTTTTCGCGCGCTCTGCTACCATCGGGATCGTAAGGCGCCTATCTTACAGGACAAGGAGAACATCACCATGGAACTGGGAAAAAAGATCAAACAGCTGCGCTTCAAGGCCTCGCTGACGCAGGAGAAGCTCGCCGAGAGCGTCGGAGTCAGCGCGCAGGCCGTCTCGAAATGGGAAAACAGCGTCGCGATGCCGGACATCGCGCTGCTGCCGAAGCTTGCGGAGATCTTCGGCGTGTCGATCGACGATCTGTTCGACCTCACCGTCGAGCAGCGCCTCAACCGCATCGAGAACCGCATGGACCGCGAGGACGAGCTGCCGCAGGACATCTTCCGGGAATACGAGGACTTTCTCAAGACGCAGCTCGGGGACGAAACGTACAAAAAGCGGGCGACCTCGCTGCTCGCCTGTCTCTACTGGCACCGCATGAACGCCGCCGCGGAAAAGGCGGGCCGCTACGCGCGCGAGGCCATACGGCGGGACCCGGGCGAAAAGGACTGCCAGTGGATCCTGCAGAAGGCGGAGGGGCACGCCGCGTGGGACTGGAACGTCTCGAACCACAGCAGCGCCGACGAGGCGGACGCCTGTCTCGAGCGTTTGAGCAAGCTCCCCGACACAAGGCCCGTCATCAACGAGGTCTACCGCGCCCACATCGCGCTCGCGCGTTTTGACGAAAAGAGCGCCGACGCGATCATGGAGAGCCTCGTGCGGGAGCACGCGGACGACTTTGCCTGCCTGTTCGAGGCGGCGCAGTATTACGCCTGCAAATGCGACTACGACCGCGCCGTCGCCCTTTACGAGCGCAGCTTCGAGGCCGAGCCGCGCCGCCCGCGCTTTACCGACGAGCTGACGGCGATCGCCGATATCCTGGAGATCCGCGGCGAGTATAAAAAGGCCGCGGAGACCTACGGGCGGATCATCGAGCTGCTGGAAAACGAGTGGGGCATGACCGAGGAGGTCGAGCTCAAGGAGGCGCAGCGCGAAAAAGCCCGCCTGCTGGAGAGGTGCCGGGAGCGCTGAGAAATTCATTATTGTAAACCTTGCTTTTTTTGTTTGCGCGGGGTATAGTGTAGGCGGGACTTTTCCGAAGTCCCGCCTTTTTCTGATGATCTCGCGAAAGGACGCCGACGATGGACGAGAAAAAAACGCTGCTGAGTTATATCGGCCCGGGGCCGTGGCGCGCGCTCCTGTGCGTGCTACTGCTGGCCGCGACGCTGCTTTGCGCCTTCTACACGCCGCCCGTCGTCGCGTTCGAGCCGGTCTATCCGCCTCCGATCCCCTCCGACGCGCCGGCCTTTGCCGAGACCGAGGAGGAGGGCGTGCCCGTCTATCTCACCACCATCGCCGTCAGCGACGCGATCTGCCAGAGCGAGGACGGAAAGCTCTATTACGCCGCGGAGGATATCGACCACTATTTCCGCATCGTCTGCGTGAGCGGCGAGACCTACGCGCTGATGACCCAGCAGCGGGCGCTGTGGAACGAACCGGACTCCTTTGTCAGCCAGTTCAGGCTCACGGGCCTTCGATCTCAACTTCGGCCGCTTCTGTCTGGTCGAGGAGGCGCAGCTGCCGCCCGAGACCGGACGCGCCCCCGCCTGGACGGTGTTCGCCGTGATCTTTGCGCTGGGCTTCTTCGTCTCGCTTTTCTTCTGGCTCATGCCCTTCCTCGCCGGCTGGTCGGCGCTGGTGCGTCTGGAAGAGAGCGAACGCCTCGGCGAAGCCGCGCGGCAGCTGGAGGAGCCCGCCGCCAAAAAGGAGCGGGACGACAGGCTGCGCCTGACGGAGGATTTCCTTTTCGGCTCGCGCATCGGCCTGGGCGCCGCGTGGAAGGACGTCGTGTGGAGCTATGAGCGCAGCGTCGGTCTCGGCAAGCTCGTCCTGGCGCGACTGCTGGTGATCTGCACGGCCGACGGCAAGGCGCATCCGCTTTTCTTCTCCGCGCGGGAGGCAAAGGATCTGCGCCGCCTGGCCAACCGCCTGTGCGAGCGCAACCCCAAGATGCTCTGGGAGGACACCGCGGAGAACCGCAGCGCCTGGAAAGAGCTCGAAAGCTGATTCAAAAGAATAAGACGACGGACCGGATGAAATCATCCGGTCCGTTTTTTCAAGCTGTCGGCACTTTTCCGACAGCTTGAAGAGCAAAAACAGGGCGCTATTCAAACGCTCCTGTTTTTGCTGTGATCGTACGAAGAAAGGGGACTCCCCGTCCCCTCTCTTCGCTCTCCCCCTGCGTGTCGACGCTTTTCTGCCTGGATCCGTTCCTTTTTCCTTATATATTCAACGCTCAAAGCACAGCGCGTGGAGCATGCGCAGTCCGGCGAGGGCCTTTTCCCGCGGCAGTTCAAAGCTGATCTGATCGCGCGAGAGCGCGCTGTCCAGGATCTCGATCCCCTCGCCCTCGAGCCGGCGCTGCAGACGCGGCAGCCAAGCGGGCGCGCCGCGGCCGACGAGCGTGACGGTCCCGCCCCGCAGGGCCAGCCCGCCGAGCTCCGGCCGCTCGCTCTCGCCCAGCACGCGCACGGCCGTGCCCTCGCCCTCTCCGGAGGACGAGCGCAGGCAGATCTCCGTGCCTTTTTCGAGCGCAAGCTCCATCGAACGCTTTTCGAGCACCTGCGCCCCGGCGTAGCTCAGGCGCAGCATGTCGCGGCTGTCGATCTTTTCCAGCAGCCGCGCCTCCGGCACAAGCCGCGGATCGGCCGTGAAGACGCCCGGGACGTCTGTGTAGATGTCGCAGCGCTCCGCCCGCAGCGCCGCGGCGAGCGCGACGGCCGTCGTGTCCGAGCCGCCGCGGCCGAGCGTGGTCACGTCGCCGCTGCCGTCGATGCCCTGAAAGCCGCTGATCACCGGGACGATCTCGTGGGCGAGCGCGGCGCGCACCCGCGCGCAGGTGAGCGTGGTGATCTGCGCGTCGCCGTGCACCGCGTCGGTAAAGATCCCGCTCTGCCAGCCCGTGAGCGAGATCGCCCGCTGGCCCCGCGCCTCCAGCGCGATGGCGACGAGCGCGGCGGACGAACACTCGCCCGTGCTCATCAGCGCGTCCAGCTCCCGCGCACTCGGCGCGGAGGAGACGCTGTAAGCCATCGCCAGCAGCTCATCCGTCGTATCTCCCATGGCCGAGACGACCATCGCCGCGTCGCGCCCCTTTTGTCTTTCGCGTATGCACAACGCCGCCGCGCGGCACAGTCCCTCCGCGTCGGCGAGCGAGCTGCCGCCGAATTTCTGAATGGTAAGCATGTTTCCCCCTCCCATGAAGTGTCGAAAACCATCGACAGTCCATTCTATACACGCGCTGCGCCGCGCGTGTATGAAGCCGCCCGATCCGGGGAAAAACAATAAGGTATCACATCTGTTGGAGGCGCGTATGCGGGCGTGGGAGGATCTTGGGCGCAGAGCACTCGCCGCCGCGGCGATCGGCGCGGCGCTGTGGTTCGGAGCGCGCTTTCTTCTGCCGCCGCTCGCGCCCTTTCTCTTTGCCTTTGCCCTCGCCGCCGCGATGGAGGGGCCCGTGCGGCTGCTCGTGCGGCGCGGAATGCCGCGGCGGGCGGCCGCCGCGCTGACGACGCTGCTCGCGCTGGGACTGATCTGCGCGCTGCTGTGGCTGCTTGTCGGACGGCTCGCGGGGATGCTGGACTCCCTCGTGCATATCGCGCCGCGTCTCGTGCGCGCGCTCGGCGAACGGGCGGCCGCGCTGGAGGAGCACGCCGCGCGCTTTGCCGCTTCGATGCCGGAGGGCTTTCCCGATCCGCTCCGCGCCGCGCTGCGCGCGGCCGAGTCCGCGCTCGGAGAGCTCCCCGCGCAGCTTTCCTCGCGGCTGCTCGCTCTGGCCGCCGCCGCGGCGCAGCACGCCCCCGGGATCCTGCTGTTTCTGATTTCACTTTTTCTCGGCGCTTTTCTTTTCTCGGCCTCCTATCCGGCCATGCTGGAGCTTTTGCGCTCCCGCCTGCCGGAGGGCGCGCGGCGGCGGGCCGCAGAGCTCGCCGGCGATCTGCGCGGCAGTCTCGGCGGCTGGCTGCGCGCGCAGCTGATCCTGGCGGGGATGTGCTTCGTCGAGCTGCTGGGCCTGTTTTGGCTGCTGGGCGTCCGCGCGGCGCTGCCGCTCGCGGCCGCGACCGCCCTTATCGACGCGCTGCCCGTCTTCGGCACGGGGATCGTGCTCGTGCCCTGGGCGCTGGGCGAGCTGCTGCTCGGCGAGCTGGGACGGGGGCTGGCCCTGCTCTTCGGCTGGGGTCTGGGCGTCCTGGTGCGCGAGCTGATCCAGGCGCGTCTGCTGTCGGGTCAGATCGGCATCCATCCGCTCGTCTCGCTTTTCGCGCTCTATGTGGGCTGGCGCGTGTGGGGCGTGTGGGGCATGATCGTTTTCCCGCTGTTTTTCGCCATGCTGCAGCGTCTCGCCGAACGCGGGATCCTGCGCTTATAAAAAAAGAAGGAAAAGCAAGGCTGCTTTTCCTTCTTTTTTCGCTTTTCGCGCTTACGCGCCGAAGATCGCGGTCCAGTAGGTCCTGACGACCTGTGCGAGCCAGTCGTAATACCGGACGATCAGATTGATCAGGTTGTTGTTCTCCGCGATGCCGATCAGGATCAGGATGAGGACGATCGAGAGGATCACTCTCCACATTTTTCTCATGCCTCGAGCACCTCCTTGTAGCACCACTTCTCACACAGCACCGCGACGCCGTGCACCACGCCCACGATCGCGCCTCCGATGAACCAGATCGCGGTCCACAGGAAGAGCAGGCCCAGCGCAAAGAGCACCAGCGACACGCCGAGCAACACCATGATGTCGGCGAACACCGGAAAGCCCTTGAAGGCCGTGCTGACCAGCACCACGCCGCAGATGATCGCCGCGACGGACAGCGCCAGGAACAGTATCGCCGGGACGAGCAGCACCGCGATGGCGCAGATCGTCAGCGGGATCGCCAGCAGGATATAGAGGATCAGCGCAAAGGGCTTCGCCTTGCGGCGGGGTTTTCTGAGCGCGTCGCTGTCGATGTTGAAGGTGTTCTCGTCCAGGAGCGTATCGCTCTGCGGCGTCTCCTTGCCTTCCTCGGGCAGCGTGAAGAACTCGATGCCCTCGTGCGCGCTCTTGTCCGGCTCGGCCGCGGCGGGAGCTTCTTCGACCTCTTCGGCCTCGGCGGGAGCCTCTTCGACCTCTTCGGCCTCGGCGGGAGCCTCTTCGACCTCTTCGGCCTCGGCGGGAGCCTCTTCGACCTCTTCGGTCTCGGCGGGCGCTTCTTCTGCCTCTTCGGCCTCGGCGGGAGCCTCTTCTTCCTCTTCGACCTCGGCGGGAGCCTCTTCTGCCTCTTCGGCCTCGGCGGGAGATTCTTCGGCTTCCTCGGCCTCGGCGGGAGCTTCTTCGACCTCTTCGACCTCGGCGGGAGCCTCTTCGGCTTCCTCGGTCTCGGCGGGAGCCTCTTCGGCTTCCTCGGCCGCGGCGGGAACGCCGATGGCCGCCCAGGCCTGCTCGCGGACCTTCTCGATCGCCTGTACGTAATCGGGAACGCCGTTTTCGTCCCGATCCTCCGGCGCGGCCTTGGTCTCCGCGTTCAGGGACAGTCTGCCGAGGTTGGAATTATAGGCGCGCGCGACGACGACCGCCTGCCGCGTGGGGGAGATGAGCGCCTGGATCAGCGCCTGCTCGTCCCCGGCTTCTTCAAACATCCGGCTGTACAGGCCCATCGCCCGCTGCCTGTCCTCCTCGTACATGAAGGTCAGCAGCTTGCCGAGCTCAGCCAGGAATTTCTGTTTATTGATGGAAGTCACCTCCGATTGCTTCACTGACTTAGACTACGCCATTATAGCCGCAAAGTGCCGAAAGGTCAAGAAAAACGCGTCGAAACTCGCACCGGAGCGGGCCGAAAAGCGGGAAAACGCACGTTTTCCGCCCCCGGAAGGCGCCCGGGAGCTCTCCCGGAGGGGAAAAAATCGTTTTCACCTCTTGTCTGAGCCCTTTGCGCTGTGGTATGCTTATAGACGGTAAAGGCCGCACTTTTTATGAAACGGAGGGAATCATATGCCATTTCTCGAAAGCCTCAAAGACGTCTACATCGGCACGATGCCGCTGAGCACGCTCTTCGGCGCGCTCATCACCTTCCTCGTCTGCCTCGTCGTCATCAGCATCATCCTCAAGATCGTCGGCCGCGCGCTGAACAACGCGAAGAAGATGGGCCGGACCATGAAGAACTTCCTGCTCTCCGCCGTAAAGATCGCGCTGTGGGTCATCGCCGTGATCATCATCGCGGGCGAGCTGGGCATCCCCACGGCCTCGCTGGTCGCGCTGCTGAGCGTGGCAGGCCTGGCGCTGTCCCTGTCCGTGCAGGGCCTGCTGAGCAACCTCTTCTCCGGACTGACCCTGCTGATGACCCATCCCTTCGCCGAGGGCAACTTCGTCGAGGTCGCCGGCAAGACCGGCGTCGTCAAGAGCATCGGCATGCTTTACACCACGATCAGCACGCTCGACAACGTCGTGATCTCCATCCCCAACAGCGACGTGGTCGGCTCGGCGATCAACAATTACAGCGCCGATCCCCTGCGCCGCGTGGACATGCTCTTCTGCGCCGCGTACAGCGAGCCCACCGAGAAGGTCAAAAACGCGATCATGGAGGTCGTCCGCGCCGACAGCCGCATCCTCGAGGACCCCGCCCCCTTCGTGGCGCTCAACGAGTACAAGGACAGCGTCGTGGAGTACGTGGTGCGCGTGTGGGTGAAGAACGCCGATTACTGGGACGTGCACTTCGCGCTCAACGAGAAGGTGCGCGAGAGCTTCGCGCGCAACGGCGTGGCGATGAGCTACGCGCATGTGAACGTGCATCTTGTCGAGAAATAATGCCCCGCGCACTTGACAAGGCAGGGACCGCATTATAAAATACTGTTCTGCCAACGGGAAACGCCCCCTCGGGCGTTTCCCGTTATGTTATTCGTATCGTACCGCTCCGCCCGCGCGGCGGAGAAGAGAGGAGTTCTTCATATGGCCAAGGAGAAGAGAGTCGAGCAGATCACCGATATGGAGGTGGATTTCGCCCAGTGGTACACCGACATCTGCCGCAAGGCGGAGCTGGTGGAGTACGCGTCCGTCAAGGGCTTCACGATCCTGCGCCCGTACGGCTACGCGATCTGGGAGAACATGCAGCGCATCATGGACGCGGAGTTCAAAAAGACCGGCCACGAAAACGTGGCGATGCCCGTTCTGATCCCCGAGAGCCTGCTGAAGAAGGAGGGCGAGCTCGTCAACGGCTTCGCGCCCGAGGTCGCCTGGGTCACCCAGGGCGGCAGCGAGGAGCTGGAGGAGCGTCTGGCCTTCCGTCCGACCTCCGAGACCATGTTCTGCGACCACTGGTCGCGCGTGCTGCACTCTTACCGTGAGCTGCCGATGCTCTACAACCAGTGGTGCTCCGTGATCCGCTGGGAGAAGACCACCCGTCCCTTCCTGCGCTCGCGCGAGTTCTGGTGGCAGGAGGGCCACACCATCCACGAGACCGCCGAGGAGGCGCAGGCGGAGACCGAACAGCAGCTCAACTGCTACGCCGACTTCTTCGAGAACGTCCTCGCCATCCCCGTGGTGCGCGGCCGCAAGACCGACAAGGAGAAGTTCGCCGGCGCCGAGGCCACCTATACGGTCGAGTGCCTGATGAAGGACCACAAGGCCCTGCAGGGCGCGACCTCCCACTACTTCGGGGACAAGTTCTCCCGCGCCTACGACGTGACCTTCACCGGCCGCGACAACTCCTGGGGCTCCACGACCCGCATGATCGGCGCGGTCATCATGGCCCACGGCGACAACAGCGGTCTGGTCCTGCCCCCGCGCATCGCGCCCATCCAGGTCGTGGTGGTGCCCGTGGCGATGCACAAGGAGGGCGTGCTCGACAAGGCGCGCGAGCTGGAGGCGGCCCTGAAGGCCGCGGGCGTGCGCGTCACGCTCGACGACAGCGACAACAGCCTCGGCTGGAAGTGCGCGCAGTATGAGATGAAGGGCGTGCCCCTGCGCGTGGAGCTCGGCCCCCGGGATATCGAGAACGGCGTGTGCGTGGCGGTCCGCCGCGACAGCGGCGAGAAGACCACGGTGCCGCTCGCGGAGCTGACGCAGCGCGTGCCGGAGCTGCTGGACGCGGTGCAGAAGGGCCTGTACGAAAAGGCGAAGCTCAACCTCGAGGAGCATATCTTCGCGGCCCACTCCATCGAGGAGGCCAGGGCCCTGCAGGAGGAGCACGGCGGCTTCATCAAGACCATGTGGTGCGGCGAGCTCGCCTGCGAGACGGCCATGAAGGAGCAGGCCGGGATGAGCTCCCGCTGCCTCCCCTTCGAGCAGGAGCAGCTCGACACGGTCTGCGCCTGCTGCGGCAAGCCCGCCAAGCAGATGATCTACTGGGGCGTGGCCTACTGAGCCAAATACAACGCGGAAAGCCCTCGGAGCAAAGCTCCGAGGGCTTTCCGCGTTGTCGGATTTATCCCTCAACGGGAAAAACCGGGCCGCGCAGGCGGTCGCCTTCCAGGAGATATACATAGAGAAAGCCTTCCTTTGACAGGGTCTGCAGCTGTTCGGCCACATACCACTCCTGCCACGCTTCCTCACTACAGCACTCGTGTTCCCCCATGACATAATCGGGGCCGGAGGCCGTATACGGAAGCTTCTGGGCATGCAGCTTCTCCAGAGTCTTCTCCGGGGTCTCATACTTGGAAGCAACATAGGTAATCTTCATCTTGAACGCCTCCTTTCCGCTTTCTTCTTTCAGCTACGTTATAGCACTGTTGCACAAAAAATGCAAGCGCCTTTACAAAAAAATTAAAAGATTCGTGCAAAGGCACACACGACAGAGCAGAAAACCCGGGTGGTCCGGACAATCTCACGCCATTCACAGGCCAGCCCGCGGCCTCCGGGAGAAATACCGCATACAGCAAAGGACCCCGGAAACGTCCGAGGTCCTTTTTCTATACGGTTTTACTTCTTCATCCGCTCCAGCAGGTAGGGCGTGGCCTGCTCAAAGTTGACGCCGTACCAGCTGTGGTTTTCCTCGGCCAGGGTCAGGCGGATGCACTCCACAGTGTAGTCCGCCGCCAGGGCCAGGGCATCCGGCGCGGACATGCCCCGGACCAGGGCTCCCACCGCGGCGGAGGAGAAAATATCCCCGGTGCCGTGGAAGCTCACCGGCAGACGCTGGGTGAAGTATTCGGAATAGGTGCCGTCCGCCCCGTTCAGGGACGCCACGCCCAGCTTCCCGGGCTCAAAGCTGACGCCGGTCAGCGC
>ONQJ01000130.1 GCA_900319935.1 uncultured Eubacteriales bacterium | reverse complement strand
CTACTGGCGCGACGTCGGCACGATCACCTCGCTCTGGGACGCGAACATGGACATGCTCTCGACGGATCTGATCAACCTCTTCGATCCGTCCTGGCCCATAAGTTCCCGCAGCCCGGTCTGCCCGCCGCACTACACCAGCGCCGACGCGAAGATCGCGCACTCGATCGTCACCGAGGGCTGCGAGATCTACGGCGAGGTCGAAAACTCCGTGCTCTCGTCCTCCTGCCGGGTCGGCAAGGGCGCGAAGGTATCTTACAGCGTGCTGATGCCCGGCGCCTCCGTCGGCGACGGCGCGGTCGTGGAATACGCGATCGTCGGCGAGAACACCGTCATCGGCGACGGCGCGCACATCGGCGCTCCCCCCGACGGGACCGACGCCTGGGGCGTCGCGACCTGCGGCCCCGACATCACGATCCGGCCGGGCGCCGTCGTGCCGGCCTCGGCCATGATCTACAACGGCGAGGAGGTTTGAGACATGAACGATTTCCATGGTATCATTTTTGCTTACAGCGCCTCCCCCGAACTGCGTGAGCTCGTCAGCCACCGCACCGCGGCCTCGATGCCGATCTTCGGCCGCTACCGCGTGATCGACTTCGCGCTCTCCTCGCTGATGAACGCGGGCATCCGCGACGTCGGCGTGATCATGCAGCGCGACTACCAGTCGCTGATGGACCATATCCGCAGCGGCAAGTCCTGGGACATGAGCCGCAAGGACGGCGGCATCCGCCTGCTGCCCCCCTTCGGCATGCCCGGCTACCACAGCGGCAACTACTTCGGCACGATGGAAGCGCTCAACGCCGTGGGCGAGTATATCCGCGACATCCCGCAGAAGACCGTCGTGCTGCTGCTCGGCAGCATGTGCGCCAACCTCGATCTGCGCTCCGCGGCCAGGATGCACCAGCATTCCGGCGCGCCGATCACCGCGATCTGCAGCACCGCGACGCCGAACACGCCGCAGCACCGTTACATCGTCGGCCCGGACGGCTACGTCAAGGAAGCGCTCTTCTACGTCGAGGGCGAGAGCCGCGGCTTCACCTCGATGGAGGGCTACATCATCGACAAGGAGCTGCTCGTGAAGATGATGGACGAGTGCGCCGCGAAGAACCTCTACCGCTTCCACCGCGACGCGATCGTCTCCTATCTCGCCTCCGGCGGGAAGATGGGCGTCTATGTGCACGAGGGCTACTACATGCCCATCCGCTCGGTCGACCTGTACTACCGCGCGAACCGCGACATGCTCGACCCCGACAAGCGTCACGACCTCTTCTGCCCGGAGCGCCCGGTCCGCACGCGTCATCACGCGCTCGTGAGCACCTACTACGGCGAGAAGGCCGTCTCCTCGAACAGCCTCATCGGCGACAACTGCCGCATCCTCGGCGCCGTCGAGGACAGCATCCTTTCGTCCGAGGTCGTCGTCGAGGAGGGCGCCTGTCTCAAGGACTGCATCGTCATGCGCTGCACGACGATCGAAAAGGGCGCGCATCTTGAGAACGTGATCGTCGACAAGGGCTGCGTCATCTCGGCGGGCACCGCGCTCAAGGGCAACGAAAAGCTGCCGCTCCTGCCGCTCGTGGTCCCGAAGGGGACCCGCATCTGACAGCGGCAGACATACACAAGACCGTCAAGCGCCCGTGAAAGCGGAAGCTTTTTCGGGCGCTTTTCAATTTTCAATTCGGAGGACACGAATTTGACCAGCCAAATCTCTAAAGACGAAGTCAGAAGCGCGATAGAGGACCGCCTCTGCGCGTATTTCGCCGCGACGAGCGAGACAGCCACCGACGATCAGCTTTTCCAGGCCTGCGCGATGGTCATCCGCGAGATCATGAGCCGGCTGCTCGCGGTCGAGAGCCCGCGGCGGAAAAACAAAGAAGTACACTACATGTCCATGGAGTTCCTCATGGGCCGCAGCCTGATGAAGAACGCCTTCAACCTCGGCCTCTCCGAGGCGCTCACCGGCGCGCTGGAGGACATGGGCAAGAACGCCACGGACATTTTCGAGACCGAGCCCGACGCCGGCCTGGGCAACGGCGGTCTGGGGCGCCTGGCCGCCTGCTATATGGACAGCATGGCCACGCTCGGCATGGAGGCCACGGGCTATTCCATCTGCTACGAGCTGGGCATTTTCCGCCAGCGCTTCAAGGACGGCAAGCAGACCGAGGTCGCCGACAACTGGCTCGTCGCGTCCGAGGGCTGGCTCGTCCCCTGCTACGCGGACGCGGTCGAGGTCCGCTTCGGCGGCCAGATCTCCGCGCACTGGGACGAGTTCGGCCATTACAGCGCCGTGCACACGGACTACACGCCCGTCACCGCGATCCCGCGCGACATGCTCATCGCCGGCTACGGCGGGAAGGAGATCAACAAGCTGCGCCTCTGGGACGCCAAAAGCCCCAGCCAGCTGGACATGTACCTCTTCTCCAACGCCGAGTACGTCAAGAGCCTTGAGGAGCGCACGATGGCCGAGGTCATCACCAAGGTGCTCTATCCCGCCGACGAGAAGCTCGAGGGCAAGATCCTTCGTCTCAAGCAGCAGTATTTCTTCGTCTCCGCCACCGCGCAGGACATCGTGCGCAAGCACATCGAGAAGTGGGGCGACATCCGCTCCTTCGGCGAGCATCACACGATCCAGATCAACGACACGCACCCCACGCTCATCATCCCCGAGCTCATGAGGCTCTTCATGGACGAGCATGAGCTCGGCTGGGACGAGGCCTGGGAGATCGTCAAGAAGAGCGTGGCCTATACCAACCACACCGTCATGAGCGAGGCGCTCGAGCGCTGGCCGCAGCAGATCATCCAGCAGCTGCTGCCGCGCATCTGGGAGATCCTCTGCGAGATCAACCGCCGCTGGGTCAGCTATCTGATCTACAACTTCGGCCAGGACGAGCGCGTGGGCCGCAACCTGATCATCCGCGACGACCAGGTGTACATGGCCAATCTCTGCCTCGCCGCCTGCTACAAGGTCAACGGCGTGTCCCGCCTCCACGGCGAGATCCTGCGCAACGACCTCTTCCGCGACCTCTGCTCCCTGCGGCCCGACCACTTCACCTACGTCACCAACGGCATCGACCACCGCCGCTGGCTCGCGCAGATCAACCCGGGTCTGCACGGCCTCGTGTGCGAGCTGCTCGGCGGCGAGGAATACCTCACCGAGCCCGAGCGCCTCAGCGAGCTGATGAAGTATGCCGACGACGCCGAGGTGCGCCGCCGCATGCTCGCCATCAAGAGCGAGAACAAGCGCCGCTTCGCCGACTTTGCCCGCCGCAACGACAAGTTCGCCTTCGACCCCGAGGGCATCATGGACGTCCAGGTCAAGCGCCTGCACGAGTACAAGCGCCAGCTGCTGTGCGCGATGCACATCGCCTCGCTGCAGCTGCAGCTGCACGACGATCCCAACCGCGCCTTCACGCCGCGCACCTTCGTCTTCGGCGCGAAGGCCGCCGCCGGCTACAAGACCGCCAAGCGCATCATCGAGCTGCTGCTGTCGATGGCCGCGGACATCAACAACGATCCGCTCTGCAAGGGCAAGCTGCAGGTCTATTTCGTGGAGAACTACCGCGTCAGCGCGGCCGAGGCCATTGTGCCCGCCGCCCAGGTGTCCGAGCAGATCTCCACGGCCGGCAAGGAGGCCTCCGGCACCGGCTGCATGAAGCTGATGATGAACGGCGCCGTCACGATCGGCACGCTCGACGGCGCGAACGTCGAGATGTACGAGCGCCTCGGGGACGAGAACATGTTCCTCTTCGGCCTGCACACCGACGAGATCGCCGAGCTCAAGCGCCGCGGCTACGACCCGGCCAAGGTCGCCTCGCAGGACTGGGAGATCCAGCGCGTGCTCGACCGCTTCTCGCAGGGCTTCAAGGACGGCAAGAGCTATTCCGACCTCGTGTCGATGCTGCTCTACGGCGGCGACCAGTACATGCTCATCGCCGACTACCGCGCCTACGCCGACACGCAGAAGCGCCTCTACGAGCGCATCGCCGACGAGAACGAGCTCGGCCGTCTCGCGATCGTGAACACCGCGATGAGCGGATTCTTCGCCGCCGACCGCGCGATCCGCGAATACGCGGACAACATATGGATGCTCGACGCGTAACGGTCGTCGGAGGAGCCAACACCGATATCTGCGGCCGGCCCGCGCAGGCGCTGGTCCGCCATGACTCCGCCCCCGGGCAGGTCAGCGTCCGGCACGGCGGCGTGGGGCGCAACATCGCCTGCGATCTCGCGCGGCTGGGCCTGCGGACGCGCTTCGTCACCGCGCTCGGAGACGACGGCTTCGGCGCCTCCGTGGCCGAGGGCTGCCGCAGCTGCGGCGTGGACATGAGCCTGACGAGGATCGTCCCCGGCGCGCGCAGCCCGGTCTATCTCTACCTGAGCGACGAGAAGGGCGAGATGGACGCCGCCGTCTCCGACATGGAGGTCATGGCGGCGCTCACGCCGGCGTATCTGCGCGCGTATCTGAGCGAGCTTGACGAAAGCGACGCCGTCGTGCTCGACGGCAACCTGCCGGAGGAGACGATCGCCTTCCTCTGCGAAAAGCTGCGCGCGCCGATCGTCGCCGACCCGGTCTCCACGGCCAAGGCCACGCGCTTCGCCTCCGTGCTCGGCCGCCTCGCGGCGATCAAGCCGAACCTGCTGGAGGCGCGCGCCCTGACGGGG
>ONQJ01000131.1 GCA_900319935.1 uncultured Eubacteriales bacterium | reverse complement strand
GACGACCTGGGCCGCTTCGCCCACGCCTACGGTCTGGGCGAGCACACCGGCATCGAGCTGACGGAGACCACCGGCAACATGTCCAACCGCGCCAACCACGCCGACTTCACCGGCACCGAGTGGCGAATCGGCGACACGCTGCAGGCGGGCATCGGTCAGTCCGACTCGATCTTTTCTCCGATCCAGCTGGCGGAATACTGCGCCACCGTCGCCAACAGCGGCGTGCGGCACAGCGCGTCGCTGCTCAAATACGTGCGCAGCTACGACTTCGACGAGCTCATTTACGACCGCAAGCCGATGGTCCTCAGCGACGTCAACGACCTCAAGGCCGGCGGCATCGGCGAGTTCAACTGGTTCGCGATCCAGGAGGGCATGAAGCTCGTGGCCAACGACATCGTCAACAACAACTCCGTCGCAAAATACTTCTTCGACTATCCCCAGTCCAAGCGCGTCGCCGCCAAGACCGGGACCGCCCAGAAGGGCAAAAACATCGTCAACGACGCTATCTTCATCTGCTACGCCCCCTACGACGATCCGCAGATCGCGATGGCCTTCGTGGTCGAGCGCGGCAAGGCCGGCGCCAACTGCGCCTTCATGGCGCGTCAGGTCCTCGACGCCTATTGGACGATCCGCAGCTATTCCGACACCTCCGAGCATGAGATGGCGCTTCTGAAGTAAAAGAAAATCCCTTTGCCGCGCAGGTTTTTATTGAACTTTGAGCGCGGTGCGTATATAATTAAGTACCTGATAAAAATTCTTGCGTTCGGCGGGAGACACAGCCCGCCGAAGGGAGCAGCTTATGAATATCGCATTGATGGCACATGACAGAAAAAAAGAGCTGATGGTCCAGTTCTGCATCGCCTACTGCGGCATCCTGGCCGAGCATTCCCTGTGCGCCACGCACGTCACGGGCAAGCTGGTCAGCGAGGCCACCGGTCTGCCGATCACGCTGTATCTGCACGCCGATCAGGGCGGCTCGCAGCAGATCGGCGCGCGCATCTCCTTCAACGAGATCGACCTGGTGCTCTTCTTCTGCGACCCGGCCAATCCCAACGGCTTTGACGACATCAACAAGATCGAGCGTCTGTGCGACCAGTATCAGATCCCCTTCGCCACCAACGCCGCCACGGCGGAGGTGCTCGTGCAGGGCCTGCGGCGCGGCGATCTCGACTGGCGCAACATCGTCAATCCGCAGAGGCGCTGAACTGTCGCCTTCCCAACCTGATAAAACCGCAGTTCGTATCGTATGTGCGCCTGCGGTTTTGCTTTTTATCGACTACCATCCGAAAGGACTTTTCTTATGGCAACTGTCACACCGCGCACGCTCTCCGGCTTTATGGAGCTGCTTCCCCGCGACCAGCTGAAGTTTGAGCGCATGCTCTCCCTTCTGCGCGAGACCTATTCCTCCTACGGCTTCACGCCGTTGGACACGCCCGTGATCGAGGCGGCCGAGGTGCTGCTCGCCAAGGGCGGCGGCGAGACCGAAAAGCAGGTCTACCGCTTCACGAAGGGCGATACGGACCTGGCCCTGCGCTTTGATCTCACGGTGCCGCTGGCAAAGTACGTCGCCGCGCATTACGCCGAGCTGGCCTTCCCCTTCCGCCGCTATCAGATCGGCAAGGTCTACCGCGGCGAGCGCGCCCAGCGCGGCCGCTTCCGTGAGTTTTATCAGGCCGACATCGACATCATCGGCGACGGGAAGCTGGACGTTCTCAACGAGGCGGAGATCCCCGCGATCATTTACGACACCTTCACGCGTCTGGGCGTGAAGCGCTTTCAGATCCGCGTGAACAACCGCAAGCTCCTCAACGGCTTTTACGCCATGAACGGCATGAGCGAGAAGGCCGGCGAGATCATGCGCACGGTGGACAAGCTCGACAAGATCGGGCCGGAGAACGTGCGGCAGAGCCTGATCAACGACGTGAAGATGCTGCCCTGCAAGGCAGAGAACGTCATGGACTTCATGGCCGTGAAGGGCACGAACGACGAGGTGATCGCCGCGCTCGAACGCTACCGCGGCATGGACGCGACCTTCGACGAGGGTCTCGCGGAATTGAAGACCGTCGTGAAATACCTCGCCGACTTCGGCGTGCCGGAGGAGAATTTCGCCGTGGATCTCACGATCGCGCGCGGGCTCGACTACTACACGGGCACCGTGTACGAGACGCTGATGCTCGACCATCCGGAGATCGGCTCGGTCTGCTCGGGCGGACGCTACGACAACCTGGCGGAGTATTACACCGACCGCGCGCTGCCCGGCGTGGGCATCTCCATCGGGCTGACCCGCTTCTTCTATATCCTCTCCGAGCAGGGCCTGCTCTCCGGCGAGGGCGGCGACGCTCCCTGCGACGCGCTGATCCTTCCGATGACGGAAGATCTCTCCCCGGCCGTCGCCGCGGCGGCGGAGCTGCGGAAAGCCGGCCTGCGCGTGCAGCTCTACACGGAGAAGAAGAAGTTCAAGGCGAAGATGAGCTATGCCGACAGGCTCGGCGTGCCCTACGCCGTTTTCCTGGGCGAGGACGAGCTTGCCGAAGGCGTCCTCTCCGTCAAGGACATGCGCACGGGCGAGCAGCAAAAGCTCTCCCCCGCCGAGGCCGCGGCCCTGATCCGCGCGGACGCCGCCAGGCGCGCCGCCGCTGCGCTGATCAAAGAATGACCTCATTTTAGGAAAAGAGGAAAACATATGAAGCAGTCACGTACCCACAACTGCGGAGAGCTGCGGCTCTCCGACGCCGGGAAGACCGTCACGCTCGCGGGCTGGATGGAAAACGTCCGCGCCGTGTCCGCATCCCTGGCCTTCGTCGTCATCCGCGACTTTTACGGCACGACGCAGCTCGTCGTCGAAAGCGAAGAGATGATGAACACGCGTGACGGGCCGCTGCCGCTACAACGAGCTGCCCTTCGAGATCAACCGCAGCCGCGAGGCGGACGAGGCGACGCGCCTGAAATACCGCTTCCTCGACCTGCGCAACCCGGCCGTGAAGAAGAACATCATCCTGCGCTGCCAGGTCGTGGCCGAGATCCGCAGGCTGATGACCGAGCACGGTTTTCTTGAGATTACGACGCCGATCCTCACCGCCTCCTCCCCCGAGGGCGCGCGCGACTATCTGGTGCCGGCCCGCAAGCACCCCGGCAAGTTCTATGCGCTGCCGCAGGCCCCGCAGCAGTTCAAGCAGCTGCTGATGGCCTCGGGCTTCGACCGCTATTTCCAGATCGCGCCCTGCTTCCGCGACGAGGACGCGCGCGGCGACCGCACCCCCGGCGAGTTCTATCAGCTCGACATGGAGATGTCCTTCGCCACGCAGGAGGACGTGCTCGGCGTGCTCGAAGAGGTGCTCGTGCCCGTCTTTGAGAAATTCGGTCTCTACGGCGACCGCGTGACGCCCGCTCCCTTCCGCCGCATCCCCTTCCGCGAGGCGATGGAGAAATACGGCACCGACAAGCCCGATCTGCGCATCGACCTTGAAATTCAGGATGCGACCGCGCTGCTGGGCAGCATTGGCTTCGGCCCCTTCGAGGGCAGCGTCGTCAAGGCCGTGGTCGTGAGCGGCTTCGAGGCCACGCGCAAGCAGATCGACAAGCTCTGCGCCGACGTCGAGGTGCAGACCGCGCAGAAGAGCTACTGGTTCCGCATGGACGAAAACGGAGAGCTCGTGGGCGGTATCTCCAAGTTCGTCCAGCCGATCAGAGATCAGGTCGTCGAAATCCTCGGCCTGCAGCCCGGCTGCTTCGTCGGTCTGGCGGCGGGAAAGCTCGCCGTCGCGCAGAAGACCGCGGGCGTGCTGCGCACGAAGCTCGGCGCGCTCTGCCCCGCCCACATGGACAAAGAGCAGTATCAGCTCTGCTGGATCGTCGACTTCCCGATGTACGAGATCGGCGAGGAATCCGGAGAGCTCGAGTTCTGCCACAACCCCTTCTCGATGCCCGCTGGCGGGCTCGAGGTGCTGGAGAAGGCCGAGCGCGGCGAGATCGACCCGCTCGAGATCATGGCCAACCAGTACGACCTGGTCTGCAACGGCTATGAGAGCGCCTCCGGCGCGGTGAGGAACCACGACCCCGAGATCATGATCAAGGCCTTCGAGATGGTGCGCCTCGGCGAGGACGACGTGAAGAAGAAGTTCCCCGCCATGTACAACGCCTTCTGTTACGGAGCGCCCCCGCACGCCGGCTGCGCCCCCGGCATCGACCGCATCGTCATGCTGCTCACGGGCGAGGAGTCGATCCGCGAGGTCATCACCTTCCCGATGAACCAGAAGGCCCAGGACCTGATGATGGGCGCCCCCTCCGAGGTCACGCAGAAGCAGTTGGACGAGCTCCATATCGCGATCGTCGGAGACGCAGAGGAATAAACAGTTTTCAAACAGCCGGAGAAAGCGATTCCTCCGGCTGTTTCAAGGAGTGGATCAGATGTTATCCAGAATCCGCAGCTTCGGCGTCAGCGGCGTGGGCGGCTTCGAGGTCGCCGTCGAGGTCTATATCTCCGGCGGCCTGCCCGGCTTTGAGATCGTCGGGCTGCCCGACGCGGCCGTCAAGGAGGCGCGCGAGCGCGTCCGCGCGGCGATCAAGAACAACGGCTTCCGCTT
>ONQJ01000144.1 GCA_900319935.1 uncultured Eubacteriales bacterium | reverse complement strand
CTCCAGCTGCCGGAAATAGCGGGCGTGCGCGTCCTCGTAGGCGGCGTTGAATTCGGCGTCGCCGCCGGTGTGCAGGCTTTCAAAGTAGAGATGCTCGTGATCGGCCAGCTCCGGATGGATACGGACCACCGTCGCGACGCCCACGTTCGAGCACACGGCGGCGATGCGGCGAAATTCAACGCCGAGATTTGAAAAGCTGCTGTCGGCATACATGCTGCACATGCCGCGGCTGAGCCGACGCAGATGGTTGCGCCGAAGGACGGTGTTGAGCTCGCTGACGATCTGCACCAGGGGCTCGATGCGGCGGGCGTCTTCCTCGCTGCGGCTGCGGAAGGCGCCGTCGGCCAGCGCGAGGATCTCACGCAGCGCGTCCTCGACCACGTGCAGCTCTTCCATGGCGGCCTGCGAAAAGCCGGTTCCGCTCTGGGCCATGGCGGCGGCGATGTCCGCAATGCCGACCGCGTGGTCGCCCAGACGCTCAAATTCCGGGGTCACCTTGAAATACTGGTTGAGGATGGCGACGTGCTGCTCGAGCTGCAGGTGCGGCAGCAGCTCGACCAGATAGCGGCTGCAGCAGTCGGTGAGGTGGTCGATGTTCTCCTCCTCGGCAAGGATTTCCTGATGCAGCGCTTTGTCGTAGCCCTCGAGCAGGCGGAAGGAGCTGCGCCGAACAGGGTCAGCAGCAGCTGATAGCAGCTGTTCAGGGCCAGCGCCGGCGTGTTGAGGAAGCCGGGGTTCAGGGCTTCGAGCTCGGCGCGGTACTTCTCTTCCCGGACCGGCTCGGGCTCGTCCTTCACGATGCGGCGGCTGAGCTTTTCGTAGACGCCGAGCATCGGGAACAGGCAGATGGAGCAGCCGAGATTGAAGATCGTATTGGTGTTGGCGATCATGCCGGAGTTCACCGTGCGCTCCCAAAGGCCGTCCAGCAGGCCGAGCCGGTGGATCACGGTGACGCAGAGGAGCACCAGCACTGTTTCGCTGAGGTTGAATAGGATGTTCACGATACCCACACGCCGGGCCTCGGCCTTCGCGCCGATGGAGCAGACGATGGCCGTTGTGACGCAGTCGCCGAGGTAGATGCCGACGATAACGGCGTAGATCGCCTTGAAGGCCAGCAGACCGGAGGAGGAAAATGCCTGCAGGATGCCGACCGTGGCCGACGAGCTCTGCAGCATGAAGGCCACGCCCGCGCCGGTGAGATAGCCGAGGACGGGATTGTCGCCAAGGCCGGAGAAAAGCTGTTCAATCGTGCCGGACTGCGCCAGATTATCCACCGCTCCGGTCATGTTCAGCAGGCCGGAGAAGAGGATGCCGAAGCCGACGGCGATATTGCCGATGGATTTTGCGTTTTTGATGAAATGGCCCATGATCAGGACGATGCCGATGATGAGGGCGATCGGCGCAAGCGTGGAGGGCTGGAAGAACCGCAGCCAGGCCGTGCCGGAGGAGTCGATGTCCAGAAGACGGATGATCTGGCCGGTGACCGTGGTGCCTACGTTCGCGCCGACGATGATGCCCAGCGACTGGCGCAGCGTCAGGATGCCCGCGCCGACAAGGCCGGAGGTTATGACGATCGTCGCGGTGGACGACTGGATGAGCGCAGTGACGAAAATGCCGAGGAGAAAGGCCTTGACGGGGTTGTTCGTCACCTTCTCCATGGCAAGCTTGAGCGCGCCGGAGGAGTTCTCCTTCAGGGAATCTCCCATCAGGCGCATGCCGTAGAGGAACATTGCAAGACCGCCGAGCAGGGAGATCACATCGAATATATCCATAAACAGGCCTCTGATTCAGAAAAATCAATCGATACTGAAAGCAGTATATGGGCTTGAAAGGCTTCCGTCAAGTCTCTCGAATAGACGAAATTCTGCTGTCGGCTCCCCTGTTTTTTTGTCGGGTTTTTCGCTGTTTGACGACACTTCGGATGCGCGCGCACCGTAAAATGCCCCGGAAAGCGCGGCTCCGGCCGGAGAGGCGCTTTCCGGGGCATTTCTCAGGCGTCGTCGATCCTGCGCTTGGCGCGGTAGAGCGGCCCGTCCTCCGTGCGGACGGGGCGCGCCGTGACCGCGGCGTCGAGCGGCGGGAGCTCTCCCTCGCCGCAGGTCAGGATCTCCAGACAGAGTCGACCGTTTTTTCTCTCTGCGCGGTAGTCGGCCACGAAGGGAAGCCGGAACAGCGTCTCATCCAGCGTGGCCATCTCCTCTCCCCCGTCGCGGCGGCTGACCGTGTCGAGGCGCAGCGCCTCGCTGCCGCAGGGGCACTTCCCCGGCAGGATGCGCGTGTAGTCGCCCGTGCGGTAGCGGATGAGGGGCATGGCCTCCATGCCGATCGTCGTGATGACGAGCTCGCCGTATTCCCCCGGCGGGAGCGGTTTGCCGTCTTCGTCCACGATCTCGGCGATCACGTGGTTTTCCCGCAGGTGCATGCCGGCGTGGGCGGGGCAGGTGATCGCGCCGCCGAGCGCCATCTCGCGCGAGCCGTAGTGCGGGAACAGCCGCGAGCCGAGGATGCGCTCGCAGCCCTCGATCACGGCCGCGGGGCAGAGATCGCCGCTGACGAGCGCGCGGCGCAGGCTCCCCCTGCCGCAGACGCGCAGCAGCCGCAGCAGCTGCACCGGCATGCCGACGAAGCTGTCGGGCTTTTCTTTTTCCAGCGCCGCGCTCCATTCGGCGTAGCTGCCGGAAGGGCCGAGCCTGAGCGGCCTCGCGCCCAGACGCGAAACGGCCTCGGCGATCAGCTCGCCCAGGCCGAAGGGGCCGGAGAAGGGAAAGAGGATCATCGTGACGCTGCCCGGAAAGATCAGCTCGCCCAGGCCAGCCGTGAAGAGCTCGACGGTGCGTTCGCAGTCGCCCTCGGTGTAGAACACGCGCTTGGCCGCGCCCGTCGTGCCGGAGGTCGCGTCCGAGAGGACGCGGCTGA
>ONQJ01000132.1 GCA_900319935.1 uncultured Eubacteriales bacterium | reverse complement strand
AGGAAGTTGCCCTCGGTCTCGACCGAGAAGAAGTAGTTGGCCTTGGGGTGCAGACCGCTCCAGCGCAGGAGCATGTTCACGCCGAAGATCGCGAGCGCGATCAGAAAGGCCGCGAGCACCGTGCGCGGCAGATCCCGGAAGCGCGGACGGTAGAGGCCGAAGCACACGATGGCCAGGCCCTCGATCACGATCATGAAATGCGTGCCGTAATAGCCCAGCATGCGCGGCAGCAGCAGCGAGTAGCCGTCAAAGCCGTTGCCCGGCATCACCAGCGCCATCAGCGCGCCGAGCGGCGCGACGAAGAAGCCGAAGCACATCAGCGGGCGGCTGCGGCGCAGCACGGCGATGGGGATGAGCATCATGTTGATGTTGCAAAGCTGCAGCGGCAGCTCGCCCCACCAGTTGAAGCCGCCCATGTTCGCCGTGATGACGTTGTAGTCCGCGTCGAGCGAGAGCATGTATTTATAGATGAAATAGCCGACGAAGGTCACGAGGCAGGCGGCGACGAGCACCGTGGTCTTCGCCTTGTCGCTCTTTCCGCGCAGCAGCAGGCTCGCGATGACGAGCAGCGCGAGAAAGGCCGCGAACACGATGAGAAAGAGCGTGTTGAAGGGCCGCATGATCCAGAAATCGTTTTGAAGCTGCATGGTCGGGACCTCCCTGGAATAGAATATGCTTTTTCCCCGCCGGGAAGAAGCTCAGTCCGTGATGACGACGCTTTCGATCACGGGCTGCTGATCGGGCGGGATCGTGCCGTTGTCGTCGATGGGGCGGGCGTCCTTCGCGATCTGCTCGAGGATCTCCATGCCCTCGACCACGCGGCCGAAGGCGGCGTAGCTGCCGTCGAGGAAGGTCGCGTCCGCGACGGTGATGAAGAACTGGGAGCTGGCGCTGTCCGGGTCCTTCGCGCGCGCCATCGAGATCACGCCCTTGACGTGGCTGATGGGGTTGTCCACGCCGTTCTGCGCGAACTCGCCGCGGATCTTTTCGTCCGCGCCGCCGGTGCCGTTGCCCTTCGGATCGCCGCCCTGGATCATAAAGCCGTCCATGATGCGGTGGAAGGTCAGGCCGTCGTAAAAGCCCTGCTGGGCGAGCTTGCAGAAATTCGCCACGGTGATGGGGGCGCTGCCCTCGTCGAGCTCGAGCTTCACGGTGCCGTAGTCGCGGATCGTGATCTCCGCGTGACGCAGGCTTTGGAAGCTTTCTACCTCTTCCTCCGCGGCCGCGGCGGGCGCGGGGACGCTCTTTTCCCCGCAGGCGCAGAGGCCGAGCGCGAGAATGAAGACGAGCAAAAGACACATGCCTTTTTTCACTTTTCAGATCCTCTTTTCCCGTTTTTCTACAGTATACCCCCTTTTGCTCCGGAGCGCAAGAAAGAGCGCGCCTTTTTACGCCGGCGCGGCGCTCGGTCAAAAAGGAGAGCCGCCTCGTATACTTGACAACAGTAATGATGAAAAGTAAAATATGGGCGTCGCGAGAGCGGCAGAATACTATGGAGAAGAATTTGGAAAATGAAAAAGCTTTTAGCGCTTCTTCTCGCCGCGGTCATGGTCTTCGCTCTGACCGCCTGCGGCAGGCAGGCCGCTCCGGCTCCCGCCGCCGAGACTCCATCTGCCGAGCCGGCAGCTGCCGAGCCGACAGCCGCCGAAGACATCACGCTTGACGTCGTCATCTGCCAGTACGGCCCCGGCACGCAGGAATGGTTCCTGGGCAAGGGTATGAACGGCACGAGCTTCGTCGACAAGTTCGAGACCGAGAACCCGGGCGTCAAACTTCATCTCGAGGTCATCCCCCGGGACGATATCCACCAGGTCGTCGAGACCCGCATCGCCAACAACAACGCCCCCGACATTCTGAATATCGACACCTTCTCCGAGTTCGTTTCCGACGGACTGCTGATGCCCGTCAAGGATTACTGTCCGGAGGATCTGTACAACGACTTCTTCCCCGCCTTCATCGCTGAGTCCGTGATCGACGGTACCGTGTGGGCCCTTCCCGATCTTGTCTCCGCCCGCGCGCTGTTCTGCAACGTCGATCTGCTCAAAGGCGCCGGCGTTGAGGTCCCGACCACCTGGGCCGAGCTCGAGGACGCCTGTCAGGCCATCCTTGACTACTATGACGGCGACGTGTACCCCTGGGGCATCGACATGACCACCGAAGAAGACCCGTTCTGCTTTGCCTGCTGCGCCTGGGGCAACGGCGGCGGCTTTACCGACGACGACGGCAGCTGGGCGCTGAACCGTGCCGAGAACGTTGAGGCCGTTGAGTTTACCATCGGCCTTGTGGACAAGGGCTTCACCAACCCCAATCCCGCCACCGAGACGATCTTTGATCTGCAGGATATGTTTGCCGACGGCAAGCTCGCGATGCTGCTGACGACCCATCGGCTTCCCGCTTACATTTCCGAGAAGGGCGGCAGCATCAACATGACCGCCGCCGGTATCCCTGCCAACGAGGGCAAGCTCGGCTCCTCCGTCGGCGACATGGAACGCATCATGGTTTTCCGCGGCGGCTCCGCTCCCGACCAGGCCGCGCGCAGCGAGGCCATCGGGAAGTTCCTGAAGTTCTTCTACGATCCCAAGAACTACGTCGGCCGGGTCGGCACGGAGGGCTTCCTGCCCGCCGTCAACTCCGCCGTTGAGGCGCTCGCTGTGTCCGATCCCTCCTTCGGCGTATGGTCCGACATTCTCGGCAGCTGCCGCTTCTACCCTGCCGACAAGGCTGAGTGGCCTGCGGTCCGCCAGGGTATCACCGCGGTCGAGCAGCTGGCTCTGATCGGCGGCGACATCCGGGCCGGTCTGGATGCTCTGCAGGCCGAAGTCACAGGCTGATTTCCGTAACGGACGGACCCGGCTGATCCCAGCCGGGTCCGTTTTTCAATGAGCCTTCTTCCGGGCAAGAGGGGATCGTCCCGGATCCCATCCGGGGCAAGCGCAAATGGGAACCCTGCGTCCGTATGCTCTTCCCGGGGCGGGTGGGTGTGGGCATCACGCAGTTCTCGTCCTTCAACATGATCGAATGGCAGTATCTCTTCGCGGCCTCGCTGCTGGCGACGATCCCGGTCGTGATCCTGTTCATG
>ONQJ01000133.1 GCA_900319935.1 uncultured Eubacteriales bacterium | reverse complement strand
GCCGCGGACCGCGGCGAAAGAAAGGCGGAGACCGATGCATTTCGTACAGGCAAAGGGGATCCTGTCGGCTCAGAACGGCATGAACCTCTACCGCGGCTGCTCCCACGGCTGCATCTACTGCGATTCTCGGAGCCGCTGCTATCACATGGATCACGCCTTCGAGGATATCGAGGTCAAGGAAAACGCGCTTTCGCTCCTGGAGGACGCGCTGCGGCGCAAAAGAGGGAAGTGCATGCTCGCCACCGGCTCAATGACGGATCCCTATATCCCGCTTGAGAGCGAGCTCAAGCTCGTCCGCGGCGCGCTGGAACTGGCGTACCGCTACGGCTTCGGCTTCACGCTGATCACCAAGTCCGCGCGCGTGCTGCGCGATCTCGATCTGCTCAGAGCGATCAACGGGAAAACGAAGTGCGTCGTGCAGATGACGCTGACGACCGCGGACGAAGAACTCTGCCGCAAGCTTGAGCCGAACGTCAGCACGACGGCGGAGCGCGTTGAAGCGCTGCGGCGTCTGCACGAGGCGGGGATCCCGACGGTCGTGTGGCTCTGCCCGATCCTGCCCTTTCTCAACGATACGGAGGAGAACATCCGCGGCGTCCTGGAGGCCTGCGCTGCCGCCGCTGTCAAGGGCGTGGTCTGCTTCGGCATGGGTCTGACGCTGCGCGAGGGCAACCGGGAATACTTCTACGCACAGCTCGACCGCCTTTTCCCGGGCCTGAAAGAGACCTATATCGAAAGATACGGCACGCGGTATGTGGTCGACAGTCCGCGGAGCGGCGAGCTGATGAAGCTCTTTCACGCCCTCTGCGAGGAAAAGGGCATGCTGCACGACAACGACGAGATCTTCCGCTATCTCTCGACTTTTGAAGAAAAGGAGCGGCCGGAACAGCTGAGCCTGTTTTAACCGAAAAAAGAAAGACGGCGCACGGATTGTTTCCGTGCGCCGTCTTCTTTTTTGTTTATGCGGCCGCCGCGATCAGCAGCGCCAGGGCCAGCGCGCAGAGCGCAACGTAAGGAAAGGGCCCGGCCGCCCCTTCGCCGCCGTCGTCGGAGTCCCGGTCGGAGAGCATCAGGGCCAGCAGCGCGAAGAACAGCGGCGTCGTAATGGGCTGGGCGATGTTCACCGCGGCCTGCACGGCGTAGGCAAAACAGCCCAGCGCGATCGCCGTACGCGCCCGGGAGGGCTGCCGCAGCGCTTTGCGGAAGGCAAGGACGAGCAGCGCAAGATAGGCCAGCAGCCCGATCAGTCCGCCGGTGAGCAGATAGTGCAGATACTCGTTGTGCGCGCTGTCGGTCACCGCGTCGGTAAAGAGCGGATGGGCTTTGTCCCATGCGGCCAGCGAGCCCGCACCGCTTCCGATCAGCTTCTGCGGCAGCGGCGCGGCGCGGTACATCTGCCAGAAGGCCGCCCACTCGGCCCCGCGGTCGCTGCCCCAGGAGGGGGAGAAGACCGCGACGGAGGCAAGCGCGTCGGGAAGACGGTCTTTCCAGACGGTGTTGGCCAGCATGAGAAAGACCGCCGCGGCGATCGCCAGAGCCCAAAATAGAATTATGTAAACCTTTCGGACGCGCAGGACAAGGCGCTCGTCCTTTTGCCGGAGCCAAAGGAAGGCCGCGGCGAAGAGCGCGCACAGCGCGAGCATCGGCACGGGAGCGCAGAGCAGCCGCGTCAGCTCGCTCGGACGGTAGAGCGCCCCATGCGACATGGCAAACGAGAAGACCATAGCAGCGGCGGCGGAAACGGCCCACAGCAGCGGCATGCGGCGCAGCACGGCCGCGTCGCGGCAGAAAAGCGGCAGCGCGGCAAAGAAAGCCAAGGCGCCGAGAACGAAGGCCTCCGTCCGCGCCGCCATGCCCCCGCAGAAGAGAAGCAGCGCACACAGCGCATAGGGCAAAGCCGCGCGAAGCGTCTCCGCGCTCAGGGCGTACCAGGCCGCAAAGGGCAGGAACAGCACGCACAGCGCGCCGAAAAAGGAGATATTCCCGACGGTGGAGAGAAAGCGGGGCAGCTCGATCGCCGGCGAGACGGCGCGCAGCGGCAGGATGCTCAGATCAAAAATATCCAGGATACCGAGCAGCGCCGCAGCGGAGCTGCCGAGCAGCAGCGCGAAGCGCACGGACGGCGTCAGCCGTCCGCCGCGGCGCAGGATCAGGAAGACGGGCAGATACAGCGCAAAGCTCAGGATCCCCTGCAAGCGGTTGTCCGCGGCGGGGAAAGCGGCCGAAAACGGATGGAACAGCAGCGAGGATAGGATGTGGCAGAGGGCGAAGAGCGTGAAGAGCAGATCGGGCGGCGCGAAGCGCACAGGGAGCGCTTTCCCCTCGCGCCCGAGCAGACGCCACAGCAGCCACGCGAGCACAAGCGCGCCGGAGAGCGCCCAGAACACGACGGCCTTGGTGCGCGTGATGTCGAAATAGGCGTCGTGCACCGCAAGCGGCAGCGCCGTGCCGAGCAGACACAGCCAGACCGCGCAGATCGTCTCGCCGCCGGATATTCTCTTGTACGCAGTTTTTTTCATAGCGACCTCTCCCGGTATTCTGCCGCCATTATAGCGCAGCTTCCGCGTTCTTTCCACATAAAAAACATAAAGAATCCGGGAGGGCAGACGCCCTCCCGGTCCGTTTTGTCAAATTGCTCAGCCGGCGACGATGTCGCGGGTGTCGCGCGCGATGACGAGCTCTTCGTTCGTGGGGATGACGAAGACCTTGACCTTGGAATCGGGCGTGGAGATCATCACGTCCTCGCCGCGCTTGGAGTTGGTCGCCGACGCCGGCGGTGAACACGATCGCGTCCACGCCGTTCATCGCGGCGGCGTAGGAGCCGGCGACCTTGGCGACCCAGTAGTTGAACATGTCGAGCGCGAGTTTGGCCTTGTCGATGCCCTCGCCCGCGGCCTTGTCGAGGTCGCGGAAGTCGGAGGACACGCCGGAGACACCCAGCACGCCGGACTTCTTGTTGAGGATATTGAGCATCTCGTCGATCGTGTAGCCGTACTTGTTCATGATGAACTGGATGACGCCCGCGTCCAGATCGCCGCAGCGCGTGCCCATCGGCAGGCCGACCAGCGGCGTGAAGCCCATGGAGGTGTCGACGCTCTTGCCGTTCTCGATCGCGCAGATCGACGAGCCGTTGCCCATATGGCAGGAGATGATCTTCAGCTCCTCGATGGGCTTGCCCATCAGCTATGCCGTCCTTCTTGTAGTACTCATAGGGAACGGCGTACATGAAGGCCTTGCCGGGCATGGTCTGGTGGAAGGCGGTGTCGAACACGGCGACCATCGGCACATCGCCCATGACGGCCCTGCAGGCGTTGATGCCGGTGATGTTGGCCGGGTTGTGCAGCGGCGCGAAGGGGATGCACTCCTCGATCGCCTTCATGACCTCGTCGTTGATGAGCACGGAGGAGGCGAACTTTTCGCCGCCGTGGACGACGCGGTGACCGACGGCGTCGATCTCCTTCATCGAGCCGACAACGCCGTATTCCTTGCTCGTCAGCTTGTCGATGACCGCGGCGATGGCCTCGGAATGGGTGGGCATGGGGACGTCCTCGTTGAAGACGGGCTTGTCGCCCACGAGCGGGCTGTGCTTGAGGTGACCGTCGATGCCGATGCGCTCGCACAGGCCCTTGGCCATCACGACTTCGCTCTCCATGTCGATGAGCTGATACTTCAGCGAGGAGCTGCCTGCGTTGATGACGAGAATTTTCATGTGTTTTGTTCCTTTCTATTGAAAAAATCGTTTTGTGTGCGATATACTAACATTACTATTTTAATACAAGACCGGGAAAAAGCAAGCCCTTTTTCGGGCGAAAAGCGCGCGTGAGTTTACATGATCCGGAGGTCCTGCGCGCGAGAGTATGCTGCGCACGAAGGCCGAGGGCGTCGTGTGCGTGATGTCGGGCGACTTCGTCCAGCGCGGCGAGGCGGCGATCTATTCGAAATACGCGCGCGCCGAGGCCGCCTGCCGCTGCGGCGCCGATGTGGTGTTCGAGCTGCCGCTTCCCTGGTCGCTCGCCTCGGCGGAGGGCTTTGCCCGCGGCGCGGTGGGCCTGCTCGGCGCGCTCGGCGCGAAGACGCTCTCCTTCGGCACGGAGGCCGAACGCCTGGAGGACCTTGACTTCCTCGCCCGGAAGCTGCTCGACCCGCAGACGACGGGCGCGATCCGCGCGCTGATGGCCGAGGACGCGACGCTCTCCTTCGCCGCGGCGCGGCAGCTCGTGCTCGAACGCGACGTCGGCCCGGCCGCACGGCTGCTCGAGGGGCCGAACAACATCCTCGCCGTCGAATATCTCAAGACGATCTACGATCAGCGGCTCGAACTCGCGCCCCTCGCCGTGCGGCGCACGGGGAGCGCGCACGACGGCGCGGGGGAGGGAGACAAGCGCTCGGCCTCCGAGCTCAGAGCCTTCCTGCGCCGCGGCGAGAAGGTCTCCGCCTTCATGCCCGCGGCCGCGCAGGCGGTCTATGAAAAGGACGCGGCCATGGGCCGCGGCACGCCCTCGCGCGAGGTGCTGGAAACGGCGATCCTGTCCCGCCTGCGCGCGCTCGACGCGGCGCGCTGCGCCGAAGTACCGGACGCCTCCGGCGGCCTCGGCGAGCGTCTTTTCAAAGCCGCGGCGGAGGAGCCGAGCCTGGACGCCGTCTGCGCCGCGGTAAAGAACAAGCGCCTGGCGATGTCGCGCGTGCGGCGCAGCGCGCTGTGCGCGGCCCTCGGCGTGAAGAGCGGCATGGCCGCCGGGATCCCGCCCTACGCCCGTCTGCTTGCGGCGACGGCGCGGGGAAGGGAATTGCTCGGCGAGATCGGAAAAACGAGCGCCGTGCCGATCGTGACGAAGCCTGCCGCCGTGCGGGAGCTCGACGCGGAGAGCGTGCGGCTCTTCACGCTCGGCGCGGCGGCGCACGATCTCTACGCTTTGGGATACCGCGCCGTGGAGGAGCGCCGCGGCGGCGCCGACTGGCGCAC
>ONQJ01000140.1 GCA_900319935.1 uncultured Eubacteriales bacterium | reverse complement strand
CGCCGAGCGTCAGAGTGTCGGCGCTGGCGATGATCTTTTCGCCGAGGATGGCGGTCAGCGGGATGAAGATCGCGGCGACGATCACACCGGCGAGGGCAAAGCCCTGCAGGATCTTCAGAATGCGGTCGATCACGGCGGCGCTGCGGGTCAGTTTCGTGTTATCCATGGTTGTTATCTCCTTGTTATCGCTTAATAATTAACGTTTATCGTTAATTTCTGAGGCCACTATAACACCGCGTTTTATGTTTGTCAAGCATTATTTTACGTTTATCGTTAATTTTTTTATGAAAGCCTCAATCCGCCGCTCCGTACCGAAGCGCAAAAAAACAAGCACCCGCCGAAAAGCGGGTGCCTGTAAAAATCGGGTCAGCGCTTGCTGAACTGGGGAGCGCGGCGGGCGAAGCTGCCCTTCGGGCGCTTCGACGATCGAAACGGCCTCTCGCTCGCCGCTGACGCGGCAACCGCGAGAGATGCCGAAAAGCCGCCCGCCGCACAAAAAAACAAGCACCCGCCGAAAAGCGGGTGCCTGTAAAAATCGGATCAGCGCTTGCTGAACTGCGGAGCGCGGCGGGCGGCCTTCAGGCCGTACTTCTTACGCTCTTTCATGCGCGGGTCGCGGGTCAGCAGACCGGCGGCCTTGAGGGCGGCGCGGTTGTTCTCGTCGACGACGAGCAGCGCGCGGGCGATGCCGTGGCGGATGGCGCCGGCCTGGCCGGAGACGCCGCCGCCGGCGACGGTAGCCTCGATGTCGACCTTGCCGACGGTGCCGGTGGTGACCAGGGGCTGGCGGACGATGAGCTTCAGCGTCTCGAGGCCGAAGTAATCGTCGATGTCGCGGCCGTTGATGGTGATGACGCCGCTGCCGTTGGGAATGAGGTGGACGCGGGCGATCGAGGACTTTCTGCGTCCGGTGCCGTACATATAGGGCTTCTTGGTCTTATAAGTAGCCATGTTTTATTTCCTCCTTCTCAGCGATCCCAGACTTCGGGCTTCTGGGCGGCGTGGTCGTGCTCGGGCCCGCGGAAGACGCGCAGGCGCTTGAGCTGCCAGTCGGCGATGGTGTTCTTCTGCAGCATGCCGCGGACGGCGAGACGCATCGCAAGCTCGGGCTTGTTGGCCATCAGGTGCTTGTACTGGGTCTCCTTCAGTCCGCCGGGGTAACCGGAGTGGGTGCGGTAGTACTTCTGCTCCAGCTTCTTGCCGGTGAGGACGGCGTCCTTGGCGTTGATGATGATGACGTAGTCGCCGCAGTCGACGTGGGGGGTGTAATCGGTCTTCAATTTGCCGCGCAGCAGATCGGCGGCGAGTGCAGCGGTCTTGCCCATGGGCTTGCCGGCTGCGTCAAGGACGTACCACTTGCGGGTAACGGACTCCTTGGTGAGCATGGTCGTGGACATAGTTGAGCCTCCGTATAGAATCAAATGTTTTGACATTTTCAGGCGCGCTTGCTACAATCTTTTCAAGACTCCCTCAAGCGAGCTTTTTCTTTATACCACAGCGTTTTTTGCCTGTCAACAGCTTTTTTGATTTTGAATTTGAAATCTCTCAAAATCTCGTAAATCCTCGCAAATACTCCAAAATCCTGAAAACGATTTTTAATTTTCGTGGTGACGACGATGGATAAGCTACTCAACGACTTCACCGGGACCGTGCGCCGCGCGGTGGACGACTATCACATGATCGAGGCGGGCGACGCCGTTGCGGTCGGCGTCTCCGGCGGCAAGGACAGCCTGCTGCTGCTCCTCGCGCTCGACCATCTGCGCAGCTTCTACCCCCTGCCCTTCACGCTCGAGGCGATCACGATCGAGCTCGGCTTCGAGGGCATGGACTTCACGCCCGTGGCCGCGCTCTGCGCCGAGAGGGACATCCCCTACACCCGGATCAGGACCGACATCAAGGAGATCGTCTTCGACGTGCGGCAGGAAGAAAACCCCTGCTCGCTGTGCGCGAAGATGCGCCGCGGCGCGCTCAACGACGCGATCCGCGCGCGGGGGATCTCCAAGCTCGCGCTCGGCCACCACTTCGACGACGCGGTGGAGACCTTCCTGCTCTCGCTGCTCTTCGAGGGGCGGCTGAGCTGCTTCCGGCCCGTGACCTATCTCGACCGCTCCGGCGTCACGCAGATCCGGCCGCTCGTCTACGCGGGCGAGAAGAAGATCGCAAATCTGGCCGAGGCGCTGCGGCTGCCCGTGGTCGAAAACCCCTGTCCGATGGACAAGAGCTCCAAGCGCCACGAGGTCAAGGAACTGCTCGCCGCGCTCTCGGCGGACTATCCCGACATGAAGTCCAAGGTCTTCGGCGCGATGCAGCGTCTGCCCCTCCCCGGCTGGCAGCCGGATCAGAACTACCACGACCGGAACAACGAAAAAAGGCTCTCGGAAAAAGTATAAAGTAAAAGGAACGCAGCCCTCTCCGATGCGCGGAGAGGGCTGCGTTGACTTTTTCTTGCGCCTGCGGCGCGGATTTGGTAAAATACAAGGTAAGAATCACTTCGAAAAGGGGGCGGAAAGAGGATGCTCAGACTGATCATCGGCAAGGCCGG
>ONQJ01000141.1 GCA_900319935.1 uncultured Eubacteriales bacterium | reverse complement strand
GATGATCTTCGGGAAGAGGAGATCCTTGATATCGCCGAAGAGCTTCTTACTCATGAGCTCATCGACCTTGCTGATCTTCTTGAAGTCCAGCACGTCGATCTGGTTGGCGCGGAGCTCCTCGCGGATGGACTTCCAGATGCTCTCCATGAGCACCTGCTGCTCGCGCGTGACGCGCAGCACCGCCTCGATCTGCGCGTCCGGCTTCATGCCGGTGAGGACGTCCTTCTTCTCCGGCGTCAAAATGGCGCGGTGGTTCAAAATGCCCATGCGCACGCGGTAGAACTCCGCGAGGTTCGACTGATAGATCATCAGGAACTTCAGCCGCTCCAGAAGCGGCACGGACAGATCCGCCGCCTCGAGCAGCACGCGCTCATTGAACGCCAGCCAGCTCAGCTCCCGGTTGATGTAAATGGATTCAGCCGGAAGCTGGGCGGTCTTTTTTTCTTTCTCTTTCGAAGCCATAAATTACCTCAGGCAAGCTGCTCCTTGCAGGCTTTCTCCAGCGCGTCGATGACGATGCGCAGGGTGCGGATGCGGGCGAACTTCTTGTCGTTCGACTCGATGATGAACCACGGGGCGTTCTCGGTGCTCGTCTTCTGGATCATCTCGTCGATGGCCTCCTCGTAGAGCGGCCATTTCTCGCGGTTGCGCCAGTCCTCCTCGGTGAGCTTCCACTGCTTCTCGGGGGTGTTCTGGCGGTCGTTGAAGCGGGCGAGCTGCGTGTCCTGATCGATGTGGATCCAGAACTTCAGGACGACCGCGCCCCAGTCGGTGAGCTGACGCTCGAACTCGTTGATCTCGTTGAAGGCGCGCTTCCAGTCGTCCTCGGTGCAGAAGCCCTCGAGGCGCTCGACCATGACGCGGCCGTACCACGTGCGGTCAAAGATGCAGAAGTGGCCGCTGCGGGGCAGACGCGTCCAGAAGCGCCAGAGATACTGGCGGTTGAGCTCGTGCGGCTCGGGAGACGCGATCGGGATCACGTCGAAGCCTCTGGGGTCGAGCGGGCGCGCGACGCGGCGGATGTTGCCGCCCTTGCCGGCGGCGTCCCAGCCCTCATAGCAGAGGATGACGGGGATCTTCTTGCGGTAGACGACGTTGTGCAGCTCGCCCAGGCGCTTCTGCAGCTTCTTGAGCTCGCGCTTGTAGTCCTCGTCCGTCATGCACGGGGAGAGATCGACGTCGGCGAGCTTCGGCATCTTTTTGAGCGGGAACTTCTCGCTGAAGGGCTTGCCGACGTAGCGCCCGGCGGCGAGGGCCTCGTCCACCTGCGCGACGAGGAGGCTCAGAGCCTCGTGCGCGGCGAGGCGCTTCGCGCTGCCGTCAAGCCGGTGCCAGGGGATCGTCTTGCCGGTCTTGTCCATGAAGGACTCATAGGCGTCGCGGAAGGCGTCGTACTCGCGGTGCTGCCAGAGATCGTCCTGCGTGACGCGCCACTCGGTCTCGAAATTCTCGCGCAGGGCCTGCATACGCTTGCGCTGCTCCTTCTTGTCGATGTCGACGAAGAGCTTCAAAACGAGATAGCCGCCGTCGCGCAGCTGGCGCTCGAATTCGTTCACCGCGCGCACGCGCTTTTTGTATTCGTCCTTCGTGATCTCGCGGCGCAGGAGCTTGCGCACCACGTCCTCCATCCAGCCGGAATCGTAGAACATGATCTTGCCGTTTTCCGGGATGGCCTTGGCATAGGGATAGAGGAAGGGATAGCGGCACTCCGCCTCCGGCGTGATGACGGGGGAAATGACGTTATAAAAGCGCGGGTCGATCTCGCTGATGAGCTCGTTGATCAGACTGCCCTTGCCGGCGGCGGACCAGCCCTCGATGAGCACGATGATCGGCAGCTTCGCCTCGCGGATCTGCTGCTGCTGGGCGAGAAGCCGCTCGCGCAGCGCCTTGATCTCCGCCTTCAGGGCGGCGTCTTCGTTCTTCTTCGGTTCTTTTTTATCTTTTTTCATCTGGAGTCCCTCTTTCTGAATCGTTTTTGAAACAGTATATGCCGAATATGGTGAATTCTTAACCAATATTTTACGATAAGTCGGGCATGAAGTCAACGAAAGTTTGTGCAAACTGGCAGAAAAAACCGCGCGGGGAGGGTCTCCACGCGCGGTTTGCGGCGTTCAGATGATGTTTGCGTCCACGACGGCGTCGGGGTAGTCGCGCTTGTGGCATGTAAAGAGGATGACCTGCCGCTCGCGGCTGATCTCGTAGAAGAGCTCCATGGCTCGCTTGGCGCGGGCGTCGTCAAAGTTCACGAGCGTGTCGTCGAGGATGATCGGGCAGGGATCGTCGCCCGTGAGCGTCATGGCGCACATGGCGAGGCGCACCGAGAGATACAGGAGATCCGCCGCGCCCGCCGAGAGATAGGACGCGCTGCGC
>ONQJ01000143.1 GCA_900319935.1 uncultured Eubacteriales bacterium | reverse complement strand
CGTGCCGATCAGGTACTCAAGCTCCTTCGAGTCCTTCAGTCCCGCCTGCTTGCAGACCTCTTCCATCGCCGCGATCGCGCTCAGCTCCGAATTGATCTTGCTGCGGATCGTCGTATCCGCGATCATCTTGCCGTTCTCGTCGAGAATAACTGCCTTCGTGAAGGTCGAGCCTACGTCGCAGCCGCCAAAGTATTTCATGTATATTTCCTCCGATTTTTATTATTTATTGTTTGATGATGGTTTCGCGGGAACTTACATGCAGACTTCGTCCTCGAACTCGACGAGGGACGGGTCGACAGGCTCGGCCTGAAGAACGGTGCGCATGTAGTTGTTGACCTTGTCGCGCATATTGCGTCTGGAAACGGTGCGCGGGTCCATCAGATCGTGCTCGACCCAGATCAGGTCGTAGCCGCGCTGACGGCCCTGCTCGTCCAGCAGGCCCTGAACGGTCGCCATGTTCTTGCAGGCGACGTTCTGGTACATGATGACGATCTGGGCGTTCCAGTCCTGGCACTGCTTCCAGCACTCGTCGACGACGTTCTGGTAGCCGCCGTTGGTGTGACGGCGCATGACCATACGCTCGTACAGGCGGGCGAGGTCGCGCAGGGCCTCTTCCTTGTCCTCGGTCTCGAGGTGCTTGGTGTAGTTCAGCGACTCCATCTCGACGAGGATGTCGATGCCCCAGCAGTTGGCCAGCCAGTTGGAGAAGTTGGCGTAGTAGTGGGCCGGGCAGGACCACACGATGCCGCGGTACTTCATCTTGCGCTCAGGCCACGCGCTTTCCTTGCGCTCGTAGGCCTTGATGAGCATCTTGTTGACCTTCTCCATCGAGGGGACGACGCGCGGGTCGATGCCGCCGTCCATCTCGTAGTTCCACTTGCGGAAGAGCTCGTAGCTCGGTCCGATGAACTGCGGGTAGGCGGACTTGTTGATCTCCCACTTCTGGAGCTCGAGGTCCGTCTCGTGGTTGAAGCGCTTCATGCACTCGAAGTAGTGATCCCAGTTCCACTTGGCGCCGGTGGCGTCCTCGATGGCCTTGATGCAGGCCTTGATGTCCTCCGCGCCCATCTGTACGGTCTCCTCGTCGAGGTAGCGGACCGGGAAGCAGAGATGGAACACCGGGGTGTCGGGGAAGCGGCGGGAGAAGTAGGACGAGGCCATGGTGGAGCCGTCGCAGGGCATGGAGCTGGAGATGAACAGCGAGCCCATGTCGGGCAGGGCGTTGATGACCAGCGCGCCGCACTCGGAGGACGGGACCGGGCAGGTGTCGGCCGGCAGGCCGTAGCTCTCGACCGCGTCGATATAGGGGATGCAGACCAGCTGGTCGATCTCGGAGACGAGGAACATGGGCAGCAGCTGGTGCGGGATGGCAAGCAGATCCGGGAAGCCGGCGGCGATCTGACCCATGGTCATTTCGTCGAAGGTGAAGAGCATCTTGTTGAGCTCCTCGCTGTTGCCGTTCTTGCGGTCCGCCTTGGAGAGGAAGACCAGGTTCTCCGCGACGTAGCGGAAGATCTGGTAGGTGACCTCATGGCTCATGCGCAGGTTGGAGCCGCGCAGGCCGAGGATGTTCTTGTCCATGAAGCCGTGGCAGCAGAAATAGGAGATCATCCAGCGATACCACAGCGCGCTGTTCATGGCGGGCACCAGGTCCTTGGAGAAGGTGGCGAGGAGCATGCCCCACATGCGGGCCCACTCCCAGAAATCGTAGGCGGTGTCCTTGACGCCGCGCCACTCGCGGCGGACCGTGGCCATGGCGCCCTTGCGGTAGAGGCGGCCCAGGCTGCGCTCGCCGTTGACGACGCGGTCCCACTTCTCGGCCTTGTCCAGGGCCATGAAGTCGTTGTACTCCTCCTTGATGCGCTGGCCGTCGGCCTTGAAGACGTCGGCCATATCCTTGCCGAACTTCTGCCAGTCGGTCTCTTTCAGGAGCTCGCCGAAGATGCCCACGACTTCCTTGAGGTTTTTGCCCTGTTTCTTCCAGTCGATGTTATCTTTGGCTTTCCAGAATTTAGGGTTGGGATACTGTACCTTCGCCATTACTTCTTTCCCTCCTCTTTATGGATGCGTTTGATCTCCAGCGACTCCACAAAGGCCTGGACGCGGGTGCGCAGCTGGCCGGAATTGCCGTTGTTGTACAGACGGTCGATGGAGAGCACCGGCCAGCCGTACTCGTCGTGCATGATGTGGCTGACCAGCGCACGCTCGAAGCCCCAGTAATCGCAGTACTTCATCTGCTCGACGCTCGAAGCCCCAGTAATCGCAGTACTTCATCTGCTCGTAGATGATGCCCTCGGCCTTGAACTCCTTGGCAAGGCGGTCGGCCGTCTCGCGGCGCTGCAGCACCTTCTCGTCGGAGATCCAGCGCGCGCACTCGGACACCTGCATGTAGTGCAGGCAGATCTGGCGCAGGGCGGGCTCGTCGTCCTTGAGCTCGATGACCTCGCGGCCGGGCGTGGAGCCGAAGCAGTAACGGTCGGACACGACCAGGGCGCCGACGTCTTCGATGAGCCTGGTCAGGCTCGGGTCGTCGATCTCGGAGCCGACGATCGCCACGCGGGCGCGGAAGGGGCTCTTCTTGTCGGGCTTGCGCGCTTTGAGCTCTTCGAGCGTCTCGCGCAGATAGGGCAGGATCAGCGCCTTCGGGCACACGTAGGTGACCAGGTCGATGACGTGGAACTCATAGCCGGTGATGACGGGCTTGTCCTTCTTGCGCATCTCGCTGATCTCGGAGATGATGCGG
>ONQJ01000147.1 GCA_900319935.1 uncultured Eubacteriales bacterium | reverse complement strand
GGGCGGGCTCTACTCGCTCTTCACCACCGTGGGCATGTCCGTCACGGCGCTGCTGATGATCTTCTATCCGGCCATCTCCCGCAAGATGCCGCGCAAGAGACTCATGAGCGTGCTGATGAAGGTCGCGCTCGCGGGCTACGTGCTGATGATCGGCCCCGGCCTTGCGCTCAGGGCCGGAGCGGTGATGCTCGGCGGGATGGATCTGAAGTTCCTGCTGATCACGCTCGGCTACATGCTCGCGAACTTCGGCCAATACGGCTTCTATCTCATCCTGATGATCTCCGTGATCAACACGGTCGAGTACAACGAATACACGCGCGGCACGCGCGACGAGGGCATCATCACCTCGCTGCGTCCCTTCCTGACCAAGCTCGCCTCGGCGCTGACGGTCGTGATCACCTCGGGCACCTATCTGCTCACGGGCGTGACGCGCTACACCAACGAGATCTCCACGCTCGAGAACGCCGCGGCCTCCGGCAGCATCACGGAGACGGAGAAGCTCTCCACGATCCACGAGCTGCTGCGCGGCGTGTCCCACGGCCAGTCGCTGGGTCTGCTGCTGGTCATGACGGTGCTGCCCGCCGTGCTGCTGGTCGTGAGTTACTTCATGTAGAGTATGACCGCATCTGCGAGGAGCTGCGCGAACGCCGCGCGCAGAAAAAGGCATGAGCGTCCTGCGCTCTGTCCTGCGTCTCGCAGCGCCGCTGCCCAAAGTCGAGCAGTATGAGCGCTTTCTCTTCCTCGGCCCGCACCCGGACGACATCGAGATCGGCGCCGGCGCCACGGCGGCCAAACTGGCCGCCGCAGGCAAAGAGGTGACCTTTCTGATCTGTATCGACGGCCGCTACGGGCTCGAGCACGCGCCGGAGGGCACGACGCCGGAGGAGCTTGCCGAGTTCCGCAAGGCCGAAGCGATCGCCGCGGCAAAGACGCTCGGCGTGGAGGACGTGCGTTTCCTCGGACTGTGCGACGGCGGCTTCTACGACGTCGACGAGCTGCTGCGCGGCGTCGCGCGCGTCATCGGCGAGACGAAGCCGCAGCTGATCTTCGCGCCGGACCCGGACGTGTCCAGCGAGTGCCACGTCGACCACCGCCGGGTAGGAGAGTGCGCGAAGCGCCTTGCTTTCTTCGCCCCCTTCGCGGAGATCATGGCGCGATACGGAGCGCAAAGCGCACCGGTGGAGGCGCTGGCCTTCTACATGACGGCGAAGCCGGACCGCTTCGTCGAGACCCGCGGTCTGCTTCAGCGGCAGCTGGATGCGATCTTCGGATGCCATAAGAGCCAGTTCCCGCAAAACTGCGCCGACGCAAAGAGCATTTCGCTCTACCTGCGCCTGCGCTCGGCGGACTTCGGCGTCCGCGCGCTGTGCGGCGCGGCCGAGGGCTTCCGGGTGCTCGGACGGACGCAGATGCACTGCCTGCCCGAGGCGGGGAGATAAAGACTTGAAAACAATCAGGACACGGCAGAGCCAAAAGCGGCTCTGCCATGTCCTGTCACATCGAGGATGTATTTCCGGAAAACGGGGCGAGATCGGCACTGCCCTGAAGCCGGCGCTTTGCTGTCGTATGTTTCAGCCCTCGCGTCTGTTCATCGCGCGCAGGATGGCGTAGACCGCGCCGTAGAGCACGCCGGCGATCGGCCATACGATCCAGCAGCGGTCCCAGCCGTTCGTGATGAAGCCCCAGGCGAGGAAACCGGCGGTGACCAGCATCCAGTAGCAGCCAGCGATCGCGCTGTATCTCTTGTCCGCGACCTTGATCCCGCGGTCGTAATCGCCCTCCTCCAGCAGCTGCTGGAAGCCGTCCCATACGATGGAGACGCGGACGATCAGCAGCACGCCGACGGCGACGATCGCCAGCAGCAGACAGATCGCGATGATGTGGAAGAAGCTCTCGTCCTCGCCGAAGAGGAAGAGGCTCAGAAACAGCGGCAGCACCGCGACGACGCACAGCACAATCCCGATCGTGAGATGTCTCGAGAAGATCGGGCGGAACTTCTCGCGGCGGTCGCGCACCATGCCGTCCACGCCGTAGAGCGTGTCGATCGGCTCTTTTTCCAGATACTCGAAGCGGCTCGAGCGCAGCCCGCTCGTGACGAAGAGCGCCACCGCGCAGCCCACCAGCACGAACAGGACCGCGAGCGCCAGCCCCATGGCCTGCGCCTCGCTCAGCGCGATCCGGCCCGATTCCTGCGCGCCGCCGAGCAGGATGATCAGGATCGGGGAGAGGATGCACAGCATCACGCCGAGCGCGATGCGCGGCGCGTTCTCCTCGCGCATCCGCAGGAAGGCCGAGGCCTCCTCCATCGACACGGTGCGCAGATCAAAGTCGCTCTCGGCGACAGGCGTGAGCTCCGGCTGCTCGAGCTCGTCTTTATGCGGCCCATATCGGGCACGGACTGCGCGCTCTCCCACTTGGAGATGGACTGGCGGCTGACGTCCATTTTCTCCGCCAGCTCCTCCTGCGACCAGCCGTTCTTCTTTCTTTGTTCGATGATCTTGTCTGCGAGTATCATGTTGAAAAAACTCCCTTCGATTCGGATGAGTCAAGTGTACCCGAAGAGCCGTTTGCATGCCATCAAGGGCGGCTGGAACTTCCGCAACCGGCGGTTGCGAAATGCCCGGAAAGCGCTTGTCAGAGGCGTTTGAGGTAGTATTTCAGCGCCGTCGGGAAGGAATAGGACGCGCGGATCGTCTCCGCGTCCTCCCATACGAAATCGGGGAGCGCCTCAGGCAGTTCGATCTGAAATCCGCGCATCCGCCACTCGA
>ONQJ01000148.1 GCA_900319935.1 uncultured Eubacteriales bacterium | reverse complement strand
AGATCCGAAAAATGCGTAAGATCACAACTCTCACCGAGGGATGGCGGTTTCTGAAAGCCGCCATCCCCGTCGATACCGCCATGGCCTATGCCGCGCAGGGCGAAGCCGTCACGCTGCCGCACACCTGGAACGCCGTAGACGGCCAAGACGGCGGCAACGACTATCACCGCGGAAGCTGCTGGTATGTGCGCGAGCTGACGGCAGAAGAAACCGCTGGAGAGCGGCTGTTCCTGGAATTCGGCGGCGCGGCCATGAGCTGCGATGTGTTTCTCAACGGCGAACAGCTCTGCCGTCACGAGGGCGGATACTCTGCCTTCCGGGTGGAGCTGAGCGGGAAACTTGCCGAAAAGAACGTATTGGCCGTGTGCGTGAGCAACGAGGACAATACGACGGTGTACCCGCAAAAGGCGGATTTTACCTTTTACGGCGGGCTCTATCGCGCAGTGAAGCTGATTGCTGTTCCGGCGGAGCACTTTGAACTGTTGAAGGACGGCACCCCGGGGATCAAAGTGACCCCGGTCGTGGATCTGGAAAAGAAAACGGCGACCGTCACCGTGGAGACCTGGCACAACGCCGCTTCTGTGGATATCACCGTAAACGGCGAAACGAAGACCGTCGAGCGCTCGGCGGAGTTTACGATTGAAAACGTGCGCCTCTGGGACGGTGTGGACGATCCCTATCTCTATACTGCCACGGCGAAGCTGCCCTCCGGTGATGAGGTCTCCGCGCGCTTCGGCTGCCGCGTCTTTACCTGCGACCCCGAAAAGGGCTTCTTCCTCAACGGCCGCAGCTACCCGCTCCGCGGCGTGAGCCGTCACCAGGATCTCAAGGGCAAGGGCAACGCCCTCTCCTATGACGACCACAAGGCTGACATGGACATCATCCGCGAACTGGGCGCCAACACCCTGCGCCTGGCCCACTACCAGCACGCGCAGGACTTTTATGATCTCTGCGACGAGAACGGCGTTGTGGTCTGGGCGGAGATCCCCTACATCACCATGCACATGCACGACGGGCGGCAGAACACGCTGGACCAGATGCGTGAGCTCATCACCCAGTGTTACAACCATCCCTGCATCGCGGTCTGGGGCCTGTCGAACGAGATCACCGCGGCCAGCGCCGTGAATGAGGAACTGCTGGAAAACCACCGGGCACTCAACGAGCTGTGCCATCGGATGGATCCCACGAGGCCCACCACCATGGCGGACGTGTTCATGCTGGAGATCGACAGCCCCATCCTGGAAATCCCCGACATCAACAGCTATAACCTCTACTTCGGCTGGTATCTGGGCGAGCTGGAGCAGACCGATGAGTTTTTCGACGAATATCACGCGAAATACCCCGAGCGCGTCATCGGCTTTTCCGAATACGGTGCGGACGCCAACCCCGCCTTCCACTCCTCCCGCCCCGAAAAGGGCGACTATACCGAGGAATACCAGGCGCTGTACCACGAGCATATGCTCAAAATGATCGAGGCGCGGCCCTATCTCTGGGCGACGCATGTGTGGAATCTCTTTGACTTTGCCGCCGACGGCCGCGACGAGGGCGGGAAGCACGGCGAAAACCAGGCCGCCTGGAACAAGCGGGAGCCCTTCGTCCACCTCTGCGGCAAGCGCTATGAAAACCGCTGCGAGGACACCACCGAGATCAAAGTCTACTCCAACTGCGGTGAGGTGAGCCTCTACGTGGACGGGACGCGCATCGGCTCTCAAACGGGCAGGACCGTGTTCCGCTTTGAAATTCCGCTGCTGGGTGAGCATCTGATTCGGGCCGAAGCCGACGGATGCAGCGACAGCATGGTGATCCGCCGTGTTGCCGAGCCGGACGAGAGCTATATCTTCAACAAGGCCGCAGCCAGCGTCACCAACTGGTTCGATGCGGGCGAAATTGACCCGAGCTGCTTCTCCATCAACGACACGCTCGGCGAAATCCGGCAGCACCCGCAGGCCGGGGCAATCGTGAACGCCATGATGGCCAAGGGAGCCTCCGAGCGGGGCGACGTGGCCGACGCGGTCAAGGACAATCCCGCGCTGCAGCGCATGATGGGACGTATGACCATGCTGAGCCTTCTCAAGCAGGGCGGCGCGGACGAGGAATCCATCAAGCAACTCAACAGGGTATTGCAGGGAATCAAAAAATGAAGACTTACGTACAACAGATCATGCTGGGTTCCGTGACCTCGAACGAGGCGCAGGCCCGCGAGACGCTGCAAAAAATCAAGGCCGCCGGATACGACGGCCTTGAGCTCAATTCCTTTATGATCCATCCGACCGGGCTGCTGGTG
>ONQJ01000149.1 GCA_900319935.1 uncultured Eubacteriales bacterium | reverse complement strand
GACGGCGCGCGCGAAAAATTCACGACGATCCGCGGCAGGAACAAGGACGTCGTGACGATCATGGTCTACATGTGCGGCACCGACCTCGAGGCCCGCGGCGGCATGGCCACCAAGGACCTGCTGGAAATGACGCGCGCCACGATCGGCGACAAGGTGAACCTGATCGTCTACACGGGCGGCTGCACGCGCTGGAACAACAACGTCGTCAGCACGCGCTGCAACCAGATCTACCAGGTCGTCACCGGCAACCTGAAGGTGCTCAAGAACAACGCGGGCACCGGCTCGATGACCGACCCGGACACGCTCGCGGACTTTATCGCGTACAGCGCCAAGAACTTCCCCGCCAACCGCTACGAACTGATCTTCTGGGATCACGGCGGCGGCTCGGTCAGCGGCTTCGGCTATGACCAGCGCTACGGCTCGAAGAGCTCGATGACGCTCGCCGGGATCAAGCAGGCGCTCGAAAAGGGCGGCGTGAAGTTCGACTTCGTCGGCTTTGACGCCTGTTTGATGGGCACGCTCGAAAACGGCCTGATGCTCTCCGATCTCGCGGACTACCTCATCGCCTCCGAGGAGACCGAGCCCGGCACCGGCTGGTATTACACCGAATGGCTGACCAAGCTTTCGCAGAACCGGCCGTCAGATCGTCGACGACTTCGTCACCGCCTGCGCGCGCGGCGCGCAGGGCCAGTCCGCCACGCTCTCCGTGGTCGACCTGGCGGAGCTGTCCTATACCGTTCCCCCCGCCTTCAAGGCCTTCTCCGAGTCGATCAGCGGCATGATCGCCGACAAGGAGTACGACCAGGTGTCCCAGGCGCGCAGCAACACCCGCGAATTCGCCCGCAGCACCGCCATCGATCAGATCGACCTGGTGCATTTTGCCGGCAACATCGGCAATGCCGAGGGCAGGCAGCTCTCGCAGGCGGTGCTCGGCGCGGTGAAGTACAACCGCACCTCCTCGAACATGAACAACGCCTACGGCGTGTCCATCTACTTCCCCTACCGCAAGCTCTCCAACGTCGACAAGGCCGTGAAGACCTACGACGCCATCGGCCTGGATGAGAGCTATTCGCAGTGCATCCGCGAGTTCGCCTCGATGGAAACCTCCGGGCAGTTGTCCACCGGCGGCTATTCCAGCCCCTACTCCTCGCTCTTCGGAGATCTGAGCCAGTACGGCCTGTCCGGCTCGGCCGGCAGCTACGGCTTCGGTTATCCGAGCGGCTACGGCTCCTCTTCCGGCTCGTCCGGCTACGGCAGCTCGTCCGGCGGCTCTTATTCTTCCTCCGACAGCGCCGATCTGATCAACTCCCTGATCAGCGCCTTCCTCTCCGGCGACATGGGCTCGATATCGCGGAGAACCTCTTCGATCCCTCCGCCCTCGTCTGGACGGAGAACGACGCGGGCGAGTTCGTGATCCGGCTGAGCGCGGACCAGTGGAAGCTGGTGCGCGAGCTCGATCTGAACATGTTCGTCTACGACGGCGCGGGCTACATCGACCTGGGCCGCGACAACGTGTACGAGTGGAGCGACGACGGCGAGCTCATGGCGCCGACGGAGCTGACCTGGCTGACGATCAACGGCCACTTCATCGCCTACTACCGCGAATACTCCACCGGCAGCGGCGCGGACCGCGTCGACACCGGCTATGTCCCGGTGCTGCTCAACGGCGAGCGCGCCGAGCTGCTGATCTCCTTCGACAGCGAGGGCCGCGGCTCCGTCGTCGGCGCGCGCAGCGTCTACGCGGGCGAGACCGAGACCGTCGCCAAGAGCCTGACCCAGGCCGGCGAGAGCGTCGATCTCAAGCACGCCGGCGCCTACGCCGAGGAAGAAGAGGTCGTGAGCGTTCTCAAGCCCGGCGACCGGATCGACTTCCTCTGCGACTTCTACGGAACGGACGGCAGCTATCAGGACAGCTATATGCTGGGCGATCCGATGATCGTGGACGGCGAGCTGAAGGTCTACGACGCGTATCTCCCCGCGGGGCGGGCGCTGATGACCTACCGCTTCACCGACCTGTTCCAGCAGCACTACTGGACGCTGCCGATCGAGGGCTAACGTTATGCTGATCTCACTGATCTTTTCCTTTCTCTATCTCGCGCCGAAGGCGCTGCTGATCGGCGCGGCCATCCTGCCGGCGATCCTCCTGCTCGTCTACGTCTATCGGCACGACCGCATCGAGAAGGAGCCGCGCAAGCTGCTGCTCACACTCGTGCTCTGGGGCGTCGTCGCGACCTTCCTGGCTGTGGCGGCGGAGAGCCTCGGCGCGATCGCGCTGGCCTGGTTCCTGCCGGGCGGCGAGGACAACCCCGCCTACCCGATCTGGATGTACTTCGTCGTTGTGGCGCTCTCGACCTGGCGCTCGCCGGAGTTCAACTGCCGCTTCGACGCGGTGGTGTACGCGGTGTTCGTCTCGCTGGGCTTCGCGCTGTGGGAAAACATCGGCTACGTGATGATGTACGGCGTCGGCGCGGCTCTCGCGCGCGCGATCACGGCCGTGCCCGGCCACGCCTGCTTCGGCGTGTTCATGGGCGCGTACTACGGTCTTGCCAAACGCAGCGCGAACTGCGGCGAAACGGCCGCAAGCCGCCTCTGGAACTTCCTTGCGCTGCTGGTGCCGACGGTGATCCACGGGCTGTACGACTACATCGCCGTCAACGAGACCGAGAGCTTTTCTACGACCTTCGTGGTCTTCGTGCTCGTGGTCTTCGTCCTGGCCTTCGTGCTGGTCAAGCAGCTTTCGAAACGCGACGAGTATATCGGATGAGCACGCCCGAACAGCAAAACAGCAGCCCGCGGCCGGTCGCCGCGGGCTGCTTTGGCTTTTTCTTCTCAGGACTCGCCGTGTTCTACGGGAAAGCCGCCATCGTCCCCGCCGGGGATCGGAATCCCTCGCCGGCCAGCTCCCGAATTCGAAAAAAAGCAAGATGGGAATTTGATCGTTTCCCGCGGTCTTTGGATCTGCGCGGGTGGGGAAGGTAATCCTCCCTGCGGAGTGATCTCCGACGCGCGCATCCCCAACAAAATCAAAACCCGCGCTGCGGAGAGCCGACGTCGTCGGCGAGGCTCGGAGTGAAACGCGCGGGTTTGATTTTGAGAGGAGGAGACACGGAGCACAGATGAGAAAAGGACAAACGCGGAACGCGCGCGTCCTTTTCGAGCCGTGCGGAGCGATCTCCGCTATCCCGCGTCCCTGCAAAAACAAAACCCGGCATAGCGGAGGGCCGAAGTTGTCGACGAGGCCCGTAGCGGCCATGCGGTTTTGATTTTGAGAGGCGGAGCAGCGGAACGAGCGCGAGGCGGCTTTTGATGCGAAGCATAAAAAGTCGTCGCAAGCGATGTGCAGCTTGCGACGACGAGATAGCCAGATTCGAACTGGCGGACAGGCCCTTTGGGCCTGCCCGGTTATTGTAACGCGCTCCGCGCGTGAGGTCGCCAGTTCGAAACGAACATCTTGATAAAGGAAGAAGCCGCCCCTTTGGGCGGCTTCTTCCTTTATGGAGCTGATAGCCAGATTCGAACTGGCGACCTCATCCTTACCAATTATCTGGGTATCTGTTTTTTTCTTTTCTATCTTGTTGTACTCTGTCCTGCAATTTTGCTTTGATCTGTTGTCGCCCAGTCTTTTCTGGTTTCTCTTTATCCTATCCACGGAGCCTTGCTTCGGATGAACCGTTCCATTGAAGCCGAAGGCGCCTTCGGCATCATGAAACACGACCGCTGGTACAAGCGAACCGTCCGAAG